>NZ_JBEZKS010000012.1:0-161610 GCF_040651775.1 Streptomyces sp. NPDC048383
CCCGCGCCCCCGGGGGGGCCCCCCCGGCGGGCGCCCCCCCTCGGCGTCCCCGGCGTCCTTGGTGTCCTCGGTGTCCCCGGCGTCCCCGGCGTCCTCGGTGTCCTCTTCCGGGGGCGGCGGTCAGCCCGTTCCGCGCACGCGCGCGGCGAGCAGTTCGAGGACCGGACGCCAGTCCTCCATCACCCCCGGGTTCAGACCCGCGGTCGCCGCGCTCTCCGAGGCCTGACGCAAGGTCTCCGCGTCCGGAGCCGGGCGAGGCCCGCCACGCGGGCGCCCAGGAGCGGACGCACCTCACCGGCCAACCCGTGCGGCAGTCCGGCCACTTGGAGTTCCTTGTCGGACGGGTGCGAGCGCCGCAGCAGCGCCGCCGTCCGCAGCCCGTGATCGCGGCCCCGGTGCGTGTCCAGCCGTTCCATCAGTTCGTCGACACTGCCGGTCTCCGGCACGTCCGCCACCGTCACCGCCGCTCCTTCCGTCGTGCCGGCGCGCGTGTCACCGTCGTCGAGCAGATCGGTCCGGGGCGACACGCCGGCCCACAACTCACTGAACTCCGGGCGAAAACATGCGGTCCAGCGTGGATTTTACCCTTCCATCGAGCGGGGCCCCGCTCATATGTGTACCCTGACCGCAAGGAGCCCCACCCGGGCACCGCTCCACCAAGGCGCCACCGCGTCCGGAAACTCTTATATTTCCCTATCTCCGGCGTGCGGTCGTGCTCGCCGGGTTACGCGACACAAGGGAGTGCGCGGTGACTGAAACGAAGAAGCCCGAACAGACCATGGAGCGAACCGGTCGGGGGGCGCACACGAAGTCCGACGAACTCGGCAGCCTCGAAGTGTGGGCACGCTCCGCGCCGATCCGGCTGGCGGGCTACGAGGACGACCTGGCCGAACCCCACATCCTGCCCGGCATCGACTAGAAGTCCTCCGGACGGCCCCGTCCGGGGCACCGGTCCGCGCCCCCGCGCCGAGGAGCGACGGGGGCGCGAGCGGAGTTCCCGTTCCGCGTCCGCCCAAGGCGTGATCGCTGATGGCGATCAACACTTCCCCGTCCCACCCGTGGCCGTGCAGTCTCGACCCATGAAACTGTTGATGCTGGGTGGGACCGAATTCGTCGGGCGTGCGATCGTCGAGGACGCCCTCGACCGGGGCTGGGACGTCACCGTCTTCCACCGCGGTCGCCACGCCGCCCCGCCGGGCACGAGCGCGCTCCACGGGGACCGTACCGCCCCCGACGGGCTCACGGCCCTGGCCGAGGGCGAGTGGGACCTGGTCGTCGACACCTGGAGCGGCGCCCCCGTCGTGGTGCGCGACAGCGCCCGCCTGCTGGCCGGCCGGGTCGGGCAGTACACGTACATCTCCAGCCGTTCGGTCTACGTCTACCCGTCTCCCGCCGGACTCGGTGAGGCCGGTGCGGTCGTCGAGGGATCACCGGACGCGGAGGCCGTCGCCTACTCCGAGGACAAGCGCGGCGGCGAACTGGCCGTCGAGGCCGCCTTCGGGGACCACGCGCTGCTGGTCCGGGCGGGCCTGATCATCGGCCCCTACGAGAACGTCGGCCGGCTGCCCTGGTGGTTGAACCGGGTGGCCCGCGGCGGCCCGCTGCTGGCCCCGGGTCGGCCCGACCTGCCGCTCCAGTACATCGACGTCCGCGACCTCGCGCGCTGGACCCTGGACGCCGCGGCGGCAGGCCGCGGCGGCGCCTACGACGTGGTGTCCCCGAGGGGCCACGCCACCATGGGCAGCCTCATCGCGGCCTGCGCCGCGGCCACCGGAGGTGCGGTCGAGCCGCGCTGGACGGCGGACGACGTGATCGAGAAGGCCGGCGTCGAGCCGTGGACGGAACTGCCGATCTGGCTTCCCGAGGGCGAGCTGCACGACTACATCTTCGGCGCGGACGTCACCAAGGCGCTCGACGCGGGCCTGACGTGCCGGCCCGTCGAGGAGACGGCCGCGGACACCTGGGCCTGGTTGCGGAGCCTCGGCGGCGTCGCCCCGCACCGGCCCGACCGCCCGAAGAAGGGCATATCCGCCGAGCGGGAGGCCGCCCTACTCGGGCTCTGAGGCGGCGGCGTCCGTGAGTCGGGTCGGCGGCAGGTACTCGCGCACCAACGTGCGGTGCCACCACGCGCCCGTCTCGCGGAACTCGCTCCGGGTGGTGAACCGGTAGCGGTACAGCCGGGCCCGTACGAAACGGGGCGGGGCGTCCGGGAAGGGGTTGTGGCGCAGCAGGCGCAGCGTGTCCCGGTCGCCCGCGAGCAGCCGCTCGACGAACGGCCCGAACCAGTCCCGCGCGTAGCCGGGGGAGAGCGCGGCGAACCACATGAGCCAGTCGAGGCGCAGGTGGTACGGGGCGAACTGGCGCGGCATCCGCCGGAGTTCGCCCGGTTTGCCCTTGAAGCCGTACTCCCGCCAGGCGCCGTCCGGGCGCGGCGTCCGGTCGTCGGTGCCCTCCACCACGACCTCCTCGCGGATCCGGCCGACCGAGCCGAAGGCCCCGTAGGTGTTGACCAGGTGGAGCCCGTCGTAGGAGCGGTTCATCACCTGGCGCCGCGAGACCATGTTGGCGACCGGGTGCCGACTCAGCACCAGGACCAGGACGGTCACCGCGCACACCAGGACCACGTACCAGAGCGGCGCTCCGCGCGAGGCGGCGGCGGGCGGCGCTGCGGTGAACCGGGTGAAGTCGACGGCCGACAGGGCGAGCGCGATCGTCAGCCAGTTCAGCCAGGCGAAGTTGCCGGACAGCACCAACCACAACTGGGTGGCGATCATCACGGCGGCGGCGTACGAGGCCACCGGCTGAGGGATGAAGAGCAGAAACGGGACGACGAGTTGGGTCACGTGGTTCGCCGCGCACTCCACCCGGTGCAGCGGCTTCGGCAGGTGGTGGAAGAACCGGCTGAGCGGTCCCGGCATGGGTTGCGTCTCGTGGTGGTGGTAGAGGCAGGTGAGCTTGCGCCAGCAGGCGTCGCCCCGCATCTTGATCAACCCGGCGCCGAATTCCACCCGGAACAGCACCCACCACAGCAGCCACAGCACCAGCACGGGCGGCCCGGTCCGGGCGTTGCCCAGGAAGACGGCGAGGAAGCCCACCTCCAGCAACAGCGACTCCCAGCCGAAGGAGTACCAGGTCTGCCCCACGTTGACGACGGACAGGTACAGCAGCCACAGGACGGCCCACATCGCCATGGCCGCGCCCAGCGGAACCCTGTCCCCGGCCCCCGCCGCGAGCGCCGCCGCGAGCAGCGCGCCGGCCCAGGCGCAGCAGGCGAAGAGCCGGTCCGAGTAGTGGATTTGGAAGAGGCTCGGGGCGTTGCGGAAGGGCACGTACCGCACGTACTGCGGGACGGGCAGCATGCCGCGGGCTCCGATCAGGGCCCGGAACTGCAGGGCGGCCCCGACGAAGGCGAGGACGTAGACACCGGCGAGGGTCCGCTGGAAGAAGATCCGGGCCGGCCAGTAGGCGGGTGCGGTGAACCAGTCCATCCCCTCCAGTATCAGCCGGTCGCGGCCAGCCCGCGCAGGTGGTGGGTCAGCAGCCGGGCGTAACCGCGCTGCAGGACGGGGACGAGCGGGCCGGCGAGACGGGTGTACCAGACGGCGGGCCGGCTGAAGGCGGTGACCTCGAACCAGACGGTGCCGTCCTCGGCGAGGTCCACCAGGAACGATTCCTCGCCGCTCTCGGGGTGCCCGGTCCGGGTGCCGTAGGCGAATCCGGCACGGTCCGGGGCGTCGGGTACCCAGATCACCTCGCAGGGCACGGTGACGCGCAGCGGGCCGACGCCCAGCCCGATCTCCACCCGCACCCCGGGGGCGGCGGGGCCGTCCGTCCGGACGCGGGCCCCGGTCGCCCGGTGCATCGCGAACTCCGAGACGGCTCTGCCGGCCGCCTCGAACACCTCGCGCCCGCGCCCGACGCGGGCCCGGTGGTGCAGGTGGTGGTAGCCGTCGGGCAGGGGTCGGCGCAGGGTGGCGCCGCGGTCGGGGTAGTTGAGGGCGTCCCGGCCGGTGCTGGTGAGGCGGGTCATGGGGTGGTCTCCGTTCGGGGGTGCGCGGTCAGCGGGTCGCGGCCGGCGGTGCCGGGGTCATCGCGGGGGCGGTCGGAGCGGGTACGGCGGCCGGGGCAGTGGGCACGGCGGCCGGCGCGGTCGGGTCGGTCGGCCCTGCCGGAGCGGTCGGGCCGGCGGTCAGGCGGCGCCAGGCCAGCAGCGAGCAGAGGGCGAAGCCGAGCGCGTTGCCGAGGCCGTGCGTCGCGGCCATCCAGGTCAGGGTGGGGTGCGCGATCCCGGTGGCCTCGCCGACCGCCCACCACAGGGCGAGCAGCATCGTGGCGACCAGTACGGCCGCCGACACCGCCAACAGGGTGCCCGTGGTCCGGTCGCCGGCGACGGGTCGCAGATCGCGCCAGGTCACGAGCGCCACGGCCCACATTCCCGCCGTCAGCACTATCGCCCCCAGCAGTTCGGCCCAGTCGTCCACGAAATATCCGAGGAGTACCAGCAGCGTGCCGGCGGGCACGCTGTACGCCGCCCAGCGCGCCCACCGCCGCGCACCCGCCGACCGGCAGACCAGCCCGGCGACCAGCGCCGCCGTGAACCCGGCGAAGTGGAAGTGGGGGACGGTCAGGGCCAGGATGTCGAGGTCGAAGCCGAAGAGCCGGTATCCGGCCCGCTCGGCGACCAGGGCGATCCCGGCGACCGAGGGCGCGACCAGCGCCGTGAGCGCCGCCACCTCGGCGGGGGCGAGCGAGCGGGTCCGTAGCAACCGGGCCGGTGCGTGGGCGGCCGGCGCCAGCGCCGCGCACGCGTACAACGCGGCGAGCGCCGTGGCGGCCGCGCCGCGCGGCAGCCACAGGCACAGCGCCCCGGGGAGGGCGGCGAGCGGCCACAGCCGGGCGGCGGCGCGCAGCCGGACGGGGTCGATGAGGAGCAGGCCCACGGGGACGACGTAGAACATGCCCAGGATGACGATCAGGTTGACGAGTACCGTCACGGCACTCTCCTTTGAACGTGTTCAAGTTATGGTCGTGACCCTACGGGGTTTGTTGAACATGTTCAAGACCCTGCGTTCGGGCGTCGGTGCCCCACTCGCGGCGCTCCACTTGCGGGGCTCCGGAACATGCGGCAGACAAGAGGTGACAACTCGGGGCGAATAGGGAGATCAGCGTGAAAGACGTGAACGACGCAACCGCACCGATGACACCCCGTCATACGTCGCGCCGTCACCTACCGACCTGCACAACCCTCTTCGCCCTCGTCGGACTGCTCGCCGCGGGATGCACGGGCTCGCCGCCCGAGGTGACGAAGGGCCCGGCCGCGGAGAGCAAGGAGGTGCAGCTCCAGCCCGTCGGCGCCGCCGGCGCCGCGCCCTTCACGGCATCGTTCGCCACCCGCGAGTCCGCCCCGGTGCAGCCCCCGCTGCCGAACCGCAGCGGCCGGGGCATCCGTACGATCGGCGCGGCCACCCCCGGCCTCTACGGCGGCACCCAGCGGTTCGGCAGCTGCGACGTGGAACGACAGGTCGGCTACCTCGTCGCCGACGAGGCCAGGGGCCGCGCCTTCGCCTCGGTCGCCGGAGTCGAACAGGCGAAGCTCCCCGAGTTCCTGCGCGGACTCACCCCGGTGGTGCTCCGCGCCGACACCCGGGTCACCAGCCACGGGTACAAGGGCGGCCACCCCGAGGACTTCCAGGCCGTGCTCCAGGCCGGCACGGCCGTGCTCGTCGACGAACACGGCATGCCGAGGGTCCGCTGCGGCTGCGGCAACCCGCTCGTCGCGCCGCGCTCCGCGAGCGGGAGCCCGGTGACCAAGGGCGACCCCTGGCAGGGCTACCAGGCCAACCAGGTCGTCGTCGTCGAACCGAGCGCCCGGCCCCTGGACAACCTGCTCATCGTCAACGTGGCCGACAACACCTGGATCGAGCGCAGGACCGGGGACGACGGCGCCCAGGACAAGACCCCCCGGGTGCTGCCGCCCTACGACCCGGCCGACGGGATTCCCGACGGGCCCGCCGTTCCGCCCGGCGCCGCCTCCGACCCCTGCACCGCGCCCGACCCCAACAGCCTGGAGCGGACCAGGCCACCGGTGTCCCCGACGGCGCCGCCGGCCGGACCTCCGTCCGACGTCACGGGGGGCCTGCCGGGGGACGGCCCGTACGACGCCCCGTCCGACGTGCCGTTCGACGTCACCGAGGGGGCTCCGGGGAGCCCGCCGTCCGACCCGGCGGCCGGGGCCGTTCCCGGGGAAGCCCCGTTCGACCCGTCCGCCGGTACGCCGCAGGCCGGTCCCGACGAGTTCACGGGCGGCTTCGCGGACGAACTCGCGGAGGACTTCAACGCCGGGCCGACCGGTTCGACCAGCGGTCTCATGCAAGACCCCGGCGCCGGTACGCTTGCCGGCCCCGGTCTCGCCGAGACCGACGACCTCACCGGCGACCCGTCCGCCGGCGCGTCCCTCGACCTGCCGCCGGCCCCGCCGGGCGCCGTCCCGGGCGCCCCCGGAGCCCCCGGCCCGCTCGCCGAAGGATCGTCCGGAGTTCCGGGCACCGCCCCCGGCGGCGTCCCCGGCGAGGCGTCGGCGGGCGTGCCCGCCGACCCGTTCACCGACCCGGCCGCCGGCCTCCCGCTCGCTGGACCGCAGGCGCAGCTGCCCGGCGCGGGCAACGCGCCCCCGTGCCCGCCGGCCGCGGACACCCCGCCCGGCAAGCCCGCGCGGCCGCCCGTCACCCCGCAGGCGCCCGGGACGCCGTCGCCGGCCCGGCCCGCGGACCCCGCGCCGAACGCGCCCGGCGACGTACCGTCCGAGCCGTCGGAGCAGGGCCCGGACGACCCGGCCCTGCCCGGCCACCCACAGGACGACGCCCTGCCGGACATGCTCGACCCGTTCCTGCCCGACGCCCCGTACGACGCCCCGTACGACGTCCCGGACCCGCTGACCGAGGGCTCCGACGAGGCCCAGTACCTGGAGAGCGCCTGACCCCCGGCTGTGTCATGGTGGACCGGTGCCGAGCACCACATCGCTGCCGGACGATTGGCCCGCCCACGCGGACCGGTCGCTGTCGCTGAACCGGATGGGCAGTTTCGACTGGGACCTGGTCACCGGGCTCATGCACCTGGACCCAGCAGCCCTCGAAGTCTTCGACACCGCCCCCGACGCCTACGACGGCCACCCCGAATCCCTCTCGCCGCGCGTCCCGCCGGCCGAGGCCACCCGGCTGGACGCGCTGGTCTCCAGCGCCCTCAAGAGCGGCGTCGACAGCTACGGCGCCTACTTCCGGATCCGCTGCCGCGACGGCGAACCGCGCTGGACGCACACCCAGGGCCGCGTCATGCGGGACCCCGACGGGCGCCCGTACCGGATCATCGGCATCGTCCGCGACGCCACCGAGGAACTCAGCCACTCCGCCGAGCGCCTCGGCCTGGACGACGAGCGCCGCCGGCAGACCTCCGTGGTCGAGAGCACCACGGCGGCGCTCGCGCACGCCCGGACCGTGAAGGACGTCATCGACGCCCTCGGCGACGCCCACGGCCTGGAGCGCCTGGGTTCGATGGGCATGGTCATGGGCCTCGTCGAGGCCGGCCGCATCCACCTCGTGGCCGAAGGGCCCCAGGGCAGCTTCGTACCCGGCACCCGCTACACCCGCATCGACGAGCCGTACCCGATGAGTGAGGTCGTGCGCTCGCTGCAACCGCGCTTCCTCGACTCGGCGGAGGAGTTCGCCCACGGCTATCCGGGGCTCTGGGCGAGGATCTCGCCCATGCGGATCTCCGCCGCCGCCTACCTCCCGCTGATCGCGCAGGCCCGCCCGATCGGCGCCATCGGACTCCTCTACCAGGACAAGGACGGCTTCACCCAGGACGAACGGAACCTGCTGGTCGCGCTGGGCAGCAGCATCGCGCAGAGCCTGCAACGGGCCATGCTGCTGGAGCAGGAGCACGACCTCGCCGAGGGACTCCAGCAGGCGATGCTGCCCCGGCGCATCCCGGCCGTCCCCGGCGCCCGGATCGCGGTCCGCTACCGGTCCGCGCGGATGGGGCAGGACATCGGCGGCGACTGGTACGACGTCATCCCGCTGCCGGGCGGCCGGGTGGGCGCCGTCATCGGCGACGTCCAGGGCCACGACACGCACGCGGCCGCCGTGATGGGGCAGCTGAGGATCGTCCTGCGCGCGTACGCCGCCGAGGGGCACTCGCCGGCCACGGTGATGGCGAGGGCCTCGGTCTTCCTGCACGAACTGGACACCGACCGCTTCGCGACCTGCACCTACGTGGAGGCCGACCTCTCGACCGGGGTCCTGCAACTGGTGCGCGCCGGCCATCTGGACCCGCTGCTGCGCACCCGCGACGGGAACTGCCAAAGGTTGCCGGTGGAAGGCGGGATGCCGCTGGGGCTGTCCGCCGAGTTCGGCCGCCTGGAGTACGCGGTCACCACCGTGGAACTGGATCCGGGAGAAACGCTCCTGCTGTGCACCGACGGACTGGTGGAACAGCCCGGCGCCGACCTCGACGACGGCATCCAGTTCCTCACCGCCCTGGTCCGCAACGGCCCGGCGGACCTCCAGCTCCTGGCCGACCGGCTCTGCGAGGTCGTCGACGACCGGGGCGGCGACGACGACATGGCGCTGCTTTTGCTGCGCCGGCTCGGCGAGGAGGCCCCGCAGGGCCGTGGCCGGCTCCAGCAGCACGTGGCCCCGGGGGACCCCGAAGCCCTCGTCGCGGCCCGGCACATGATCGGTGCGGCGGTCCGCGCGTGGGGCGCGCGCAACCGGGCCGACGAGATCGAACTGATCGCCGACGAACTCATCGTGAACGCCCTCATGCACACCGACGGCCCCGCCATCGTGACCCTGCGCGTGCTGACCGGCCCCGAGCGACGGTTGCGCGTGGAGGTGGCGGACCGCTCCAGCGCCCTCCCCAGACGCCGCGAGGCGGGCGAGTCCGGCGTCTCGGGCCGCGGCCTGATGCTCGTCGACCGACTCGCGGACGTCTGGGGCGTGGAACCGCGGGGCAGCGGCAAATGCGTGTGGTGCGAGTTCGTCATGTCCTGACCCCCGGCACACCGACCGGGCCGGCGCCGGGGCGGGTCGGGTCGGGTCGCGGTTCGGGTGGGGTGGCGGCAGGCTGGGAGGATGCCGGAGTTGCCCGAGGTCGAGGCCCTGCGGGAGTTCCTCGACGAGCACCTCGCCGGGCGGGTCGTGGAACGTGTCCTCCCGCTCGCCGTCAGCGTGCTCAAGACGTACGACCCGCCCCCGACCGCCCTGGAAGGGCGGACGGCCGGGGCCACCGCGCGCCACGGCAAGTTCCTCGCCCTGCCGATCGGCGACCTCCACCTCGTCACCCACCTGGCCCGCGCCGGTTGGCTGCACTGGCGCGACGCGTTCCCCGCCCAGCCGCCGCGGCCGGGCAAGGGGCCGCTCGCGCTGCGCGTCGCACTGGAGGAGGGCGGCGGCTTCGACCTCACCGAGGCGGGGACCCAAAAGCGCCTCGCGGTGTACGTCGTGCGCGACCCCCAGGAGGTCCCGGGCATCGCCCGGCTCGGGCCCGACCCGCTCGCGGAGGGCTTCGACCGCGATTCCTTCGCCGCACTCCTGACGGGGGAGCGCCGGCAGATCAAGGGGGTGCTCCGCGATCAGGGCGTGATCGCCGGGATCGGGAACGCGTACAGCGACGAGATCCTGCACGCGGCCCGCGTCTCGCCGTTCAAACTGGCGGCCTCCTTCGACGAGGACCAGATCACGCACCTCTACGAGGCCGTGCGGGACACCCTGCGCACAGCGGTCGAGCGTGCCCACGGCGTCGCGGCGGGGAAGCTCAAGGCGGAGAAGAAGAGCGGGCTGCGGGTCCACGGCCGCACGGGCGAACCCTGCCCGGTGTGCGGGGACACGGTCCGCTCCGTGTCGTTCGCGGACTCCTCGCTCCAGTACTGCCCCACCTGCCAGACCGGCGGCAAGCCCCTCGCGGACCGTCGGCTCTCCCGCCTCCTCAAGTAGCGGGGCAGGGCGAGGAACCGGGCGGTGCCGGGAGCGGGGCCCCGCGTAGACTCCGGCCCATGGCCGAGCCGCAGCACCCGCCCCGGCGGGAGACCGTCACCGGAGTGCCCCGCGGCACCCGCCGGCGGCCGCCCGCGCACGCCCCGGCCTGCTCCGAGATCTCCGAGCACACCACCCTCGGCACGACCTACGTACGGGCCCTGATGCGCAGCCAGCTGCGCGCCGGCCTGGGCGCGCTGACGGTGCTCGCGCTGCTGCTGGTCCCGCTGCCGCTGGCGTTCCTGCTGCCGCGGTCGACGGCCGGTCCACTGGTCTGGATCGCGCTGGGTCTGGCCGCGTACCCGGTGATGTGGCTGATCGCCCGCTGGTACGTGACCCGGGCCGAGCGCAACGAGGCCGCTTTCACGGGCCTGGTCACCGACCCGTCCGAGACGGCGTAACAGCCGGGCGGCGCAGGCGTGGGCCCGCACCGACCGGCCCTAGAACAGGTGCATCGCGAGGTGTCCGAGGGGGAGGCCGAGCTGCCAGGCCGGCGTCCAGACGCGGGCGTTCTCGTCCAGGGCCGGCGGGGTGTCGGTGTGCTCGTGGCGGCCCGGGCCGAGGTTGGTGGCGAACAGCTCGGTGTGGTCGAGCCAGCGCCAGGCCGCCCGCGCCAGTTCGAGGTCGGGGTCCTCCGCGTCGCCGCGCTCGCGGGCCTCCTCGCCCAGCGCGAGGAAGCGGGTGTGGACCCAGTCGCGCCAGGGGTGCCCGTACGCCGTCAGGGACATCCACTCGTCGAGCTGCGAGACCACCCGGATGCCGGAGAGTTCGCCCGCCGCGTCCGAGAGGTAGATCGTCAGCGCGAGCGTGTCGCGTCCGGCGCGGAACTCCAGGGTGCTGACCGGGATCAGCCGGCCCGTGCGCAGCAGCTCGTCGGCGATGTACTCCGCGTAGAGCCACGCCATGGGCACTGCCAGTCCGCCGTCACTGGTGCCGTTCGAACCCTCGGGCTGCACCGTTCCACCTCTCCCCGCGTCGAGCTTCCCGCCGTCACCCCCGAGCCTTCACCGCACGACTCGTGGAGCGGGGGATGTTTACTCAACTTGAACGCTCTGATGCCGCAATCGATGCGCTCCCTGTCCGGTTCGTGCGCATGACGGGCGATCCTTGAGAGTTTCTCCGGCGTCGTTCGAGGGGGGCGAGCGCGTCCGGGCCGGCCGTCAGGCGCCGAGTCCGTATCCCTGGAGGCCCTTCCGAAGGGCGCGCAGGGCGTAGTACGTACGGGATTTGACCGTTCCGGCCGGAATGCCGAGCTCCGCGGCGGCCTCGGCCACCGAGCGGTCCTGGAAGTAGACCTGCACCAGCACGTCCCGGTGTTCCTGCCCGAGGCTGCCGACCGCCCGCCGGATGTCGATCGCGGTGACCGAGCCCGCCACCGCGTCCTGGGGCTCGGGCGCGTGCTCCAGGCCGTGCGGGTCCACCTCCAGCGGGCGGGCGAGGCGGGCCCGGCGGGCGTCGATCGCCAGCCGCCGCGCGACCGTGAACAGCCAGGGCCGCATGGACTCGTGGCTGCTGGCCAGCACCTCCGGGTGTTGCCAGGCCCGTACGAGGGTCTCCTGGACGAGGTCCTCGGCGCGCTGGGCGTCCCCTGCGGTGAGGCCGACCAGGAAACCGAACAGGGCCCGCCCGTGGTCGCGCTGGAGTTCGGCGAGGGCCTGGGGTTCGGTGTGCTGGAGGGTGGGGGAGGGCGGCACGGGTGGCTCCTTCCGGGGGTCGCTGGGGGTCTCGGGTCCCGCGTGGGGGGCCGACCCGCTCACCCTGACCTGCACGGAGCCCGGCCGGAACCGTCCGGCGTCCCCGGTGCGCCCAAGCATCCGGGTCGTCCGGTGGGCGGCCGAGCCGGACGACGAACGGTCGAACGGCGCGACGAACGGACGCCTCGACGCGCGGGCGGCGGGACGAACGCACGGGGGGCCGTCGGAGTGGGGGCCGTCGGAGTGGGACGGCTCAGGCGGACGGCACCGTTCCTTGACTTCGGGCGTCTTCTCCTATGGATTGCGGATCAGATGATCCGATAGTCATACAAAAAGGAGTCGGCGCAGATGAGCACACGTACCCGACGGGCACTCGCACTCCTCTGCGCCGTCCTGCTGCCGGCGGTCGCCGCAGGCTGCGCCGACGGCGGACCCGCCCCGGCCCGGCTCGGCACCGGCGCGGCCGGTCCGTCGTCCGCCACGCCCGCCCCGTCCGGAACCGCCGCCCCCGGCGCCGCCGAGAAGGGCTTCACCCTGGTGGCCAGCGGCGACGTACTACCGCACACCTCCGTCATCAAGCGGGCGGCGGAGGACGCCGGCGGCGACGGGTGGGACTTCCGCCCCATGTTCGCCGCCGTGAAACCCGTGGTCTCGGCGGCCGATCTCGCGCTCTGCCACATGGAGACCATCTACGGCGAGGACGGCGGACCGTTCAGCGGCTATCCGGCCTTCGTCTCCCCGCCCGAGGTCGCCGACGGACTCAAGGCCGCCGGCTACGACGGCTGTTCCACCGCCTCCAACCACACCCTCGACGACGGGGCGGACGGCATCCGGCGCACCCTCGACCGGTTCGACAAGGCCGGTCTCGGCCACGCGGGCTCCGCGCGCACGGCCGCCGAGGCGGCCAGGACGACGATGTACGAGGCGGGCCCCGCCAAGGTCGCGCACCTCGCCTACACCTACGACACCAACGGCTACCCGATGCCGGAGGGCCAACCGTGGGCCGTCAACGAGATGAAGCAGGACCGGATCGTCGCGGACGCCCGGGCGGCCCGCAAGGCCGGCGCGGACGTGGTCCTGGTCAGCCTGCACTGGGGCACGGAGTGGGAGACCGACCCCGACGGGACGCAGCTCTCGTTGGGGAAGGCGCTGACCGCCTCGCAGACCGGCGGCAGGCCCGACATCGACATGATCCTGGGCACCCACGCGCACGTCCCGCAGGCCTACGAGAAGGTCAACGGCACCTGGATCGTCTACGGAATGGGCGACCAGGTCGCCGGCGAGATGTTCAACCCCTCCGGCGCGCGCGACCTGCGCGGCAACTACGGCTCGATCGGCCGCTTCACCTTCGCCCCGCCCGCCGCGCCCGGGCAGCGCTGGCAGGTGACCAAGGCCGAGTTCATCCCGCAGATGATGGACCTCGGCCCCGGCCGGGTGGTCAACCTCCCGGCGGCCCTCGCCGAGGACCCCGGCCGGGACGACTACGAGGAAGCCCAGGAGGCCGTCACCGAGGCCGTCCTCAGCCGCGGCGCCGCCAAGGACGGCCTGGAAGCCGCCCGCTGACACCTGCTGCCGCCCGCTGACGATCCCGGCCACGTACACGGCCGCCGCCACCGGCAGGGGCTACGGCACCACCGTCACCGGCCAGCGGCCCGCCTTGACCAGGCGGACGGCGACCGAGCCGACGATCCGGTGACCCGCCCGCTCGGACGCGCCGACGACGACGGCGTCCGCCGTCAGCTCCTCGGCGGCGCTCACGAGCCCGGAGTACGGGTCCCCGCGGAAGGTGTGGAACTGCCAGCGGACGTCGAAGACGCCCTTCAGGCGTTCCGCGGAGTCACGGATCTCGGCGACGATGCCCTCCGCGATCTCCCCGGTGGTGTCGGCGACGGGCACGCCCATCGAGGCGCCGGCCGGGATGACGGGCTGGACGTACACGAGGGCGAGGAGTGCGTTCTGGCGGCGGGCGAGGCCGGCGGCGTACGCGGCGGCCCGCAAGGAGGAATCGGATCCGTCAACTCCGGCGAGGATGACCTTCGGTCCGTCGGTGCCGCGCTCGAATCCCGTGTTCACGTGCTCTGTCACCCTTCCGAGGGTATGCCGTCTCGCCGCGCGGACCCGCGCGGCCCTCCTTACAGTGCGAACCATGAGTGCCACAGTGGAGGAGACCGGTGGGACCCGTGAGAGCCGTGCGACGCACCGCCGGTTCCTGAGCCGGGTCCCGGACGCCTTCGGCGCGTTCTTCGGAACGCTCGGACTGCTGTGCGCCCTGCTGGCCCTCTCCCCGACGCTGAGACGGCTGCTGAGGCCCGTCGTCCGCTTCCTGGACCAGTTCGTGGTGCCCGTCAGCGAGAACCTCGCCTACGCCGTGTTCCTCTTCCTGCTGGCCGCCGCCCTCGGCACCCGCAAGAAGATCGCCTGGTGGATCGTCGTCACCTATCTGGCCCTGCTGATCCTGGTCGACGTCCTGATCATCGCCGACCGGGACTACTGGATCGGCGGCCCGTCCATGGCCGTGGCCGTCGCCGCGATGGTCATCCTGATCGCGGCGCGCGGCGAGTTCTACGCCGCCTCCCGGCACGGCGCCGTCTGGCGGGCCCTGCTCGTGCTCGGCCTCGGACTGCTCGCCGCGGTCCTCGTCGGGTGGGGGCTCGTCGCCCTGTTCCCGGGGACCCTGCCCAAGGGGCAGTGGCTCGACTGGGCCGCGAAGCAGGTGTTCGGCGGGCTCTTCTCCGCCCGGCAGTTCGACGGGCGGCCGCCCCGCCCGCTGTACTTCCTCCTCGGCCTCTTCGGCGCCCTCGCCCTGCTGAACGCGGCCACGACCCTGTTCCGCTCCCAACGGCTGACCGCCGCCCTGCACGGGGACGAGGAACCCCGCATCCGGGCGCTCCTCGGCGCGTACGGCCGCAACGACTCCCTCGGCTACTTCGCGACCCGCCGCGACAAGGCCGTGGTCTTCGCCCCGAACGGCAAGGCGGGCGTGACGTACCGGGTGGAGGCCGGGGTGTGCCTGGCCAGCGGTGACCCGGTGGGCGACCCCGCCGCCTGGACGCCCGCCGTGGACGCCTGGCTGGCCGTGGCCCGCCGCTACGGATGGCAGCCGGCCGTCATGGGCGCCTCCGAGGACGGCGCGACCGCCTACGCCCGGTCCGGGCTCAGCGCGCTCCAGCTCGGCGACGAGGCGATCCTGCAGGTCGCCCACTTCGACCTCGACGGTCGCGACATGCGGGTCACCCGGCAGGCCGTCAACCGGGTCCGGCGGACGGGGGCCACCACCCTCATCCGCCGCCACTCGGCGCTGTCCGAGGACGAGATGCAGATGATCGTCGAGCGGGCCGACCGCTGGCGCGACACCGAGACGGAACGCGGCTTCTCCATGGCCCTCGACCGGTTGGGGGACCGTGCCGACGGCGACTGCCTGCTGGTCGAGGCCTTCGACGAGAAGGGCGAGCTGATCGCCCTGCTGTCCTTCGTCCCCTGGGGCAGGGACGGCATCTCCCTCGACCTGATGCGCCGGGACCGGTCCGCCCCGAACGGCGTCATGGAGTTCATGGTCGCGCAGCTGTGCGCCGCCGCCCCCGGCCTGGGCGTACGGCGGATCTCCCTGAACTTCGCGGTGTTCCGTTCGGCCTTCGAGGAGGGTGGCCGGATCGGCGCCGGCCCGGTCCTGAAGCTGTGGCGCAAGCTCCTGCTGTTCTTCTCCCGCTGGTGGCAGCTGGAGGCGCTGTACCGCTCGAACGTCAAGTACGGCCCCGAGTGGTACCCCCGCTTCCTCTGCTACCAGGACGCCGGATCGCTCGCCCGGGTCAGCCTCGCCTCCGGCATCGCGGAGGGCTTCGTCTCCGTACCGAGCCTGCGCACCCTGTGGGGCAACGGTCACCCCAGGGGCCTCACCAACCCCGCCACCACCGAGGGCCTGCCGTCCATCGACTCGATGGGCCTGGACCTCGTCGGGCAGGACGGGGAACAGGCGCAGGTCGAGCGGCTGCCCGACCAGGTCCGGGTCCGGCACGCCAAGATGGAACGGATCCGGGCGAGCGGCACCGACCCCTACCCCGTCGGGATCCGGCAGCGCACCCACACCGTCGCCCAGCTGAAGGCCGCCCACCCCGGTTACCCGCCGGGCGCCCGCACCGGCGAACAGGTCACCCTCGCCGGCCGGGTGATGGTCGTGCGCGACCTCGGCGGCGTGGTCTTCGCCGTGCTCCGCGACTGGACCGGCGACACCCAGCTGATGTTCACCCGGGACGAGGCCGGGCCCGGCGCGCTGGAGTCCTTCACCGCGCAGGTCGACTTCGGGGACCACGTGGTGGCGAGCGGTGAGGTCGGCACCAGCAGGTCGGGCGAACTGTCCGTGGTCGTCTCGGACTGGCAGCTCACCGGCAAGTGCCTGCGCCCCCTCCCGGACAAGCGCAAGGGACTCGCCGACCCCGAGGCCCGCGTCCGGCGCCGCTACCTCGACCTGGTCGCGAGCCCCGACGCGCGCGACGTCGTACGGGCCCGCTCCAGCGCGGTGCAGGCCCTGCGGCAGGGGCTGCTGGACCGCGGCTACCTGGAGGTCGAGACGCCGATGCTCCAGCAGATCCACGGCGGTGCGAACGCCAGGCCGTTCCGCACGCACATCAACGCCTACGACCTCGACCTGTACCTGCGCATCGCACCCGAGCTGTACCTCAAGCGGCTGTGCGTCGGTGGCATGGAGAAGGTCTTCGAGATGGGCCGCACCTTCCGCAACGAGGGCGTCTCCTACAAGCACAACCCCGAGTTCACGATGCTGGAGGCCTACCAGGCCTTCGCCGACTACGACGTGATGCTCGACCTCACCCGAGAACTCGTCCAGGACGCCGCGACCGCCGCCTACGGCTCGCCGATCGCCCACAAGGCGGGCCCCGACGGCAAGCTCGTCGTCCACGACATCTCCGGTGCCTGGCCCGTCAAGACCATGTACGGGGCGATCAGCGAGGCCCTGGGCGAGGAGGTCGACGCGGACACCGAGGAGGACGTGCTGCGCCGGCTCTGCGACCGGGCCAAGGTGCCGCACGCGCCGGAGGACACCCGCGGCGACGTCGTCCTGGAGATGTACGAGCGGTTGGTGGAGGAGCGGACCAAGCTGCCCACCTTCTACAAGGACTTCCCGACCGACGTCTCGCCGCTCACCCGCCAGCACCGCAAGGACCCGCGGCTGGCCGAACGGTGGGACCTGGTGGCCTTCGGCACCGAACTGGGCACCGCCTACTCGGAGCTGACCGACCCCGTCGAGCAGCGCCGACGCCTCACCGCGCAGTCCCTGCTCGCGGCGGGCGGCGATCCCGAGGCGATGGAACTCGACAACGACTTCCTGGACGCCCTGGAGTACGCCATGCCGCCGACCGGCGGCCTGGGCATCGGAGTCGACCGTCTGGTCATGTTCCTGACGGGCCTGACGATCCGGGAGACGCTCCCGTTCCCCTTGGTGCGGCGCGGCTGAACGAGTGAGCGAACGGGGGCGCGTCCGTGCCTCTCGACATCTGCCGGGATGTCGTTGATACGTAGTAATAATGAAAAATGACGAGCCGACAGTAGGGCGACGCGTGCTCCTGCGTACCGCCGTCTTCCTCGGAATCGCCGCCGCGTCCACGCTGGTCACCGCAGGCGAGTCACAGCCCCCGATCCCCGGCGCCGCCGGTCCCGCCCCGGCCGGGGGACCGCCGCCCGCCGGCGCCGCCGGAGCTCCCGGACTGCGGGCCGCGGGACCGCCCGAAAAGTCCTACCGGCTCCGGCCGATGACCGCCGAGGCACCCGTACGGCCGCCCCTCGCGAAGCCGGCGGTCCGGGCCCGACCCATCCTCGGACTGCCCGACGACGTCGCGCACGCCAGCGCCATGGCCCTCACCTTCGACGACGGCCCCGACCCCCGCTACACCCCGGCCATCCTCGACACCCTCGCCCGGTACCAGGTCCGCGCCACGTTCTTCGTCTGCGGGGAGATGGCCACCGACAACCGCGACCTGCTGCGCCGAATGGTCACCGAAGGTCACGTCATCGGCAACCACACCTGGACCCACCCGCTCATCCCCAAGCTCGGCCGGCCCGCCCTGCTCTCCGAGATCGGCCGCACCAGCGAGGTCGTCCAGCAGACCATCGGCGAGGCGCCCCAGTGGTTCAGGGCCCCGTACGGTGCCTGGAACCGGGCCGCCTTCGAGATCGGCGCCGACCTGGGGATGGAGCCGCTCGCCTGGACCCTGGACACCCTCGACTGGAAGGAACCCGGGACCTCCGCCATCGTCTCCCGCGTGCAGGCGGGCGCCGGACCGGGGGTGATCGTGCTCAACCACGACGCCGGCGGCAACCGCGCGCAGAGCGTCCAGGCCCTCGCCACCTACCTGCCCCAACTCCTCGCGCGCGGCTACCGGATGACCCTGCCCACGCTGCCGCCCCGCTGAGGAGAACCCCCTCGGCGGGGCGGGCGGCGGGCCGGACGTCGGCCGGTCGACGGGGCGGCCGGCGGCCTGTCGGCGGCCGGCTGCGGGTCCGTCAGCGGGAGGCCACCATCCGGGCGAAGACGACCACGTTCCCGTCGTAGCCCTTGTCCTTCGAGTAGCCGCCGCCACAGGTGATCACCCGCAGCTCCGGGTGCCCGGTGTCCCCGTACACGCGGGCACCGGGGAAGGACTCCTTCGAGAACACCTCCACGCCGTACACCTCGAACACGGCCGTACGCCCGTCGTAGCGCTCCACCTCGATCCGGCTGCCCGGCTTCGTCGACCCGAGGCCGTAGAAGACGGCCGGGCCCTGCGCGTTGTCCACGTGCCCCACGATCACCGACGACCCCTGCTGGCCCGGCGAGATGCCGTTGAGGTACCAGCCGGCGAGGTTGCGGTCCTGCGGCGGAGGGGCGTCGATCCACCCCTGCGCGTCCAGCCCGACCGTCATCACCGGCGCGTCCACGCTGATCGACGGAATCCGGATGCGCTGCACCGACGAGTGGTCCAGCACCTCCATGTCCGACGGCGGCGTCGGCGGGTTCGCAGGCAGCTGGTCCGGACGCACGGCGACCGCCGCGGCCGCGGTGGGCTGCGGCGGCCCGCCCTCGATGTTCGCGCCGTTGCGCATCATGGCGAGGCCGCTGAGCATGACCAGCGCGAGCACGCCCCAGGGGGAACGTCTCCTCGGCCGCTGCTCACTCTCGTCCTCGGTCATGGCTCTCCCTTCCCGACGCGGGGGTCCCGACCCGCGTTCCAGTCCCACCCCTGTACGCCCTGCTTCACGCACGCTAAGGGCGCTCGGTCGGGACGGCGATCGGGGAGGGGCGAACGGGTGGTGGGGCCGGAAGGGGTGCGCCCATCCAGGTAATCGTCACATAAATGCCTGACACCTCGTGACCTGCGGATCCGTCAGATCCATTCCGCGATCTTCGGCGTGTCGCTCAACCGGCCGGCCCAAAGGTGGACATGCGCCGGTTGCGGACCGGCCCGAGGGTTCGTCATGGGAGGCGTTCTCGTCGATCTGCCCGGAGCCACCGCTCCGGGGCGCTTTCCGCTGGAGGTTCCACCATGCGTGTTTTCCGCGCTCTCACCGTGACCGCGGCTGCTTGCGCCGCGATCGGTCTCAGTGTCACGTCCGCTCAAGCGAACCCGCAGGGCGGCGGCACCGGGCCCAGCAACGTCACGGTCAACCCGTACTCCGTGCACCAGGGCGCCTCGATGCAGGTCAGCGCGGCCGGTTGCCGCAACGGCGGCACCGTCTGGTCGCACGGCAACTTTCCGCAGACGAACCTTTCGTCGGGCCCCATCGGCTTCGCGACCGTCCGGATCTTCAACCACGCCTCGCCGGGCCACCACACGCTGTCGGTCAAGTGCCACGACAACAACCTGGTCGCCACGCACCGCTTCACCATCCTTCCGGGCCGCGGTGCCCAGGGCGGCATCGGCGGGTCCTTCGGCCCGTCCACCGCCGAGACGGCCATGGGCGCGGGTCTGATCGGTGCCGCGGCACTCGGCGCGGGCGTGCACGTGATGCGCCGCCGTCGTAACGTCCCGGCGGGCCGGGCCTGACCGGCCGAGCGGGCCGGTAGCCCGCCCTGACGATCCGCCGGTCGCCCCGGGCCCGCACGGGCCTCGGGGCCACCGGCGGTTCGCGGGCGGGAAGGGGAACGTCGGTCGCGCGCGGGCGCGCGGGGTGAGGGTCGTACGGGGCCGGCCGTTCGGGTCGGACGGCCCCGGGGTGCCCGTGGCGCGGGCCGTCGGGTCAGTGCCCGTGGGACGTCCGGCGCCGGTACAGGGCGTACGCGGCGCCACCGGAGGCCAGCAGGAAGAGGGCCGCGCCCGCGCCCAGTTCCAGCGGGTCCATCCCGGCGACGCTGCCGCCGAGCCCGCCCCGGACGCCGAGGATGGCACCGGCCGTGGCCGTGGGATTGCCCGTCACGGTACCCGTCGTGGCGCGCGGGGGCGGCGCCGCCGTCGTACGGGGCGCCGGGGGAGCGGTGGTGCGCGGGGGGACGACGGCGGCCGTCGTACGCGGCGGGGACACGACCGCGGCGGGGGATGACGCCGCAGGGGCGACGGGGGCGACGGGGGCGGCGGTGGATGCCGAGGGTGAGGCGTTCGCGCGGGGGCCCGTGGTCGAACTCGTGGTGGGCGTGCTCGTGGCGCCCGCGACCATCACATCGGCCGAGCCGGTCTCACCGTTGCAGGTGAAGGAGACGGAGTACTGGGCTCCGCGGCGGGCGTCGCGGTCCACGGTGACCCGGACGGTCTGGCCGCGCCCGATGCTCACGGTGTCGAAGATCCCGGAGGAGGCGGTGGCGAAGGCCGCGTCACAGCCGGTGACCGACAGCACCGTCTGCCCGCCGGGGGCCACCGTCGAGGGGGTGATGGCGAAGCCGAACGAGGTGATGGGCGCCGCCTCCGCCGCGAGGGCGACGGGCGCGCCGAGGGCGCCGAGTGCGAGGGCCGCGCCCGTGGCGCCGGCGCTGAACAGGGTGGTGACGGAGCTGCGTATCGCACCCATGGCTGGTTCTCCGGATCCCCGAGGAGCAGCCGCGCAGCGTTTCCGCACGTGAGGGGTCGTGCACCTCGATGTCCGCCACGCTAGGTGCGGGGCCGGTCACCCGCGATCAGGAACGGGCGAATGGGGCACACCGGTAGGCCGAACCGGGGACGTGGGGCCCGTTCCCGGTTTGTCCCCGACCGGTCTCCGGCTGTCTCCGGGTGTCTCCGGGGGGTCTGCTGATCCCCGTCGTCCCGTCGTCCCGTCGTCCCGTCGTCCGCACCGGGCGCCCGTTCGCCGGGCGCCCGGCACGGACGTTCAGTCACCCAGTCCGAGGTGCGGGAACTGCGCGAGGAAGGGTTCGGCGGTCGCGGAGATGCCCCGCCCGAAGGGGGCGTCGAAGTCCCAGATCAGGAACAGCAGGAAGGCGATCAGTGCGCTGAACAGGCCTGCGAGCAGCATTTCGCGGAACGACCGCCGGATCTGGAGGGTGAAGATCAGCCCCACCGTCACCAGCGCTCCCGCGATCAGCCCGAACCACACCACCCCGGGCATGGTGGCCCCGGCGCTCTGCCCGCGTGAGTTGCGGGCGTCGTCCACCATCGCCGCCTGGTCGACCAGCGGCTGGTAGGCCTGACCCTCGTGGTCGGTCTGCGGTTCGTAGTCCGTCACGTCACGGCGGATACGTTCCAGCAGCTCGCCGCCGCGGTCGGTCAGTTCGCCGTTGTCGGCCATCTCCTTCCACTCGGTGTCCACCACGTACGTCACGTACGCGTCGACGTCCGAGCGGATCTTCTTGCGGACCTCGGCCGGGTAGACCTCGGAGCGGACGCTGATCTCGTGCAGGGCCTGGGCCTCCTGGCGGACGTACTCCTGGGCGGCCCCTCTGCCTTCCCAGACGCCGGCGATGGCGAGACCGAGCACGATGGCGTAGATCACCCCGATCATCATCGTCATGTACTCGATGACGTCCGGGGTTTCGTTCGGATCGTCGTCCTCGCCGATCCTGCGGTGGTTGAAGAAGGCGATGGAAAGGACCACGGCGCACGCCGCGGCCATCGCGAGGGACAGGACGAGCCATTCCGACAAGATGACTCCCAATCGGTGGTCACAGGGGAAGAGGAGAGGGCGCGCGCAGCCGCTGCGGTGAGCCGCCGCTCCGTCGCGCGGGTGTGCCCGGCACGGTCGGTCGGCCTCGCGCGGTCAGCGCGGGCGCAGCGCGACGATCGCGAGCACGGCGGGAGCCGCGGTCATGAGCGTGAAGGTGACCGGTGAGATGTGACGTTCAGCCGGTTTGCGGGTCGGTGCGTGGTAGCTGGGGCGAGCCACCGGCTTGGGGGCGGGCGGCGGGGTCACCACCGGGGGAGGCGTCGGCTGCGGCGCGGGCTTGGGCGGCGGCGGAGCGGGCGCCGGGTACACCCGGGGCGGTGGCGGCGCCGCCACGGGCGGCTTCGGCACCGGTACGGGGGCCGGCTTGGGCGGAGCGGGAGCCGGTGGAGCGGGCTTCGGGGGCGGCGGTGTGGGCGTCGGGGTCGGGGGCTTCGGAGTCGGCGTGGGGGTGGGCGTCGGGGTGGGCGTGGGGGTCGGCTTCGGTGGGGTCGGGGTCGGGGTCGGCTTCGGCGGGCACGGCGGCGGAGGCGGTGGGCAGTGGTGTCCACCGTGCCCGCCGTGATGCCCTCCGCCGGAGTGTCCGCCGCGGCCCTTGCAGTGCCCCCTGCCGTGATGTCCGCCACCTCGCATGGCCACGCCCACGCCGCCGCCGGCGGTGGCGGACACCGTGAGGGACGCTCCGCCGTCGCCGGATTCGAAGGTCGCGTATGCGCGGCTATCGGCCACGGCCGGCGTGACGGCCAGCGCCGCCCACAGCAGGACCGGGACCGCCAGCAGGCGCCTGGCACAGGCTCTGTTCACCCGGGGAGCATGGGCCCGCGCGCGCCCGCGCACGTGGGGGACGAGCTCGGTTCGCCTGAACGGGCGGAGTTGGGACCATAGAGGTTTGAGCCAGTCGGTGACCGTGCCTGATCAGCCGCTGTTCAATTCCCAAAAGGTATTTGTCGGATTCAGAGACACCCCTGTCCGGACCCGCTCGAACCTTTGGTGTGTGACCAAGAACGGACCGCCAATTTCCGCTTTTACTCGCTCGGTTGGGCAATGATCAGTACATTCGGCTCGGACAGGAGTCCGACCCCCGTCCCGCCCCCGGACGGACCACGGCACGACTACGGCTTGGAGACCCCGATGGAGCGCCCCGCCTGGGCCCCGGCAGGCATCGACATATCGGTGCCGAGCGTGTCCCGCATCTACGATTACTACCTGGGCGGCTCCCACAATTTCGAGGTCGACCGCCAGGCGGCCCGCCGAGCCATGGAATTCATGCCGGGGCTCCCCAAGGTCATGCAGGCCAACCGGGCATTCATGCGCCGCGCCGTCCGGCACGCCGTCGCCGAGGGCATCACGCAGTTCCTCGACATCGGCTCCGGCATCCCGACCTTCGGCAACGTCCACGAGATCGCCCACGCGGCGAGCACCGAAGCGAACGTGGTCTACGTCGACCACGACCCGGTGGCCGTGGCGCACAGCCGCGCCGTCCTCGACGGCGACGAACGCACCGGTGTCGTCGCGGCCGACCTGCGCAAGCCGCACGAGATCCTCGCCGCCCCCGAGGTCGGCGGACTGCTGGACCTGAACCGGCCCGTCGCGCTGCTGCTCGTCGCGGTCCTGCACTTCATCGAGGACGCGGACGACCCGTACGCCGCCGTCGCCGAGCTGCGCGACGCGCTGGCCCCGGGCAGCCTGCTCGTCCTCACGCACGCCTCGTTCGAGGGGATCCCGCTCACCCAGGAGGTGGCGGGCGGCGTCGTCACCGTCTACCGGGACATCCGCAACCCCCTCGTCATGCGCACCCGGGAGCAGGTCGGCGGCTTCTTCGACGGCTTCGACCTGCTCGAACCCGGTCTCGTGTCCATGCCGGACTGGCGCCCGGACCGCGCCGAGGCGCTCGCCGAGGGCGACGAGCCGGAGGACCCGTACGCCTTCTCGGGCTTCGGCGGCGTGGGACGCAAGGCGTGAGACTTCCCGCTCCCACACCGCCGCCCGCGCCTACCGGTCGGGCCTTCCCGCAGGCCGTCGCCTTCGGTACCGCCCCGGGCCCGGCCGGCGCCTCCGCGCAGCCGACCGGCCCCGTCCCGGGGCGGGAGCCACTGCGCGAGCCGCGCAGCGGGCTGGAGGACCGGATCGGGCGCTTCGCGACCATCTGGGGGCGGGCGATCTTCCCCGTCACGGCCACTTCGCTGACCCGGCCCGAGTTCGAACTGCACCTCGTACCGCTCACCCGCACCCTCACCGAGGCCCTGCACGCCCGGCCCTTCGACGCCTCGGTCGCCCAGCGGGTGGGCGCCGAACTCGTCGCCGTGCACTGCACCGACCCCGAAGCCCTGGCCGGCACTCTCGGCGTGGTCGAGTCCTACCTCGTGCTCTACTGCGGGCCCGACGGCTCCGGGACGGAGGGCACCGAGGAGTACCGGTCCCGGTGTGCCCGCCTCCAGCACGGCATCGCGGCCGGTTTCGCCCGCGCGCTGCGCGAGCGGACCCTGAAGGAGCAGGAGGCCATCGCCCGCTCCGCGCTCACGGCCCGCAGCGACGCCCAGCAGGCCCTCCACGCCAGCGAGGAACGCTTCCGGGCGGTCTTCGAGGGGGCGGCCATCGGGATCGGAATCGCCGACCTGGAGGGCAACGTCCTGGAGGTCAACGACACCCTGCTGCAGATGTTCGGCGGTTTGGAGGGGCACGTCCGGGGCCGCAACGTCAGCGAGTGGGGACACCCCGACGACACCCCGCACGTGTGGCGCATGTACGGGGAGCTGGTGCGCGGGGAGCGCGAGCACTACCGGGTGGAGAAGCCGTACTACCGGCACGACGGCACCGTCCTGTGGACCAACCTGACGGTGTCCCTGCTGCGCGACACCGACGGCACCCCGCAGTACCAGCTGGCCCTGATGGAGGACACCACCGAACGCCGGCTGCTGAACCTGCGGCTGCGCTACGAGGCGACCCACGACGCGCTGACCGGGCTGCCCAACCGGACGCTCTTCTTCGAGCGGCTGGAGAAGGCCTTGAGCGCGGGCGGGGCGAGCAGCTTCGGCCTGTGCTACCTCGACCTCGACGGGTTCAAGGCGGTCAACGACAGCCTGGGCCACTCGGCGGGCGACCGGCTCCTGGTGGAGGTCGCCGACCGACTGCAGAGCTGCGCGACCGGACCGGGCGAGGTGGTGGCCCGGCTGGGCGGGGACGAGTTCGTGGCCCTGACCACCGGACCCGCCGCCGACAACGAGGAGAAGGTGACGGACCTGGCGGTGCGGATCCTCTCCGCCCTGTCCACGCCGATCCGGCTGGAGGGCCGGGAGCTGACCGTGCGGGGCAGCATCGGCATCGTCGAGGGCCGGGCCGGCGCACGAACCGCGGCGGAGGTGCTGCGCAGCGCCGACATCACCATGTACCGGGCCAAGGCCGCGGGCGGGAACCGCTTCGAGTTCGCCGACGAGGAGGCCGACGCCCGCGCGATCACCCGGCACGGCCTGACCAACGCGCTGCCCGCCGCGCTGGAACGCGGTGAGTTCTTCATCGAGTACCAGCCCCTGGTGCACATGCACGACGGCAGCGTGCGGGGCGCGGAGGCGCTGGTGCGCTGGTCGCACCCCCAGTACGGGGTCCTCGGCCCCGACCGGTTCATCCCGCTCGCCGAACGGACCGGGCTCATCGTGCCGCTCGGCCGCTGGGTCCTGGAGGAGTCCGTCCGGCAGGCCCGGCGCTGGCAGCTCCAGCACGGTGGCTCCAGCCTGCGCGTCAATGTCAACCTGTCCCCGACCCAGCTCCACCACCCCGGCCTGGTCGCCGACACGGTACGGGTCCTGGAGAGCTCGGGCCTGGCTCCGGGCGCGCTGTGCCTGGAAGTCACCGAGTCGGCGTTGATAGGGGCCGACGACGAGCTCCTCGAACCGCTGCGGCGGCTCGCCGCCCTGGGCGTGGACATCGCCCTGGACGACTTCGGCACCGGCTACTCGAACCTCGCCAACCTGCGCCGCCTCCCCGTCAGCGTCCTGAAGTTGGACCGCTCCTTCACGCAGGGGATGCAGCAGCAGCCGGCCAACCCCGTCGACGTCAAGATCGTGGAGGGCATCGTCGCGCTGGCCCACAGCCTAGAACTGGCCGTGACGGTCGAGGGCGTGGAGACCGGGGTCCAGGCCGCCCAGCTCCGCGACCTCGGCTGCGACACGGCCCAGGGCTGGTACTACGCCCGTCCCGGCTCCCCGGACCGTATCCACACCCTCTCCCTCTCCGACGCGGTCCCCACCCCCACCTGACCGGCACCCCACCTGGCCGGCGCCCTCACGTGGCCGGCTCCATTCCGGCCGAGGCCTGGCGCGGCCCCGGTGCACCGCCGCCCCCGAGGAGCCGAGGGGCGGACGGCCGTTGGCGTGGTGGTCAGCAAGGGTGTTGGGGGTGGCCGGTGGGTTCGGCGTCCCGACGGCCGCCGGTCCGTGCTGTCCGGGGCACGGTCGGCTTCGCCTTCGGTATCGGTCAGCGCAGAGCCGCCTCCGTTCCCCGGCCCGGCTCGCGCACCGCCGCGAGGACCCGCTCCAGCCGTTCCGTCGTGTCGGCCAGCAGCTCGGCCGCAACCGGTAGCCGCTCCGCCTCGTACCGGGCCAGGAACTCCTCCCGTACCGTTCCGGACGGCGCGCTCAGGCCGGCGGTCAGGGCCCGGCCGAGGGCCGCCGCGTCCTCCACCCCGGTGTTCATGCCCCGCCCGCCGGCGATGGGATGGACGTGCCCCGCGTCCCCGGCGAGGAAGACCCGGCCCTACCGCAGCCGCGCGGCCATGCGGACGTTGACCCTCCAGGTCGACATCCAGGTGGGATCCGCCAGTTCGACCCCCGGCATCCGGGCGTGCCGGTCGAACAGCCGCTGGAAGCTTTCGAGGGAGGGCGGCAACGGCTCCCCGTCGGGGTCGAGCTCCCGCGAGGCCTGGAGCTGGAAGGAGTCGGTCCCCGGTATCGGACAGAGCAGCATGGCCGCGCCGTCCGAAGTGAACCACTGGTGCCAGTACTCGCGGCTCAGCCCGGGGGCGCTCACGTCACCGAGGACCATCATCGACTGCTCCTCGGTGCTGCCCTCGAAGGGGATGCCGAGCAGCTTGCGCGTCGTGCTGCGGCCACCGTCGCACCCCGCGAGGTAGCGGCTCCGGAGGGCCGGGCCGCCGGCCGGTTGCGCCGTCACCCCGTCCGCGTCCTGGTGGATCCCGGTGATCCCGGTCCCGTACTCGACCCGCACGCCGAGTTCCGCGAGCCGCTCCCGCAGTACCTCCTCGATCTGCCATTGCCCCAGGAACAGGGCGTCGGTGAAGGGGGTATCGCTGATGTGGGCACCGTCGAAGTACTTGCGGAACACCAGGTCCGCCGTGCCGATGGCCGTCATCCTCGCGGCGACCCCCAGCTGTTCGAGGACCCGCAGGCTGCTCGAATTGAGGCTCTTTCCCCGGGACTCACGGTGTGGGCCGGTGCGTTGGTCGACGACGCGCACGTCAACGCCGTTGAGGGCCAGCCCGCAGGCCAGGGTCAGTCCCGTCGGGCCGGAGCCCACGATCAGTACGTCGGTCATCGGTCGTCCTCTCGTTGTCGCCGGGTTCCAGGAAAGCGCGCCGACGGAGAAAAAGCAACCAAGTAAGGAAAGTTACTTGGTCAATATTTCGTGCTACGGTGTGGGCATGGAAAACACGACGGGTCTGCGCGAGAGCAAAAAACTGCGTACGCGCCGCCAGCTGGCGGCCACGGCGCTGGAACTCTTCCTGGAGCGGGGCTTCGACGCCGTATCGGTGGCCGATGTCGCAGCGGCGGCGGAGGTGTCCAAACCCACCCTGTTCCGGTACTTCCCCAGCAAGGAGGACCTGGTTCTCGACCGGTTCGCCGACCATCAGGACGAGGCGGCACGGATCGTGCGCGAACGGTCCGCCGACCGCAGTCCGGTCGGGGCGGTCCACGCGCACTTCCTGGCCGCCCTCGCCGAGCGGGACCCGATCACCGGGCTCTGCGACCACCCGAACGTCCTCGCCTTCCAAGGGCTCCTCTACGGCACTCCCAGCCTGGAGCTGCGGCTGTCGCACTACTCGGACCGGGAGGTGGAACTCCTCGCCGAAGCCCTGGAATCGGAGGCCGTGGCGCCGCTCACCGCGCGGCTGGCGGCCGTGCACCTGGTCGCGGTGCGTCACGAGCTGGGTCGGGAGAACTGGCGTCGGCTCGCCGCCGGTCAGAGCGCCGACGAGGCCTACCCGGCCGCGGTGGCCGACGCGGACCGCGCGTTCACGATGCTCGCCCACGGCCTCGATTCCGCCCTGCCGATACGCCCGGCCTGACGCGGCAACGGGGCACCTGACGCGGCACCGGGGAACAGCGAGGGCGGAGGGGGTGAGGGCTGCCCTGCGCGGCGGGAGGTCGACTGTGGACCCACTTCGGTGGCGGCCGGCCGCAACGGTCCGGGTGTCCGGGGTGGCCCCGAGGACCCCGGGTGTCTCGGGCGCGGCCCCGGCGCCCGGTTGCCTCGGCCGGGGTGGCGTCAGCCCAGGAGGAGGCGTTTCAGCTCGCGAGCCGCACGCGGGGGTGCGACGTCCGTGCGGTGGGCCAGGGCGATCGTGCGGCGCAGGGGTGAGCCCGCGAGGCGGGTCGCGCGCAGGCCCGGGCCGCCGTGTTCGACGACCATGGCCGGGACCACCGCGATCCCGAGCCCGGCGCGGACGAAGCCGAGGATCGCGTCCATCTCGCCACCCTCCACCGTGAACGTCGGCTCGAAGCCCGCCGCCCGACAGGCGCCCACGGTGAGGTCCCGCAGGTCGTAGCCGTGGCGGAACATCACCATCGGCTCGTCCCGCAGATCGGCGATGGTCAGCTCGCCCCCGCCCGCCGGGGGCGGGAGGTCCGCCGAGGAAACCACCAGCAAGTCCTCGGTGAGCAACTCCACCGTGGTCAGGGCGGGCGCCGACGGCGGCAGCGGCAGGGTGATCAGGGCCAGGTCCAGGAGCCCGCGCGCGAGCTCCCGTACGAGGTCCAGCGAACCACTCTCCTCGATCAACAGCTCGATGCCCGGGTGTGCGGTGTGGAAGGCGCGCAGCGCGGCCGGCAGCATGCCCGTGCACACGCTCGGGGTGGCTCCCAGCCGGACCCGTCCGCGGCGCAGCTGCGCCAACTCCTGCACCTCCAGCCGTGCCGTATCCGCGTCGGCCAGGATCCGGCGGGCCAGCGGAAGCAGGGCCTCGCCCGCGTCGGTGAGGGCGATGTTGCCCCGTACCCGGCTGAAGAGCTCGGCCCCCAGCTCCCGTTCCAAAGCCTTGATCTGCTGCGACAGGGAGGGCTGGGCCACGTGCTCCCGTTCGGCGGCCCGGGTGAAGTGCCGGGTCTCGGCGACGGCCACGAAGTACACGAGCTGTTGGAACTGCATGTCGCCAGCCTAGCCCCGTCGATAGGCAATGCCTATCGCGATCAGCTCCACCATGTCTTGGACCTTTCGGGACTTAAGTCCTTACCGTCGACGTCATGGCTCTGGCAACGCGGACGGATCGACGGCCGTCCACCACGCGCACGCTCTGGGACTCCACCGTCGGCAAGAAGTCCGTGATGGCGGCATCGGGCCTGATCATGCTCGGCTACCTCGTCGTGCACATGCTCGGCAACCTCAAGATCTTCTTCGGGGCGGACGAGTTCAACGGCTACGCCCACTGGCTCCGCACCCTCGGGTCCCCCTTCTTGCACCACGAGTGGGCGCTGTGGATCGTCCGCGTGGTGCTCGTCGCCGCGGTCGTCGCCCACGCCGTCTGCGCGTACCAGCTCAGCCGCCGCGACATCAAGGCGCGCCCGGTGAAGTACGCCCACAAGCGCCGGCGGGCGAGCTACGCCACCCGCACCATGCGCTGGGGCGGCGTCATCCTGGCCCTCTTCATCGTCTGGCACCTCCTCGACCTGACCACGCTCACGGTCAACGAGCGCGCCTGGGCCGGCCACCCGTACGAGAACGTCCTCGCCACCTTCTCCACCTGGTACGGCAACACGATCTACCTGGTCGCGATGGCCGCGCTCGGGATGCACGTCCGCCACGGCTTCTGGAGCGCCGCCCAGACCCTCGGCGCGGGCAACGCCCGGCGCGACCGGACCCTGAAGTTCCTGGCCAATGCCCTGGCCCTCGTCCTCTTCGCGGGCTTCGTGTCCGTCCCCGTCGCCGTCATGACCGGAGTGGTGAGCTGACCATGAGCGCACACGAGACCCCCGCGCACACCGGACCCCACGGGTCCCACGACCCCAACGGATCCCACGACCCGCACACGTCGTACGCGGACTACGCCACCGGCGAGCCGATCGCCGACACCAAGGCCCCCGAGGGCCCCATCGCCGAGCGCTGGGACCGGCGCCGCTTCGAGGCCAAGCTGGTCAACCCGGCGAACCGGCGCAAGCACCGGATCATCGTCGTAGGCACCGGCCTGGCCGGCGGCGCGGCCGGCGCCACCCTCGCCGAGCAGGGTTACCACGTCGTCCAGTTCTGCTTCTCCGACTCCCCGCGCCGCGCCCACTCCATCGCCGCGCAGGGCGGCATCAACGCCGCGAAGAACTACCGCAACGACGGCGACTCCGTACACCGCCTCTTCTACGACACCGTCAAGGGCGGCGACTTCCGCGCCCGCGAGTCCAACGTCCACCGCCTCGCGCAGATCTCCGTCGAGATCATCGACCAGTGCGTGGCGCAGGGCGTCCCCTTCGCCCGCGAGTACGGCGGCCTCCTCGACACCCGTTCCTTCGGCGGCGTCCAGGTCTCCCGCACCTTCTACGCCCGCGGCCAGACCGGCCAGCAGCTCCTGCTCGGCGCCTACCAGGCCCTGTCCCGGCAGATCGCCGCCGGCAACGTGGAGATGCACGCCCGCACCGAGATGCTCGACCTGATCACGGTGGACGGCGTCGCCCGCGGCATCGTGGCGCGCGACCTGATCACCGGGAAGATCTCCACGTACTACGCGGACGCGGTGGTCCTCGCGAGCGGCGGCTACGGCAACGTCTTCTACCTCTCCACCAACGCCATGAACTCCAACGCGACCGCCATCTGGCGGGCGCACCGGCGCGGCGCCCACTTCGCCAACCCCTGTTTCACCCAGATCCACCCCACCTGCATCCCGCGCACCGGCGACCACCAGTCCAAACTCACCCTGATGAGCGAGTCCCTCCGCAACGACGGCCGGATCTGGGTCCCCAAGGCCCAGGGCGACACCCGTCTCGCCGTCGAGATCCCCGAGGCGGAGCGCGACTACTACCTGGAGCGGATCTACCCCTCCTTCGGCAACCTCGTCCCCCGCGACATCGCCTCCCGTGCCGCGAAGAACGTCTGCGACGAGGGGCGCGGCGTCGGACCGGGCGGCCAGGGCGTGTACCTGGACTTCGCCGACGCCATCCGCCGCATGGGCAAGGACAAGGTGGCCGAGAAGTACGGCAACCTCTTCGAGATGTACGAGCGGATCACCGCGGAGAACCCGTACGAGGTCCCCATGCGGATCTACCCGGCGGTCCACTACACGATGGGCGGACTGTGGGTGGACTACGACCTCCAGACCACCGTCCCGGGCCTGTTCGCGATCGGCGAGGCCAACTTCTCCGACCACGGCGCCAACCGCCTCGGGGCCTCCGCGCTCATGCAGGGCCTCGGTGACGGCTACTTCGTGCTGCCGTCCACCATCAACGACTACCTGGCCCGGCACCCGCACCACGACGAGGTCGACGACGGCCACCCGGAGGCGGCGGCCGCCGTCCGCGAGACCCGCGACTGCCTCGCCAAGCTGCTCGCCGTCGACGGCGACCGCACCCCCGACTCCTTCCACCGCGAGATCGGTGAACTCATGTGGGAGTACTGCGGGATGGCCCGAACGGAAGAAGGACTGCGCAAGGCGCTCGCCCGGATCCCCGAGATCCGCGAGGAGTTCTGGCGGCGCATCAAGGTTCCCGGGAGCGGCGAGGAGTTCAACCAGTCGCTGGAGAAGGCCAACCGGGTCGTCGACTACCTGGAACTCGCCGAGCTGATGTGCCTCGACGCCCTCCACCGCGCCGAGTCCTGCGGCGGTCACTTCCGCGTCGAGTCCCAGACCCCGGACGGCGAAGCGGCCCGCCGCGACGAGGAGTTCGGCTACGCGGCCGCCTGGGAGTACCGGGGCACCGGAGCCGCACCCGTCCTGCATAAGGAAGACCTCGTCTTAGAGTACGTCCACCCCACACAGCGGAGCTACGCATGAAGCTCACCCTGCGCGTCTGGCGCCAGCGCAACGCCGACGCCCCCGGCGCGATGGCCTCCTACGAGGTCGACGGCATCTCGAAGGACATGTCCTTCCTGGAGATGCTCGACACCCTCAACGAGGAACTCATCCTGCGCGGTGAGGACCCGGTCGCCTTCGACCACGACTGCCGCGAGGGCATCTGCGGCGCGTGCAGCCTCGTCATCAACGGTGACGCCCACGGCCCCGAGCGCACCACCACCTGCCAGCTCCACATGCGGTCCTTCGCCGACGGCGACACCATCGACGTCGAGCCGTGGCGGGCCTCGGCCTTCCCGGTGGTCAAGGACCTCGTCGTCGACCGCAGCGCCTTCGACCGCATCATCCAGGCCGGCGGCTACATCACGGCGCCGACCGGCGCGGCCCCCGAGGCGCACGCCACCGCCGTGCCCAAGCCCGACGCCGACTTGGCCTTCGAGCACGCCGAGTGCATCGGTTGCGGAGCCTGCGTGGCGGCCTGCCCCAACGGGTCGGCGATGCTGTTCACCTCCGCCAAGGTCAACCACCTCAACGTGCTCCCGCAGGGCTCTCCGGAGCGCGAGACCCGGGTGCTGGACATGGTGGCTCGGATGGACGACGAGGGCTTCGGCGGCTGCACCCTGACCGGCGAATGCGCCACGGCCTGCCCCAAGGGCATCCCGCTGCCGTCGATCGCCGCGATGAACAAGGAGTGGCTCCGGGCGATCCGCAAGACCTGACCGCCGTCGCCGCCGCTGTCGCCGTCGCCGTCGGCCCCGCGCCGGCGCGGGGGCCCCGCCCCCGTGTGCCCCACCCCGTGCGGCCCCCGACCCGCCCGCGCCCCATGCCCCCGTACGGGCGCCCCAACCCCCGTTCTGGGCCGATCGGCCGAGCCGATCGCCCGACCGGGCGCTCGTACGGGCCGTCCGCCGCGCCGCGCCGCGGCCGTGCCCGGCCGGTCGGCGACAGTGGCCCCATGCCACAAGCCCCCGCCGGGACCGGACCGCGCCGTCGCACCGTACTGGCCGCCGCCCTCGCCCCCCTCGCGGTGGCCGGGTGCTCCGCGCGGGACGAGCCGGCCCCGCCGGCCCCCGGACCGCCGTCCTCCGCGAAGGACGCCCTCGTCATGGTGATCCGGCACGCGGAGAAGCCCTATGCCGGGGACACCGGTGAGGACGACGAGGGCAACGAGGACCCCGGCTTCCTCGCCGGCCGCGGCCGGCGCCGCGCCGAGGAACTGCCCCGCCTCTTCGCGCTGGCCCCGAGGGCCTCGCTGCCCCGGCCCGGCGCCCTGTTCGCGACCGGCGGCCCGGCGACCGCGCCCGCCCGCTGCCGCCAGACGCTGGCGCCGCTCGCCACCGCGCTGAAGACCCCCGTGCGCTCCGGGTTCGCCCTCGGCGCGGAACAGGCCCTGATCCACGCCGCGTTGGCCGCCCCGATGCCCGTACTCATCTGCTGGGAACACACCGGACTGCCCGCCCTGATCCGCGGCCTCGGCGCGCAGCACGTCCTCGGTGTCCCCGCGACCTGGCCCGACCGCTACGACCTCGTCTGGGTGTTCACCCGCAGTCGTGGCGCCTGGTCCTTCCGCGAGCACCCGCAACACCTGCTCCCGGGCGACGTGTAGCGGCTGCCCCGCGCGGACGTTCCCTACCGGCCCAGGGTGCGCGCCAGGTAGGGGCCGGTCCGGCCGGTGGGGGAGTCGGCCACCTCCGACGGAGTACCCGCCGCGACGATCCGGCCGCCCTCCGCGCCACCGCCCGGGCCCAGGTCGACGACCCAGTCCGCGCCCGCCACCACCTCCATGTCGTGCTCCACCACCACCACCGAATGCCCGGCGTCCACCAGCCCGTGCAACTGCCGCAACAGCACCCGCACATCGGCCGGATGCAGCCCCGTCGTCGGCTCGTCCAGCAGGTAGAGGGTGTGGTCGCGGCGCGACCGCTGGAGTTCCGTGGCGAGTTTGATGCGCTGCGCCTCGCCGCCCGACAGTTCCGTCGCGGGCTGGCCCAGCCGCAGGTACCCCAACCCGATGTCCTCCAGGGCCCGCAGGGCGCGCGCCGCCGCCGGTACCTCCGCGAAGAACGTCCCCGCCGACTCCACGGTCAGGCCCAACACCTCGGCGATGTTCAGACCGCCGTAACGGACCTCCAGCGTCTCGGAGTTGTAGCGGGCACCCGCGCACTGCGGGCACGGGGCATAGGTACTGGGCAGGAACAGCAGCTCCACCGATACGAAGCCCTCGCCCTGGCAGGTCTCACAGCGACCCCCCGTCACGTTGAAGGAGAACCGGCCCGCCTTCCACCCCCGCGCCCGCGCCTCTGGGGCGGCGGTGAACAGCTTGCGCACCACGTCGAACAGGCCGGTGTACGTGGCCAGGTTGGACCGCGGGGTACGTCCGATCGGCTTCTGGTCCACCTCCACCAGCCGCCGGACCGGGAAGTCCGGCTCCGCCAGTCGCCCGGCCACCTCTTCGGCCAGAGCCCGTCCGACCAGCGTCGACTTGCCCGACCCGGACACCCCGGTCACCGCCATGAAGACGCCGAGCGGGAACTCCGCGTCCACGCCCCGCAGGTTGTGCCGGTCCACGCCCGTCAGCCGTACGGTCCCGGTCGCCGTCCGTACCGGCCGGGGCTCGGCGGGCCCGCGTTCGGCGAACAGGTGCCGGGCCGTCGCCGAGTCGCGCACCCCGGCCAGCTCCCGCGGCGGGCCGCTGTGGAGCACCTGCCCGCCGTGTTCCCCGGCGAGCGGCCCGACGTCCACCAGCCAGTCCGCGTGCCGCACCACGTCCATGCTGTGCTCCACCACGAAGACGGTGTTCCCGGCCGCCTTGAGCCGGTCCAGCACGGTCAGCAGCGCCTCGGTGTCGGCCGGGTGCAGCCCCGCCGACGGCTCGTCCAGGACGTACACCACCCCGAACAGCCCCGACCGCAGTTGCGTGGCGAGCCGCAGCCGCTGGAGTTCGCCCGCCGAGAGCGAGGGCGCGGTCCGGTCCAGGCTCAGGTAGCCGAGACCGAGCTCGGTGACCGGGGCGATGCGCGAGCGCAGGTCCTCGGCGAGCACCCGCGCCGCCTCGTCGCGCAGATCGGCGCCGGCCAGGACGCCGTCCAGCTCGGTCAGTGCCAGCGCCGCCAACTCCGCGATGGTCCGGCCCGCGAACGTCACCGCCAGCGCCTCCGGCCGCAGCCGGCGACCCGCGCACACCGGGCACGGCGAGTCGGTGAGGAACCTCTCGGCGCGCGCCCGCAGGGTGGCGCTCCTGGTGTCGGAGAAGGTCCGCATCACGTAGCGGCGGGCACTCATGTAGGTGCCCTGGTAGGGCCGCTGGATCCGGTCGGCGTCCCGCACCGGGTGCACCGTGACCACCGGCTGCTCCTCGGTGAACAGGATCCACTCACGGTCCCGCTCCGGCAGTTCCCGCCACGGCACGTCCACGTCGTACCCGAGTGCGTCCAGGATGTCCCGCAGGTTCTTGCCCTGCCAAGCACCCGGCCACGCGGCGATGGCCCCTTGACGGATCGACAGATCGGGGTCGGGCACGAGGAGTTCCGCGCGGGTGTGGTGGACGCGGCCGAGCCCCTGACAGGAAGGGCAGGCCCCGACGGCCGTGTTGGGGGAGAAGGAGTCCGAGTCGAGCCGCGGCGCCCCCGGCGGATAGGCGCCCGCCCGCGAGTACAGCATCCGCAGGGAGTTCGACAACAGGGTCACCGTCCCCACCGAGGAACGCGAACCCGGCGAGGAACGCCGCTGCTCAAGCGAGACGGCCGGCGGCAGCCCGGTCACGGAGTCCACCTTCGGGGCGCCGATCTGGTGGATCAGCCTGCGCGCGTACGGGGCCACGGACTCGAAGTAGCGACGCTGCGCCTCCGCGTACAGGGTGCCGAAGGCCAGCGAGCTCTTGCCGGAGCCGGACACGCCGGTGAAGACGGTCAGGGTGTCGCGCGGGATGTCCACGTCGACCCCGCGCAGGTTGTGCTCGCGGGCGCCCCGCACCCGTACGCAGGGGTCGGGCGCGTCCGGCGTCGTACGGGTCTCGGGATCGGGGGAGTGGTGCATTCGCCCCAGTTTAGAGGCCCGCGATCCGGGCCAGCCTGTCGAAGGTGTCCAGCAGGGCGGTGCGGTCGTGGGTGGAGGTGGTGACCAGCAGCTCATCGGCGCACGTCTGCTCGGCGACCAGGGCCAACTCGGCGGCGACCTGCTCCTCCGTACCGGCGATGTGCCCTACGAGGGCGCCCTCGTACAGCTCCCGCTCCTTCGGGGTCATCTCCAGCGCTTCCACCTCCTCCGCGGGCCGCAGGGGCGGGAAACTGCCCCGGGTCCGCGAATGGGCCACGGCCCACGCCTCCGGGAGCAGGACGCGCCGCGCGGCCTCCTCCGTGGCGGCGACCGCCACCGTCCCGGAGACCACGACGTACGGCTCGCCGCCAAGGGCGGACGGCCGGAACTCCTCGCGGTACCGCTCGACGGTCTCCACGAGCCGCTCCCGCCCGCGCAGGTCTCCCGCCACCATCGGCAACCCGGCCCGGGCCGCGATGCCGGCGCCCTCACCGGTGGCCAGGACGAAGGCCGGGATCCGCAGCCCTTCGGCCGGTCGGGCGTGCACCTCGGGGTGGGCCCGCTGCGTGCCGTCGATCCAGCCGAGCAGCTCGGCCAGCTGCTCCTCGAAGCGGTCGGCGTCGGTGGTGTCGCGGCCCAGGGCCCGGCGGATCCCGTTGGTGAAGCCGACGGAACGGCCGAGGCCCATGTCGATCCGACCGGGGAACAGGGCCTCCAGCACCCCGAACTGCTCGGCGACCACCAGCGGCTGGTGGTTGGGCAGCATGACCCCGCCGGTACCGACGCGGATGCGGCGGGTGGAGGCGGCCACGGCGGCGGCCAGGACGGTCGGCGCGGAGCCCGCCACCCCGGGCACGCTGTGGTGCTCCGACACCCAGAACCGGTGGTAGCCGAGCCGTTCCGCGGTGCGGGCGAGTTCCACGGTGTCGCGCAGGGCCTGCGGGGCGGGATGCCCCTCGCGGGTGCGGGACCGGTCGAGTATCGAGATTCTTCGGATCACACCCATCTCAACACCGGGCGGCGGCGAGGATTCCCCGGCCCGCGCGCCCGCCTTCCCGGCCCGCGCGCCCGCCTCCCCGGCCCCCCGGTGGCCGCGACGCCCCGGCTGCCGCGAGGGCCTCCTCGGGTGTCGTAGGGGCGGCCTAGGCTGCGGTCATGACCGAGAACGCGTCCCACCGCCCGCTGGCCGTCTTCGACCTCGACAACACCCTCGCCGACACCGCGCACCGGCAGCACTTCCTGGAGGGTCGGCCCCGGAACTGGGACGGGTTCTTCGGCGCCGCTCCGGCCGATCCGCCGCTCGCGCGCGGGGTGGCGCTGGCCGTGGAGAGCGCGACGGACTGCGAGGTCGTGTACCTGACCGGCCGGCCGGAACGCTGCCGGGCCGACACCGTCGCCTGGCTGGCCCGACACGGGCTGCCCGAGGGCCGGTTGTGGATGCGCGGGAACCAGGACCGCCGCCCGGCGCGGCAGACCAAGCTGGAGGTGCTGAAGCGGATCGCGCGCGGCCGCGAGGTGCGGATGCTGGTCGATGACGACGAGCTGGTCTGCCAGGCGGCCCGCGCCGCCGGGTTCCGGGTCGTCCTCGCGAACTGGGCGGCGGACGCGCCGGAGCTGAAGGCCGCCCAGGAGGGCGAGGGCCGCACCTGAGCGGGCCGGGGTACCGCCGCGTACCCCCCGGCCCGTACCTGAGCGGCCCGCCAGGCTCCGGCGTACGGCCGCCCGCGGGCCCGCTCCTCAGCCCAGCCCCCCGCGCGCGCTCACGCCTCCTCGTCGTCGAGGCGGAAGCCGACCTTCAGGCCGACCTGGTAGTGCGCCACCTCGCCGTTCTCGATGTGCCCGCGCATCTGCGTGACCTCGAACCAGTCGAGGTTGCGCAGCGTCCGGCCCGCGCGCGAGACGCCGTTCCGGATGGCCTGATCGATGCCCTCGGTGGAGGTGCCGACGATTTCGGTCACCCGGTAGGTGTGGTTGGACATGGATTCTCCCGCCGGTCGTCGTGATGCCTTGTTCCAAGGTGCCCCAGTACGGGCAGGTCCGCGAACTTTGCGTGAACAATCCCGGGTGAAAGGCCCTTGACCCACCCATTGGTCTATGCCAATTTCAAGCCATCTGAGAACAATCCCCAGAAGGTGACCCCTTGAAGATGCGCTTCCTTGCCGTGTGCACGGCCCTCGCGGCCGCGACCGCCCTCACCGGCTGCAGTCTGGTGGGAGGGTCGGCCGAAGGGTCCGAGAAGGTGACGCTCTGGCTGATGAAGGGCAGCGCCTCGGAGGACTTCATCGCGAAGTTCACCGCCGATTTCGAGAAGGGGCACCCCGGCGTCGACCTGGAAGTGAAGATCCAGGAGTGGACCGGGATCGGCGAGAAGGTCAACGCCGTGCTCGCCGGCAAGGGCAAGGAGAGCGCCGACGTCATCGAGGTCGGCAACACCCAGGTCGCCCAGTACGTCGAGACCGGCGGCCTCTCCGAGGTGACCCTGGAAGGCCTGCGCGCATGGGGCAGCAAGGACTGGCTCAAGGGCCTTTCCGACCCCGGCAGCGTCAACGGCGCCCAGTACGGGGTGCCCTGGTACGCGGCGAACCGGGTGGTGATCTACCACAAGGACCTCTTCGCGACCGCCGGGATCAAGACCACCCCCAAGAACCGCCAGGAGTGGATCTCCGCCACCCAGAAGCTCGACAAGGGCGACCAGCAGGGCATCTACCTGCCCGGTCAGAACTGGTACGTCCTCGCCGGGTTCATCTGGGACGAGGGCGGCGAGCTCGCCGTCGAGACCAGCGGCCAGTGGATCGGCGCCCTCGACGACGAGAAGGCGCTGGCCGGGATGGAGTTCTACAAGGAGCTCCAAGGGCTCGGCGACGGTCCCAAGGACGCCGACGAGGAGACGCCCCCGCAGTCCGACGTCTTCGCCCGCGGCCAGGTGGCCCAGATCATCGGCCCGCCCGGTCAGGCCGCCCGGATCGAAGCCGCCAACCCGGAGCTCAAGGGCAAGCTCGGCTTCTTCCCGATACCCGGCAAGACCTCGGACAAGGCCGGCGCGGTCCTCACCGGCGGATCCGACCTGATCATCCCGGAGCGGACGAAGAACCGCACCCGCGCCGTGGACCTGATCACCGCCCTGGTCAGCGAGAAGTGGCAGACCGAGCTCGCCCGCAGCATGAGCTACGTACCGAACAAGACCACCCTCGCGCACCTCGTCGACGGCAACGAGGGCGCCGCGAACATGGCCCCCGGCGCCGCCCAGGGCCGGGCCACCCCCAAGTCCGCCCGATGGGCCGAGCTGGAGGCCAAGAACCCGATCAAGCCGTACATGACGGCCGTGCTCACCGGCCAGGACCCCAAGGAGGCGGCGAGGAACGCCTCCGACACGATCAGCCAGGTGCTCAGCTCCGACCGCTGAGCCCCGGCCGGGCGCTCCGGCCGAGCCCTCCCGCCGAGCCTTGCCGTCGCTCACCGTCGTCGAGCGCCGAGTTCAGCGTCCGCACATCCAAGGGCCGCTGAGCGGTCATGTCGAATCCAGCCGGTCACGGAAGAAGTAGAGGAGCCGGGTCCGCCACCTGCGGCCCGGCACCCCGTGCCCGGATCAGGAGCAGCCATGACCATCGCCCCCCTGTCCCCGTCCCCCCTCGCACCCACCGCCGGCGCCCCGCGCTACACCGTCCGCCTCGCCCGCGACGAGGACGAGGTGCGCGCCGCCCAGCGGCTGCGCCACCTGGTCTTCGCCGGAGAGCTCGGCGCCCGCCTGGACGGGCCCGAGCCCGGCCTGGACTCCGACGCCTTCGATGCCCACTGCGACCACCTCCTCGTCGTCGACGAGGAGACCGAGCAGGTCGTCGGCACCTACCGGATGCTGCCCCCGGAACGCGCCGCCGTCGCGGGTCGCCTCTACTCCGAGGGCGAGTTCGACCTCTCGGCGCTCGCCCCGATCCGCCCCGACCTGGTCGAGGTCGGCCGGTCCTGCGTCCACCCCGACCACCGCAACGGCGCCGTCATCGCCCTCGTCTGGGCCGGCCTCGCCCGCTACATGGACCGCGCCGGCCACAACTGGCTCGCCGGCTGCTGCTCGGTCCCGCTCGCCGACGGCGGGGTCCTGGCCGCCGCGACCCGGGAGACCGTCCTGGCCCGCAACCTCGCCCCCGAGGAGTACCGGGTCACTCCGCACCTGCCCTGGACCCCCGACGGCATCACCGCCCCCGGCCGGATGGAACTGCCGCCGCTGCTGCGCGGCTACCTCCGCCTCGGCGCCTGGGTCTGCGGCGAGCCGGCCCTCGACACCCACTTCGGCTGCGCCGACCTGTACGTCCTGCTCTCCCTGCGCCGGACCAACCCGCGCTACCTGAACCACTTCCTCTCGCTCGCCCCGGGCGCATGAGCGTCTGGCTGCCCACCGGGCCCTGTACCCCCGCTGCCTGCGCCGCCCACACCGGGCGGGCCGCGGGCGTCCCGCGCGCGGTGCTGCGGCTGGCCGCCGCCCTGGCCCTGCTGTTGCTCGCCGTCCTGACCGCCCCGCCGGTACGGCTGCTCCCGGCCCGCTCCCGCCACGCCCTGGTCCGCGCCTGGGCGACCGTCCTGCTCCGGTCCCTCGGCGTACGGATCACCGTGCACGGGGCTCCGGGGCCGGACGGGGGCCGGTTGATCGTCGCCAACCACATCTCCTGGCTGGACGTCCCGCTCGTCGCCGCCGTCCTGCCCTCGCGGATGCTCGCCAAGAGCGACATCCGCGGCTGGCCGGTCGTCGGCGGGCTCGCCGCCCGGGCCGGCACCCTGTTCATCGAACGCGACCGGATCCGGGCCCTGCCCGCCACCGTCGACACCCTCACCCGGGTCCTGCTGGCAGGGAACCGGGTCACCGTCTTTCCCGAGGGCTCCACCTGGTGCGGGCGTGCCCACGGCCCGTTCCGGCGGGCCGCGTTCCAGTCGGCGCTGGACGCGCGGGTTCCCGTACATCCCGTACGGATCGGGTACCGGCTGCCGGACGGGGAGCTCGCCGGGGCGCCCGCCTTCGTCGGGGACGACCCGCTGACCGCCTCCCTCTGGCGGATCGCCCGGGCCCGCGGCGTACGGGCCGAGTTGTGGTTGCTGCCGCGGATCCCGGCGGGCCGGTACGCCGACCGGCGGGACCTCGCCGCGGCCGCCCGCCTCGCCGTGCTCGCCGGTACGGAGCGGCCGGCCGCGGCGCCCGTCCTCGCGGACGCGCCGGTTCCGCGAGCGGTCCCGGCGGAGCGGCCGGCCCCGAGGCCCCTCCCGCAGGACCTGGCCCCGGCGCCGGAGTCCGTGCCCCCCGCCCGGCCGCCGCTGCCCGCGATCCCCGCGCAGCCGCGGCCGGCCGGCCGCTCACCCGGCCGACCGTCCCACCGGACGGATCAGCCCGCGATGCCGTCCGCCACCGACAGGGACAGCGCGAAACGTCCCTCCGCGTCCGTCCACCACTGTGTCAACTCAAGCCCCGCCGCCGCGAGTTCCCTGCGCACCCCCTCCTGACGGAACTTCGCCGACACCTCCGTCAGGATCTCCTCGCCCGCCTCGAACGGCACCACCAGGTCCAGGGCCCGGATCTTCACCGTCACCGCCGACCGGGCGCGCAGCCGCATCTCGATCCACTCCTGCTCCCGGTTCCACACCGCCACGTGCGTGAAGTCGGCGGTGTGGAAGTCCGCGCCCAACTCCCGGTCGATGACGGCCAGTACGTTCTTGTTGAACTCGGCCGTCACCCCTCGGGCGTCGTCGTACGCCGCCACCAGCGTGGCCTCGTCCTTCACCAGGTCCGTTCCCATCAGCAGCGCGTCCCCGGGCGACAGCATCGCCCGGACGGACGCCAGGAACGCGGCCCGCTCCGGCGGCCGCAGGTTCCCGACGGTCCCGCCGAGGAACACCACCAGCCGCGGGCCCGGCGACTGCGGCAGCCGCAGCGGCTGCGTGAAGTCCGCCAACAGCGCGTGCACGTCCAGCCCCGGATGCTCGGCCAGCAGGGCCTCGGCCGCCCCGGTCAGCGCGCTCTCGCTCACGTCCACCGGGACGTACGTCCGCAGCGCGGGCATCGCCTCGATCAGGTGCCGGGTCTTCTCCGAGGAACCGGAACCCAGCTCCACCAGGGTGCGCGCCCCGCTCACCGACGCGATCTCCTGGGCCCGCTCCAACAGGATCTCCCGCTCCGCGCGCGTCGGGTAGTACTCGGGCAGGCGGGTGATCTCCTCGAAGAGCTCACTGCCCCGGGTGTCGTAGAACCACTTGGGCGGCAGCTCCTTGGGGGAGGCGGTCAACCCCCGCAGGACGTCCGTGCGTAGCGCCGTCTCGGCGGCGTTCTCGTCGAGGGTCCGGGTCAACTGGAAGTCGCTCACGGGGTGGTCTCCTTGAGTGGGGTCAGGGCGACCCTCGTACGGGTGGCGGTCAACAGGGTCCGGTCGGGCACTTCGCACCACCGGGGATCGTCGTCGTACGGTTCCGACGCCACGACGGCGCGGCCGCCCGGCGGATCGGAGAGGTACCAGAGGGAGTCGCCCCAAGCGGTCGCCGCGATGGCCGCGCCGTCGGTCAGCAGCAGGTTCAGCCGGGAGCCCGGAGCGGCCGAGGACACCTCGCGCACCGCCTCGGCGAGTGCCGTGCCCAGGTCGTCGCCCTGCCGCAGCCGGCGCAGGACCAGCGCCCACACCAGGGCCGAATCGGTGCGGGCGGCCAGCTGGAGCAGCTCCCGGGGCGGCAGCGCCGCGGCGAGCCCGGCCACGGAGTCGGGATGGTCGCGGACGGCTCCGTTGTGGCTGAACAGCCAGGGCCCCGAGGCGAACGGCGCCGCCGCGGCCTCCCCGTCCGCGCCCGGGAGCGTGGCGTCGCGTACGGCGGCCAGTACCGCACCGCTGCGCACGACGCGGGCCAGGTCGGTGAAGGTCAGGTCGCCCCAGACGGGCCCGGCCCGCCGGTAGCGCGCCGGCACGGGGTCGCCCGGCGCGTACCAGCCGACGCCGAACCCGTCGGCGTTGACCGTGCCGTACCGCTGGCGGCGCGGCGCCCAGGACTGCCGTACGAGGGAGTGCTCGGGCTCGTCGAGGAGCCGACCCAGAGCCACCTCCGGCCCCAGGTAGGCGAGGTGACGGCACATCAGGCGTCCCTCGCGGTCCGGAAGCCGGAGAAGATCTGCCGCCGGACCGGCAGGTCCCAGTTGCGGAAGGTGCCCCGGCAGGCGACCGCGTCCACGGCGAAGGAACCGCCGCGCAGCACCTTGTGCTCCGGGCCGAAGAACACCTCGGAGTACTCCCGGTAGGGGAAGGCGCTGAAGCCGGGGTACGGCATGAAGTCCGAGGCGGTCCACTCCCACACGTCGCCGATCAGCTGGCGCACCCCCAGCGGGGACTCGCCGGCCGGATAGGCGCCCGCCGGGGCCGGTCGGAGGTGGCGCTGGCCCAGGTTGGCGTGCGCGGGCGTCGGATCGGCGTCGCCCCACGGATAGCGGCGGGTCCGCCCGTCGGCCGGGTCGTGGCGGGCCGCCTTCTCCCACTCCGCCTCGGTGGGCAGCCGACGCCCCGCCCAGCGGGCGTACGCGTCCGCCTCGTACCAACTGACGTGCAGCACCGGCTCGTCGGCGGGTACGGGCTCGGTCACCCCGAACCGGCGGCGCAGCCACTGGTCGCCTTCCCGGTGCCAGAACAGCGGCGCCACGATGGCGTGGGCGCGGATCTGCTCCCAGCCCTCGGGCGCCCACCAGCGGGGCTCCCGGTAGCCGCCGTCCGCGATGAAGGCCTGGTACGCGGCGTTGGTCACCGGAGTCGTGTCGATCAGGAACGCCGCGACGTCGCGGACGTGCGCGGGCCGCTCGTTGTCCAGCGACCAGGGCTCCGTGGAGGTCCCCATCGTGAACGGCCCCGCCGGTACGAGGACTTCGGCCGCGCCCGGGGGCTGGCCTTGCGGGGGGTCCGGCTCCGGGGCGGTCAACACCGGTGCGCCCGCCCTGAGCTGATGAGTGATCAACATGGTTTCGTCGTGCTGCTGCTCGTGCTGGGCGATCATCCCGAAGACGTAGCCGTCGGTCAGCAGCCCGGTGCCCTCCAACGGGACGCTCTCCAGCAGGTCGAAGACCCGGCCCCGCACCTCGGCCGCGTACCGGCGGGCCTCCGCCGGGCCGAGCAGCGGCAGCTTCGGCCGTTCGGAGCGGGGGTGCTCGAAGGCGTCGTACAGCGGGTCGATCTCCGGGCGCAGGGACTCGCGCCCGGCCACGTGGCGCAGCAGCCAGAGTTCCTCCATGTTCCCGATGTGCGCCAGGTCCCACACGAGCGGCGACATCAGGGGGGAGTGCTGGGCGGTCAGGTCCCGGTCGTCCACCGGGTCCGTCAGCGCGGCGGTGCGCGCCCGCGCGGCGGTCAGGGCGGCCACGGCGCGTGCGCGCAGGGCCTCGGGGTCGGCGCTCCCGGGCGGGCGGTCGGCGCTCCGGCCCGGACGGTCGGCGCTCCGGTGCGGGCTGTCGATGCTCATGTGCGGTGTCCCTTCCCGGCGGGCTGCCACAGGTCGTCCTCCTCGGCTTCGTCGGCCGGACAGCGACCGCGCAGGACGTAGCGCTCGGTGAAGGCACCGACCGTGTCGCGTACGTGCGTGCTCGCACCGAGGCGCGGCAGCGCCTCGCGGGCCGCCAGGAAGCACGCGGCCGCGGCCGACCGCAGCTCGGGGTCGGCGAGCCCCTCCCGGGCGGCGGTGCGCCAGAGCGGATTGCGCGGGGCGGCCCGGCCGCCGTAGGCGTCGGCCAGCGACTTGGACACCCGGTACGCGGTCTCGGCGGCCTCCGGGTCGTCGAAGAGCGCGTGCACGACGGCGGCGGGCACCAGCCAGCCGTCCGTTCCGGGCTGCGCGTCGATCATCCGCAGCTCCAGGTGGCCGCGGGGCCGGACCGGCGGGAAGAGGGTGCTGAGGTGATACTCCAGGTCCAGCGCGGTGGGCGGACGCAGTCCGCCGGGGTGGGCGTCCGCGGGCACGTTGCCGCGCAGCCACTCGCGGAAGGTCAGCCCGCTCGGCACCGGCCACGGCCCGTCGCCCTCGGACCGTACGCACATCACCCCGGTGTCCAGGGCGTGCCGGGTCCAGCCGGTCCGCGGTTCGGCGTCCAGTGGCGGTGCCAGGGAGCGCCGCGTGTCGAGGTCGTTCCAGATGCCCTGCCGGGCGCACCGCCAGCCCCGGTACGGGCCCTCGCGCGCCGGCGAGTTGGCGAACGCGGCGACCAGCACCGCGCCCAGCAGGTGGGCCAGCCGCCAGCGGCGGCCGTAGCCGAGCGGGCCCGGCTCCTCGTGACCGGCGTCCACGCAGACCTGGACGGAGGCGGAGGAGCGCATCATGGCCCGGCCGGCCGGGCCCGTACGGTCGAGGTAGGTCTCCATCGCGTCGTAGCGCGGGCTGTTCAGCAGCCGCCGCAAGGGGCGGCGCGGGTCCTGGCCGACGCCCCGCAGGGCCAGTCCCTGGGCGGCCAGGGCGGCGCGTACGGCGGTGAGGTCTTCCTGGAGGTCGTCCACGCACGCGGTGAGGGAGGCGGCGGGCTCCGAGCTGAGCTCCAGCTGCCCGCCGGGCTCGACGGTGATCCGTGAGTGCAGCGGCAGGGCGTAGGCGGCCTCGTGGGCGGCCGCCAGTCGTTCGGGCGGCAGTGGCAGCCAAGGTCGTTCGGCGTCCAGCACGAGCCATTCCAGCTCGGTGCCGATCAGTCGGGGCGGTCCGGTCTTGAAGCATATGCCGTGCACCAGGTGCTCCGCGGCCGGCTCCGTGAGGGGGGCGTGATCGAAGTCCTGGGCGAACGGATCGGGCGGGATTTCCGGCATCACCGTTTCCTCGTCTCCTGTCGTCGGCCTTGATGTCACCCGTGCCTACCCGTCCTCGGGACACAAATTCCTTTGCTTTGCCCCGGGCGGGGCCCGAAGCTTGCGGCGTGAGCAGATTGCGCGAAATCGCGCGGGAGAACGCGCAGATCGTGACGGCCGGCGGGTACCGGACGCGGTCCGGGCGGCAGATTTCCCTTGCCGCCGCCGTGGCGGAAGCCAAGGCGGGAACCACGATATACGGACCGAATCGGGTCATTCCAGACGAACAGTCCGTCAGTGGGGGAGCCCGGACGGTCATCGAGGTGACAGGGGAGAGCAGTACGGTCGCCGCCCGCCGGCTCGCCGCCGACGACGCGGAGGCCGCTTCGACGGCGGTCCTGAACTTCGCCTCGGCCCGCAATCCCGGGGGCGGCTACGTGCGCGGGGCCAAGGCCCAGGAGGAGGCGCTGTGCCGCGCCTCGGCGCTCTACGAGACCCTGCTGGAGGCCCGCGCGTACTACGAGGTCCACCGCGCGACCGAGAGCACCTTCTACACCGACCGGGTGATTCACTCGCCCGGCGTGCCCGTCTTCCGCGATGACCGGGCCGCACTGCTGGAGACGCCCTTCCGGGCGGGCTTCCTCACCTCCCCGGCGCCGAACGCGGGCACGATCCGCCGACAGGAACCGGAACGCGTCGCCGAGATCCTGGCGGTCCTGGCCCGGCGGGCGGAACTGGTCCTGGAGGTCGCCGTGCTGCACGGCTACCGGCGCCTGGTCCTCGGGGCCTGGGGCTGCGGGGTCTTCCGGAACGACCCGGCGCAGGTCGCGGAGGCCTTCCGGGCCCTGCTGACCGGACGCTTCACCGGGACGTTCGAGCACGTCGTGTTCGGCGTGCTCGACCGCGACCCGGCCCCGCGCGAAGCCTTCGCCCGCGCCTTCGGAACACCGCTGACGGGCTGACCGCAGGGTCCCCGGCGAAGGGCCGCGGTGGCAGGGCCCCGGGGTGGGGGCGCCGTCACTGCCAGCCGTAGAGCTCCCGCAGGCGGTCCACGACCAGCTCGAACCGTCCCCGGTCCAGCGCGCACGCCTCGCGCCGCATCCCCGACTCGTGGACCCGCAGCACCCGGTCCAGGCCCACCCAGGACTCCCGCCCGGCCGAGTCCCACGGCCCCGAGCCGATCGGCACCCACTCCCCGTCGGCGTCGTGCCGCTTGCTCGACAGCTGGACGGCGAGCAGCGTCCGCCCACCCGCCTCCCGGGCCACGACCAGGACGGGGCGGTCCTTGCCCCGGCCGTCGTTCTCCTCGTACGGAACCCAGGTCCAGACGATCTCCCCCGGGTCCGGATCCCCGTCCCTGTCGGGCGCGTACTCGGTGCGCACCGGCCCGGTGGCACACGGATCCGCCTCCGTGGTGGCGGTGACCCCGTCCCGGCCGGGCTGCTCGACGTGACTGTTGCCGTGATGCGAAAGTGCCGTCATTCGGGCGAGATTACTGGCCCCGGGACCCCGAACGGGAACACGTCCGGTCCGTCACCGCCGCGACGCGCGGACGCGGGCCCGGACGGCGCCGCGCTCGCGCCCCGCCCGTCCCTCCGACGGGCGCCGGGCCGGGGCCGCCGCGTCGGACCCCGACCCGTGGCTCAGCGGGCGGGCCAGTGCGCCGACCAGTCCTCCGCCGCCTCCAACTGTGCCGCCAACGACAGCAACCGGGGCTCCGCGTCCGCCGGCCCCAACAACTGGGCCCCGAGCGGCAGGCCGTCCGGGGTGAAGCCCGCCGGGACGTTGACCCCGGGCCAGCCCAGCACGTTCCACGTCCAGGCGTACGGGCACGCCGCGATCATCGCCCGGTCCGTGGCCATGGCCCCCAGGCCCGCCAGGGCGCCGATCCGCAGCGGGGGAGTGGCCGTGGTCGGCGTGAGCACCACGTCGAAGCGGCCGAACATCTCCCCGACCCGGCGGCGCAGCGCCGGCTCGGCCCACCGGGAGACCCGCAGCGCGGGCCCGCCCAACAGGCGCCCCGTACGCATCGCCCCGTGCGTCCGCGGATCCAGCAGCGCGGGATCGGGCACCCGGGCCGCCAGCTCCCGTACTCCAACGGTCGCGCGGGGTACGAAGGTCAGCCCGATGAGGCCGTAGCGGGGATCCTCCGGGACCACCTCGTGGCCCAGCGCCTCCAGCCGTCCGGCCAGCCGCTCCACCGCCGAACGCACCACGGGATCAAGGGCCTTGGGTGTCGCGGTGAAGGCCGTCCGGTAGGACAGCGCGATCCGCAGCCGCCCCGGCGAACGCAGCACGGCCTCCGCCGCGGGGATGCGGGCGGGCCGGTGCAGGTCGCCCGGATCGGAGCCGCTCGCCGCGTCCAGCAGCAGCGCGGCGTCCGCGACCGTACGGGCCAGCACGCCGTTGACGGTCAACCCGTGGAAGGACTCGGGCGCGGGCCAGGTGGAGATCCGCCCGCGCTGCGGCTTCACCCCGACGAGATGGGTCCAGGCCGCCGGGATCCGTACCGAACCCGCCCCGTCCGAACCGAGCGCGGCCGGCACCAGCCCCGCGGCCACGGCCGCCGCGGAGCCGCCCGAGGAGCCGCCGGGGGTGTGGTCCGGGTTCCAGGGGTTGCGCGTCGCCCCGAAGGCGTGGCCCTCGGTGAACGGCCATTGCCCCAACTCCGGCGTCTGCGTCTTGCCGACGATCACGGCCCCCGACGCGCGCAGCCGACGGACCGCCTCGCTGTCGGTGCGCTGCGCCGGGAAGTCCCCCGCGCAGCCGAACGCGGTCGGCTCGCCCGCCAGGTCCATGTCGTCCTTGATCGCCAGCGGCACACCCAACAGCGGCAGTCGCTCCCCCCGGGCGAGGCGCCGGTCCGCGGCGTCCGCCTCGGCGAGCGCGGCCTCGGCGCGCACGAGGCGGAAGGCGTTGAGCGAGGGCTGCGCGGCCGCGATCCGGGCCAGACATCCCTCGACCAACTCGCGTGAGGTGACGGAACCCCGGGCGAGCGCGGTCGCCATGTCCCGCAGTCCCGGTGCCCCGCGAGCCCCCGGCGGTCGCGACGTTTCCGGCGACCCCACCACGTCCAACGAACCCGCCACCGGACCTCCCCTACCCGTCGGTAGCAGGACGGTAGCGGGCAGGACGGCCGCTCGGACACCCCCGGGCGCGCCCGCATTCGGTTCAGGCCATCCGCCGGCCCCCGGGCGCAACAGGTCTGGAAGGATGCGACGGCAATGTCTCAGTCATCGAAATCGCCGAACGTGCCGACCAGCGCGGACGTCGCCCGCCTCGCGGGCGTGTCGCGCGCGACGGTCTCGTACGTGCTCAACAACGCGGCGGCCGTGCGGATCAGCGAACCGACCCGCCGCAAGGTCCGGGAGGCCGCCGAGGAACTCGGCTACGTCCCGCACGCCGCCGCGCGCAGCCTGCGGGCCGGGCACACCCGGATCGTCCTGCTGCCCACCTCCCACGTGCCGGTCGGCCCGCTCTACAGCGCCTTCCTCAACGAGCTGCAATGGGCCCTGCGCCGCTTGGACTACACCGTGGTCCAGTACGGCAGCCTCGGCCTGAACGGGGACGAGGCCGCCCGCGCCTGGGCCGAGCTGCGGCCGGTCGCCGTGATCTCCCTCGGGGAGATCGCCCTGTCGCCGCACGACGTCGCCACCCTCAAGCGGGCCGGCGCGCGCGCCGTCATCACCCTGGGGCCCGCCGGCGTGCCCGGCGCGCACGGGCTCGTCATGGACCAGGCCGAGATCGGCGCCCGGGCCGCCGCCCACCTCGTGCAGCGCGGCCGGCGCCGGATCGGCGTGGTCGTCCCCCGGGAGGCGGGGCTGGAGCTGTTCTCCGGACCCCGCCTGGTCGGGGCCCGCTCCGTCGCGGGCGCGGAGGTGGTCCAGGAGGTTGCGCTGGCCCACACCGAGGAGTCGGCGGCGGAACTCGCCGCCCGCTGGCCCTCGCTCGACCTCGACGCCGTCTTCGCGTACAACGACGAGTACGCGATGCTGCTGATGCGCGCCCTCCAGGACGCGGGCCTGCGGATCCCCGAGGACGTGGCGGTCATGGGGGCCGACGACCTGCTCATCGGCCGGTTGCTGCGGCCCCGGCTGAGCACCGTCCGCCTGGAGATGCCGAGCGGGGACCACCTGGCGTCCCTGGTGGACCGGGCCGTGCGCGAACCCTCGGAGATCACCGAACGGCACGACCTGATGGCGGCCCTGGTGGTACCCCGCGAGTCGACCTGAGGCTCCGGCGGACCCGCCCGGCGCCCCGCCGGCTTCCGGACGGCCGTTGACAGGCGGCGACGGTCGGACGGAAACTGCGGGCGCGCCCCACCCGGGCGTGCCCGGCGGTGTGCCCGGCGCCGAAGCCGGCTCCGACGCGCCGCCGCCCGTACGGATCCGCCCAGGAGAGACCCCATGAGCATCCGCACCGTCCGCGACGTTTACGTCGTCGACGCCGTCCGCACCCCGATCGGCAAGTTCGGCGGGGCCCTCGCCGGAATCCGGCCGGACGACCTGGCCGCCCACGTGGTCCGCGCCCTGGTGGACCGTACGCCGGAACTCGACCCGGCGCGCATCGACGACGTGGTCTTCGGCGACGCCAACGGCGCCGGTGAGGACAACCGGGACGTGGCGCGCATGGCGGTGCTGCTCGCCGGCCTGCCCGTCACCGTCCCCGGGGTCACCGTCAACCGGCTCTGCGGCTCCGGCCTGGAGGCCGTGATCCAGGCGGCCCGCGCCATCGCCCTCGGCGACGCCTCCATCGCCATCGCGGGCGGCGTCGAGTCGATGAGTCGCGCCCCCTGGGTGGTGCAGAAGCCGGAGCGGGCCTTCCCGGCCGGGCACCAGGAGATGTGGTCCACCACCCTCGGCTGGCGCATGACCAACCCCGCCATGCCCGCGCAGTGGACCGGCTCGCTCGGCGAGGGCGCCGAGTTGGTCGCCGAGAAGCACGGCATCAGCCGCGAGGCGCAGGACGCCTTCGCGCTGCGGAGCCACCACAAGGCAGCCGCGGCGTGGGCCGCCGGACTGTACGCCGACGAGGTCGTCCCGTACCCGCGGGTGGACCTCGCGCGCGACGAGTGCATCCGCGAGGGCTCCACCCCCGAGGCCCTCGCCCGACTGAAGCCCGCGTTCCGCACGGACGGCTCCGGTACGGTCACGGCCGCCAACGCCTCCCCGCTCAACGACGGGGCCGCCGCCCTGCTGCTGACGGACGAGGCCGGGCTGGCGGCGACCGGACGTGAACCGCTCGCCCGGATCAGCGCCAGTGCCGTCACCGGGATCGAGCCGCAGCTCTTCGGCCTCGGCCCGGTCGACGCGGTCGAGCGGGTCCTGGGCAAGGCCGGCCGCTCGCTGACCGACCTGACGACCGTCGAGCTGAACGAGGCCTTCGCCGCGCAGGCGTTGGGCTGCCTGGCGGCCTGGCCGGAGCTGGACCCGGACGTGGTCAACCCGCGCGGCGGGGCCATCGCCATCGGCCACCCGCTCGGTGCCTCGGGGGCCCGACTTGCCGGTTCGGTCGCCCACCAACTGGCGGCCGCCGGTTCGGGTACGGGCATGGCGGCGCTGTGCATCGGCGTCGGACAGGGCATCGCGCTCGTCCTGGAGCGGTAGCCCGACGCCACCGCGGGGGCGTCGCCGCCCGCGAGCTGTCGATCATTTCCAGACATGACAGCCCGTCAACTGCCCAATAACCGAACAGAAGTGGCGTCTCCGGTCTGGCACGATGGCGCGTGCTGCCGCCCCCCGCCCCGCACCATCGCCTTCCGGAGGCCCCGCGTGACGCCGCTCCTCGACCCGACGCTCTGGCAGGACGGACCCACCCTCACCGGCGGCACGGCCCCGGTCGTCGAACCCGCGACCGGGCGTACCCTCGCCACGCTCGACCTCGCCGCCCCGGCCGACGTGGCCGAGGCCGCCGTACGGGCCCGGGCCGCGCAGCGGGACTGGGCGCGCGCCACCCACCCGGAGCGGGCCGCCGTACTGCGCCGCGCCGGCGACCTGTTCGCCGCCCACGCCGACGAACTGCGCGAATGGCTGGTCAGGGAGTCGGGTTCCATCCCCGGCAAGGCGGACTTCGAGCTGCACGTCGCCGCCCAGGAGTGCTACGAGGCCGCCGCCCTCGCCTCCCGGCCGACGGGGCAGGTCCTGCCCAGCGAGGCCCCCCGGCTCTCCTTCACCCGCCGGGTTCCGGCAGGAGTCGTCGGGGTGGTGGCGCCCTTCAACGCCCCGCTGATCCTGTCGATCCGCTCCGTGGCGCCGGCCCTCGCGCTCGGCAACGCCGTGCTGCTCAAGCCGGACCGCCGGACCGCCGTCTGCGGCGGCCTCGCCCTGGCCGCCGTTTTCGCCGCCGCCGGACTGCCCGCCGGGCTGCTCGGCGTGCTGCCCGGCGGGGCGGAGACGGGGGCGGCCGTGGTGGCCGACCCGCGCGTGAGCGTGGTGTCCTTCACCGGCTCCACCGCGGCGGGCCGCGCGGTCGGCGAGCTGGCCGGCCGGCACCTCAAGCGCGCGCACCTGGAACTGGGCGGGAACTCGGCGCTCGTGGTCCTCGCCGACGCGGACGTCGAGGCCGCCGTCGCGCAGGCCTCCTGGGGCTCCTTCTTCCATCAGGGGCAGATCTGCATGACCGCGGGCCGGCACCTCGTCCACGCCTCGCTCTACGACGAGTACGTGGAGCGGCTCGCCGCGCGGGCCGAGGCGCTGGCCGTCGGGGACCCGTACCGCGAGCCGGTGCACCTGGGGCCGCTGCTCGACGAAACCCAGCTGGAGCGGGTCCACGCGCTGGTCGAGGCCAGCATCGGGCAGGGTGCCAAACTCGTCGCCGGAGGCACCCACCGGGGCCTCTTCTACCGCCCCACCGTGCTGGCGGGGGTCGCCGACGACACACCCGCCTACGCGCAGGAGGTCTTCGGTCCGGTGGCGCCCGTACGGTCCTTCGTGACGGAGGACGAAGCCGTCGAGCTGGCCTCGGCGGGCCCCTACGGGCTCTCGCTGGGCATCATCACGCGTGACGCGGGGCACGGCATGGAGCTGGCCGATCGGATACCGACCGGCATCGCGCACATCAACGACCAGACCGTGAACGACGAGGCCGTGGCCCCCTTCGGCGGGGTCGGCGCCTCCGGTACGGGCGCCCGTTTCGGCGGGGAGGCGAACCTGGACGCCTTCACCGAACTCCGCTGGACGACGGCCCGCACCAGCGCGCCCGGCCACCCGTTCTAGGAGCCCGGTCACTCGTTCGACGGATCCGGCGCGGGCGCGGAATTCGACGGGTGGGACGGTCGTTCACACAGGACACGCACCCAACAGGAAGGTCCGGACCCGTGGCTACTGTCGAGCTCACCAAGGAGAACTTCGACCGGACGGTCAGCGAGAACCCGTTCGTGCTGATCGACTTCTGGGCGGGCTGGTGCCGGCCCTGCCTGCAGTTCGCCCCGGTCTACGAGAAGGCCGCGCAGGACCATCCCGACCTGGTCTTCGCCAAGGTGGACACCGAGGCCCAGCAGGAGCTGGCCGCGGCCTTCCAGATCACCTCGATCCCGACCCTGATGATCGTCCGGGACCAGGTGGCGATCTTCTCGCAGCCCGGAGCCCTGCCGGAAGCCGCCCTGACCGACCTCATCGGGCAGGCCCGCGCCCTCGACATGGACGAGGTCAGAGCGAAGATCGCCGCCGAGGCGCAGCAGTCGGCCGGCCCGGCGGCCGGCCCGGGGCCCGAGGAAACCCCCGGCACGCCGCAGCCCTGACCTTGCCGTCCGCCGCCCGTCCGCTGCGGACACACTGGTCCCCATGACTGAAGCGATGGAATACGACGTCGTGGTGCTCGGCGGGGGACCGGCCGGGGAGAACATCGTCGACCGGACCCGGGCCGCCGGGCTGACCACGGCCCTGGTGGAGAGCGAGCTGGTCGGCGGGGAGTGCTCGTACTGGGCCTGCGTGCCGAGCAAGGCCCTGCTGCGCCCGGCGCTGGCGCGGGCCGAGGCGCGGCGGGTGCCGGGGCTGGCGGGCGCCGTGGCGGGCCCGCTCGACGCGGAGGCGGTGTTCGCGCACCGCGACTACTGGACCGGGAACTGGAACGACGACGGCCAGGTCGACTGGATCGACTCCACCGGAGCCGATCTCTACCGGGGTCACGGCCGGCTCTACGGCATCCGCAAGGTGGCCGTGACCAGTCCGGAGGGGGAGCACCACGTCCTGTCAGCCCGGCACGCGGTGGTCGTGGCCACCGGGACCCGGGCCGTGGTGCCGGAGGTCCCCGGGCTCGCCGAAGCCCGACCGTGGACCTCCCGCGAGGCCACCTCGGCGCGGGAGGTGCCGGGCCGGCTGCTGATCGTCGGCGGCTCGGTCGTGGCCACCGAGATGGCCACCGCCTGGCAGGCGCTCGGCTCCCGCGTGACCCTGCTGGTACGCGGAGACGGGCTGTTGCCCCGGATGGAGCCCTTCGCCGGGGAGATGGTCGCCGAGGCACTGCGCGAGGCCGGTGCGGTGGTCCGTACCGGGGTGGAGGTCGAGGCGGTGGAGCGCGACGGGTCGACCGGCCCCGTCACGGTGGTGTTGGCGGGCGGTGAGCGGCTGGAGGGTGACGAACTGCTCGTGGCGACCGGCCGGGCGCCGCGGACCGAGGACATCGGGTTGGACACCGTGGGCCTGACCCCCGGCGGCTGGATCGGGGTGGACGAGAGCTGCCGGGTACCCGGCAGCGACTGGCTCTACGCCGTCGGCGACGTGAACCACCGGGCGCTCCTCACCCACCAGGGCAAGTACCAGGCCCGGATCGCCGGCGCGGCCATCGCCGCCCGCGCCGCCGGGACCGGCGACATCGACACCTCCCGCTGGGGCGCCCACGCCGCCACGGCCGACACCGAGGCCGTGCCGCAGGCCGTCTTTACCGACCCGGAGGCGGCCGCCGTCGGGCTCTCCCTGGCCGAGGCGGAGCGCGCGGGATACCGGGTGCGGGCCGTCGACCACGACATGGGCAAGGTCTCGGGCGCGGGACTCTACGCCGAGGGGTACCAGGGCCGGGCCCGGATGGTGGTCGACCTCGACCGGGAGGTCCTGCTCGGAGTCACCTTCGTGGGCGCGGGCGCCGCCGAACTCGTCCACGCGGCGACCATCGCCGTGGTGGGTGAGGTGCCGATCGACCGGCTGTGGCACGCGGTTCCGGCCTTCCCGACGATCAGCGAGGTGTGGCTGCGACTGCTGGAGGCCTACCGCGGCTAGCCGGTGCGGCCGGCGGCGCCGCCCGGTCGAGGCTCGACGGGTTGAGGGAGCGGGACCGGCCACCCCGGCATCCGGGCGCGCGGCCCGCACGGCCTGAGGAGGGACGCCGCTCCCACGGGGAGGGGACGAAGGAGGCTGCGGGCGGGCCCTGTTGAATGGGCCGAGCGTAGCCTCCGGCGACCCACGACCGGAGGACGCGGCGACCGAAGGAGCAGCCGCCACCGTGATCGTGATCGCCCACCTCAGCGACGTCCACATCGACGGCGGTTCGCGCGCCGCCGACCGCACCCGCGCCGTCATGGACTACCTGGACGCCCTGCCGTACGACCTCGACGCGGTGGTGGTCAGTGGGGACATAGCCGACGCCGGTACGCCCGCCGAGTACGAGGAGGCCCGCGCCCTGCTCGTCTCCCGTCACCCGACGGTCATCTGCCCCGGCAACCACGATGAGCGCGTCGCCTTCCGCCGGGTCCTGCTGGGGGAGGAGGAGCCGTCGCGGGAGCCCGTGGACCGGGTGCTGCGCGCCGACGGGTTCGCCCTGGCCGTGTGCGATTCCTCCGTGCCCGGCGAGGACCACGGCTACCTGACGGATGCGACGCTGACCTGGTTGGACGGCGTACTCGCGGACACCCCGCACGAGGTGCCGGTCCTGGTGGCGTTCCACCACCCGCCGGTGCCGCTGCACACACCGTACGTGGACGCGATCCGGCAGTTCGGGGAGGAGCGCCTCGCGGAACTGGCGGGCCGCCATCCGCACCTGCGTGCCTTCCTGTGCGGGCACGCGCACACGGCGGCGGTGACGACCTTCGCCGGCCGACCGCTGCTGGTCGCGCCCGGCGTGGTGTCCACGATCCGGCTCCCGTGGGAGAGGGCGGCGGGGCCCGACCACCACGTCCACCTCGACGAACCGCCCGCCGTCGCCTTCCATGTGCTGGGCGACGACGGGCGGTTGACGACCCACTACCGGGTGGTCACCGGACGGCGGTAGCTGCTGCCGTCCCGGGTCCGGGTGAGCCGGCCCGAGGTGATGAGGTGGCGCCGCAGCGCCGAGCAGTCCTCGTGCACGGTGCGCAGTGCCTCGTTGACCTCGGGCTCGGTGTAGTCCCGGTCCGGCGCGAACAGGGTTTCCGTGAGGTGCGTGAGCAACTGCTCGCGCCGGGCCGCCTTGCGCGGGATCACGAGCAGCCGCCCGGCGGAGAAGAGGTCCTCCACGCCGCGCCCGTGCCGGACGGCGGGTACGGAAGCGTGGGTGGAGGCGGTTCCGGGGAAATCGAGATGCTCGGTGCTCTGTGACATGTCAGCGAGCTTCGCCTGTCCCTTCCCCCCGGAGCAACGCAATTTCCACCGCGCGGAGGGACGGGACGGCCCGGTCGGACCGAAGGACTCCGCTCAGGGGCCGACGGTGATCTGCTGCGCCGGGTTCGTGGTGTCGGTGACCTTGTAGACGGCGTTGAAGGTGGAGGTGGTCGCGCTCGTCGGGCAGCCGAAGCCGCCGGTGACCGTGACCGGCACGGTGGCGTTGGTGAAGGTCAGGCTGGGCGGTGCGCCGTTCGTCCAGGTGCCGTTGACACCGGCCGGGGCGGTCGGCGCGGTGGTGACGACACAGTTGGCCAGGCCCGTCGTGGTGACGACGAGCCCGCCGACCGGGACGTTCATCGTCGCGGTGATCGGGGAACCGTGCTGCATCGACACCGACCAGGCGCCGCTGGTGGTGACCGTCGGGGTCACGCCCCAGACGCTGGAGGTACAGGAGCTGTAGGTCGGCGGGGTGATGGGCGAGGAGACCGGCCCGGCCGGGTTCTGGTTGCCGGGGGCGGCCGGCACCGTACCGGTGGACACGGAGACCGTGCAGGTCACCGTGACCGAACCGGCCTTGAGGGTGGCCTTCCCGCTGAGGGTGGCCTTGAAGGCGTGCCCGGCCGGAGTGACGGTGGTCGACCCGGCCAGCGGTAACGGCGAGGCGGTGGCGGTGGCCGAGGCCACCGTCAGGGCGGCCGCGGCCGCCATCCCGAGGGCGAGCGCGGTACGCGTACGGCTCATGGCTGAGCTCCTTGGGGATCGTGGTGCGGGGTGGGAGCGGGGGGTGGGTCGTCCGTCCCGGGGGCGGCGGAGCCCCCGGGACTACGCACCGCGGACGGCTGCCAGGCGAACACCAGGCCGCCGCCGACGATGCCGAGAAGGGTGCCGATCAGGAACCCGCCGAGGTTCGACAGGACCAGCGCGGCGGTGGCGATGAGCGTGGTCAGGACCCCGGCGAGGGAGCGTTGCTGGGGGGAGAACCAGGCGGTGACCCCGAGGACGATCATGACGATCCCCATCAGGACGGACGGAATGCCCGCCACCCCCTGCTGGAGCATGATCTTCAGCGGTGCCAGGGGCAGGACACAGATCCACGCTCCGGCCAGGACGGCGAAGAGCCCGCCCCAGAACGGCCGGCCGCGCCGCCACCGCCGCCAGCGGCTCAGAAGCATTCCTTCTTGCCCTTGCTGATGCTCATGTTCAGCCCGGACAGCTTGAACGTTCCGGCGTTGGTCGCCCACGCCGTCTGCTGGAGACCGGTGATGCTCACCGTGTCCGCCTGTTGGGCGAACAGGTCCTGCATGCCCTGCGCCTCCGCGGGCCCCTTGTCCAGGGTGGAGGCGTCGCGTCCGATCTCGATGTTCGTGAAGACCGCGTCACCCGAGAGCTGTGTCGCGTCGACGAACAGGTTGGTCGCCTCGACCGGCTTCTTCTGCCCGGCGGTCAGGTTGAGCGAGATGTCGCCGATCATCGGAAGGGTGGTCACCACCGACTGGCACAGACTGTTCAACTTCGCCTCCCTGATGGCGGTGACCGCCACCGGGATCAGCTCCTCGCGGGCATTGACGTCGACGCTGCCGTACTGCGCGAAGCCCTCGCCCTCCAAGCTCTTCGCCGACACCTTGAACTGCTGCCCCGACACCGCGAAGGACGCGGCGAGCGCCCCCTGCGCCAGGGCGATGCCGAGTCCCGCCGTCACGGCCACGGCCGGCACCGTCAGCAGGGCGAACCTGCGCCAGCGCACCCGCCCTTCGCCTCTTCCCGCGTCGCCCGTTCCGTCCCCGCCGATCGTGCCGGGGGGCTCGGATAAGTTCGGTGAATCCGCCATGAGATCGTCCCTTATCTCGGCTGTGCACCTTTGTTACCGACGAGTTGAATGTAAGAGTGCCAATGGTGGTTGGCAAGGTTGTGCGAGTGCACCTTTTGAGCCGACTCCTACTGCTCCGTACGCAGCAATTCCGCGACCTCCGCCTCCACCCGCCGCGCCATCGCCCGGGCGAACTCTGCGGCCACGACCTCGCCGGCCACCGGCCGCAGCGCCGCCACCGCCTCCCGGACGTGATCCAACTGGGTGGCCGAAAGTGGCTCCAGGCCTTCCGTACCGATCACATGCCGCCGGAAAAGCCCGACGAAGCGGTCCGCGAGCGCGTCCGCCTGGATCTGTACGAAGTCACCCGCGTCCAGGATGTCCCCCAGCGGCACCCCCTGCCGCACCAACGCCAGCGTCGCCTCCAGCAACCGCCGGTTCGGATACGTCACCAGGTCCCCGTCGACCCGTACGTAACCCAACTCCGCCGCCCGCCGGGTGTGTTGGGCGGTCGCCTCCGGGCCGAACAGCTCGCGCAACTCGGCCCGGGTCATCGTCACCGGCTCCTCGTGCACCCAGTCCCGGGTCATCTCCCGTTCCAGCCCGAGGAGTTGGGACAGGCCGTCACCCTGCTCCCAGGCGGTCAGCAACTCCCCGATGCCGTTCACCGTGTACCCGCGCCCCAACAGGTCGCTGATCAGGCGCAGTCGGGTCAGGTGATCGTCGGAGTACCAGGCGATCCGCCCCTCCCGCCGCGGCGGCGGCAGCAACCCGCGCTCCTGGTAGTAGCGCAGGTTGCGCACCTTCACCCCGGCCGCGCGGGCCACGTCCTCCCGGCGGTAGCGCCGTCCCGGGCCCGCGGCCATGCCCTCGACCGATCCGTCCGTCTGCACCTGGCTGCTCACGCGGCCGAGTGTAGGACGTACCGGCAGGTCACATGGGGCGTGTGCGCTCCTCGCGCTTGATCGCCCGCAGCACCACGAACTTGGGTTCGCTCGCGGCCACTTCACTGTTGCCGAAGAGCCGGCGCAGATGGGTGTGGTAGCCCATGTGCCGGTTGGCCACCACCCAGAGCTCACCGCCGGGCCGAAGCGCCTTGCGCGACTGCGCGAACATCCGCAGCGCCGTGGCGTCGGTCGTCGCCTGGTGCGAGTGGAAGGGCGGGTTGCACAGCACCAGGTCCACGGAACCGGGCGGCAGCATCGCGACGCCGTCGCCGACCAGGAACTCCGCCGTACGCCGACCCGCCGGCACGTTGGCCTCGTAGGTGGCGCGCGCGGAGGCGACCGCCTGGTACGACTCGTCGGTGAAGACGACCTCGGCGTCCGGGTCGGCGACCGCGACGGCCGTGCCGACGACGCCGTTGCCGCAACCCAGGTCCACGACCCGGGCGCCGTCCGTGTTCGTGGGAATGTTCTGGAGGAAGAAGCGCGTACCGATGTCCAGCCGGTCCGCGCAGAAGATCCCCGCGTGGTTGACGACCTTCAGGCCGGCGCCCGAGCCGCCGTCCTCGTCCACCGTGTACGTCAGCGGCCACGGGCCCGGGGTGGTGGGCCGCGCGGCGCCCGGATTCCCCGGGGTGCAGAAGATCAGACGGGCCTTCTTCTCGGCGAGCGAGGTCTTCGTCGGGCCGAGGATCTTCTCGAAGAGGCGCAGCGTCGAGGTGTGGATCTCCTTGACCATGCCGGCGCCCACGACCACGGTGCCCGCGTGCACGTGCGGAGCGACCCGGTACAGCTGGTCCTCCAGCAGCGCCAGACTCTTCGGCACCCGCACGAGCAGCACGTCGATCCGCTCCGGTGGCGCGTCCTGCGTGGTCAGCAGGGACACCGTCGCCTTGGACGTCCCGATCCCGGCCCGGTCCAGGTTCGCCTCGGTGGCGGCCCGGGTCAACGAGGAATCGGTGATCTGCGTGGGACGGTACGAGGCCAGGGCCGTCGTCAGGGTTCCCCAGCGGTCACCGAGCACGGTGATCTGCCCGGCCGCGGCCAGGTCCACGGGGCCCCGCTCGCCGGTACCGGCGTCGAGATGACGCAGCAGGTACTCGTCGGCGGCGTCCCAGGCCTGGAGCCGGTCGCGCGGGTCCGCGGGGAAGCGGGTGAGTTCGTAGGAGCCGAAGGGCGTGGTCAGGCGGTTCATATGGGACCCAGGCTATCCGAGTCGGCCGCCCGGCCCCGCACACGCGGGGCCGGAGGGACGGTACGACTCGACGAGCACACCCGACGGCACGCGTTTGCGCAGGCCGGAGCGCTGCGGGGGAGGGGCGGGGGCGGGTCGGGGACGCGCCTCGGCGAGCCGGGCAGGCCCACCGGGCCCACCCGCTCGCTGACCTACTCGGGGAAGTCGCCCGCCATGGCCGCCGCGATGCGCAGGTGCGGGGCGGCCTCGGCGGCCCGGCCCTGTCGCTGCAGGGTGCGTCCGAGCAGCAGCTGCGCGTAGTCCTCGACCGGCCACCGCTCCAGGATCGCGCGCAGCTCGCGCTCCGCGCGGGTCAGCTGGGCGGAGTGGTAATAGGCCCGGGCCAGCAGCAGCCGGGGGGCCAACTGCTCCGGAGCCTCGTCGGCGACCGTCACCAGGACGCGCGCCGCCGTCGCGTACTCCTTCGCTTCGAAGAACAGCCCGGCGCGCTCCCAGCGCTCCGCCGCCGTGCCGTGCTCGTGGTATGCCGTCGGTGCGTTCATCGCGTCCCTTCCGCTCGCTCCCGGTGGGGTGTCGGTCCGTCCAACACGCCGTCCTGCCGGAACATTCCAGGCAAAGGACCGGTCACATCGCCACCGAGCGGGACTAAGTTGTCCAACATGAGCAATCTCGATCGCCAGCCAGCTCTCTCCGCCTGCGGCGGCCGCGGTTTCGTCGTGGCCGAACCGGTCCGCGAGCTCCTCAGCCCGCGCACCGTCACACTCGGCGGGTCCACCGAGGTCCGCCGACTCCTGCCGAACCTCGGCCGCCGCATGGTCGGCGCCTGGTGCTTCGTGGACCACTACGGCCCGGACGACATCGCGGACGAGCCCGGCATGCAGGTCGCACCCCACCCCCATTCGGGGCTGCAGACCGTGAGCTGGCTGCACGACGGGGAGGTCCTGCACCGCGACAGCGAAGGCAGCCTCGCCACGATCCGCCCCCGCGAGCTGGGCCTGATGACCTCCGGCCGGGGCATCAGCCACTCCGAGGAGAGCCCCCGCCCGCACGCCCGCTTCCTGCACGGCGCCCAACTGTGGGTGGCCCTGCCCGACGAGCACCGGAACGTGGCACCCCACTTCCAGCACCACCCCGAACTCCCGCAGGTGACCGCCCCCGGCCTGACCGCCACGGTGATCCTGGGCAGCCTGGACGGGGCAACCTCGCCCGGTACGGCGTACACCCCCATCGTCGGCGCCGACCTCACCCTAGCCGGCGGCACCGAAACCCGGCTGCCCCTCGACCCGGACTTCGAGTACGCGGTCCTGTCGATGTCCGGCGAAGCCCACGTGGACGGCGTCCCCGTCCTCCCGGGCGCCATGCTCTACCTCGGCTGCGGCCGCACCGAACTCCCCCTCCGCGCCACCTCGGACGCCGGCCTGATGCTGCTGGGCGGCGAACCGTTCGAGGAGGAGATCGTGATGTTCTGGAACTGGATCGGGCGCTCCAACGAGGAGATCGTACAGGCCCGCCAGGACTGGATGGAGGGCACCCGCTACGGCGAGGTAAAGGGCTACGACGGCCCCCCGATCCCCGCTCCGCAACTCCCGCCGGTGCCGCTGAAAGCACGGGGTCGGGTACGCTGACCTGCGCCTTTCTGGAAGGGACCTACCAGTCGAGAACAGCCCAGCAGAGATCACATCCCGCGCGGAGATCGTTCCGGCGGGGCGGGCGACGGGGGTTCCGGGAGACCCTCTCTGGGCCCTCTATGGTTCCCAGGTATGACCAGCTGGGGTCAGCTTTGCCAGGACCAATGCTGACCCAATGCTGACTTTGGTGACAGTTCGTCAGATCCGCTGGTGTCCCGCCATGAGGTTCTCGGTGGCGTTTGAAGCGCGACGCTGCTCGGTGCAACGTGTTGTACCGAGCAGCGGGACTGGCGGGGCGCTGGGCTCAGGCCGCGTCGCTCACGGCGGGCGGCCGCCTCCGCGAGCCGAACGTCGAGTCGAAGGTGCGACAGTGCGTCGTAGGCACGAGCAGATACGGAGCCCCTGAACCTGCGACCGAGTGGGGGCCGGTCTGCCCCGCCGCGAGGGCGTCGTACGGGGTGAGAACGTCGAGACTGTCGAACACGTAGTAGAGGGGCAGCACGGTCCACGCGACGAGCTGGAGGTGTGCGCGGACGGCGGCGCTCTCGATCGCGTGGCGGTGCGTCGCCCGACTGGTCATGCTGCTCTTGCAGTCGATCATTGCGACGTGGCCCTCCTTGGCGGCAAGGAGGTCGGGAGTCCAGCGGAGGGAGCTGTCGGTCTTTCGGAGTGCGGCTTGAACAGGCTGGGTGAGGACTCCCTGCCCCCACGGGTTGACCGCCCACCCGCGCGCGGTCAGTTCCTCGGCGATGCGCTGCTCGTGGGCGTCCCCCACGGCCTTCCTCTGCTGAAAGCTCGGCATGACGTGAAGTGTTGCGCAGCTCGCTCCGGTCAAAACGAGGGCCGGATGCAGACCGGCCAGGCGCAACCCCGCAGAACCCGTCCGTCTGCGTTCGCCGGCGTCCGCCTGAGTCCGGCTGTGTCTCACTGCGTCCGGACATTGTTGACCGAAAATCGTTGATGCTCGGCCCGTCTAACGAGCTCGTGCATGGTTGGCGGTGACGCGTCGAAAGGTGCAGGTCGGCTCGATGGTCACCGTCCTTGTCGGGTGCCGCGGGTAGACGTTTGCTGATGTGAGAGCCGTCCGGCGACGGCCTGGATGGTGTCGCTCATGTGCTCGCGTCGGCCGTGGTGACGAGCGAGCGAGCGCCAGTTCTTGAGGTGTGCGATGCCGTGCTCCACGCGGATCCTGCGTGAAGAGTGCGCCTTGCGCTGGCGCTCGTAGATCTCCTCGTACCAGTCCGGCGGGTTCTTCTTGAACTTGCGGTGCGGTGGTGTCACCACGCGGCCGCCGGTCTGGGCGCCCAGACCCTGGTAGCCGGCGTCGGCGAGGATCTCCACGGTCGGGCCGCCGGTCAGGTGCTTGACCAGGCCCAATTGTCGGGCGTGGGTGATGTCGGCACAGCTTGCCGGCTGGGCTGGACTGCAGAACAGCAGCCTGCCGTCGGCGTCGGTAAGGACCATCGCCTTGACGGCGTTCTGCTTGTTCTTGCCGGAGATGAACTTCTCCCGATCCTTGCGGCCGACGGCGGGCCGACGGACTCGGACCTCGGTGCCGTCGATAATCCCGGTCTGTCCGTTGGCCGCGAGGTGGTCGATGACCTCGGCGAGGGTACGAAGCCGAATACCGGACTCAATGACGCAGCCTCGGGCAGCGAGCAGGGGCCGCACCTCGGTGATTGCCCGGGTGATCGTGGAGCGGTCAACACCGAACCAGCAGGCCAGTACATCGTGAGTGACGCCGTGGCGAAGGTGAACGAGCGTGGCCAGGAGCCGGTCGATGAAGACCAGCCGGTGCTTCGCACCGGCTCCTACGGCTCGTTGGCGTGGCCTGGACTCCAGCCTCGCCTGGTGTCGTTCGCCCCATAACGGGGCTACCTCGGAAACGAGTTCGGCGATCACGTCGGCCGAGAGCTCTGTGATCCTTCGGTCGCTGATGATCGCTGCACGAGCCCCGTTCCCCACCACACGAACATGATCAGGGATCAAGCCCCGGCGCCGCACCGCCAACCATGCACGAGCTCGTTAGGCAGGGCCTCTCGAATCCGCCTGCTGCAAGACGGGGAGTACCAAAGGGCCGAGACGCGGCGTCCGTAAGCGCCCGCGTCGGGCCTGCGTAGCGAAATCCGGGCGGCACCCCTTCCTGACGCGGGACTGACACTCGGGGCTGGCTTTGTCATCGCCCTGCGCTCCGCTATGGCTCCGGCATCGGAGCGCAGGGCGACGCCGCTCGGTTGAGACGGCGTTCGTCATCCTCAGGCCGGTAGCCCCGACCGCATCCTCAGACTGTTCTCGCATCCGATGGGAAGCTCGGCGGGTGAGCGCGCAAACGCATCGCCCCAATTCTGAAAGCTGGGTGACGGATCGTGGAATCCGTATGTGGGGTCGGACGAATCTACGTAGGATACGTCGAACCGCATGAGGGTGGGGTACTTGAGGCGGTTATCACCGTGTGCGCTTTCCGGCGCGCGGGAATTGCCAGAACGAGGGGGGCACGGAACGTGTGTCTACAGGTCGGCTTTGGCCCGCTCACGGGTGTTGTCATCGATGACAACGACGGGTGTCAGGACGTTACCGCCTGCTGGCGGGGGCATCCATCCGTTTCCTCAGGTGCGGACGGTTACTTCACAAGGCCTGCGTCGCATCTCGCCGCCGATAGACGCCGCACCATCGCCTGACGATCTCGGGCGCCCGGCAAGCGGCAACAATCCGGCACGACGGGTACCAGGGGACCGGAGCAGCCCTGACTGGCGCTGCTCAGCCCATCTGGCTTGCCCCGTCCCGGCCACAGGGTCCCGCCTCACGACCAGGTCGATAGCGCAATCTCTGTGACCCGGCACCCGCCGGGCTCCCGGGTCCTACAAGGCCGCAGGTCCCTGACGGGCCCGCTCCTCAGCCCGCCGCCTCCATAATCAGGCGTCCTCGGCACCCAGTGTCCATTCACCGGCCCGCCAGCCTCGGGAGGCCGGGCCGCTACCACGATGCACCTCCGAAACCGCACCACACAGGGAGAGCTCGCCGATGACCGACACCGATTCCGGGATCTCCCACGCCGGCACTACCGCGGCTGTCCACGTGGCCGCAACCGCAGCCGGTCACACAGGCAGAATTGAGCAGCAGGTCGGGAAGGTGGCTGGCACCGAGGACTCCACACCCCTGAAGTTCCACGTAGCCGTGGCAGCTGACGCCTACCTCCAACTCGACGACGTGGTCAGCACCCGTCGACAGGTCCCTGGACACGGGACCGTCACGACCTCCGGTGTGGTCACTGAGGTTGTTGCCCGCCACGAGGGTGCCGCGTTCGACTCGGACGTGTTCCTCATTGCCGACGGGATCCTGCCGGCGCACGTGCAGGAGATCGCCGAGGTCACCACGACCCGCGTCGACCCCGAGTGCTACGTGCCGCCCCGTCCCGGTGAAGTGGCCATCCGGGCCACGGGGGCGGACCGGGACGCTGCGCTGTACTTCGACCGGATGGACACGCGCATCCCCGTCGGCATTGGCCGCGACGGCGCACCGATCTACCTCAACCTCGAGTTCCTCGACGGCACCCGTGGTGCCCACGTGTCCATCTCGGGCATCTCGGGGGTGGCAACCAAGACCAGTTTTGCGCTGTTCCTCCTCCACTCCCTATTCACCTCCGGCGCGTTGGGCGGCCGAGCCGTCAACGCCAAGGCCCTGATCTTTTCCGTCAAGGGCGAGGACTTGCTGTTCGTCGATCAGCCCAACGCCCGCCTCAACGACCCCCTACGCGCCGCTTACGGCCGGCTCGGCCTGCCCGCCCGACCTTTTGTCTCTGTCGGCTTCTACGCCCCACCGCTCCCCGGCGACACCACCGGACGCCCCCACGTAACCGGCCGGACCAGCGGCGTCACTGCGTTCTGGTGGACCCTCGCAGAGTTCTGCGAAAGCGAGTTGCTCCCGTACGTGTTCACCGACGTCGCGGACGAGAAGAACCAGTACACGATGGTTGTTCACCAGGTCACCGGTCGGCTGCGCCGCGAAGCCCGACCTGCCGGCAACGATGGCGCCGTTACCGTCGATGGCATCGTCCTCCGTACCTGGGAGGAGATGATCGACTTCATCTCCGAGCGAGTCACCGACGAAGCCACCCGTTCCCTCTGGGCGGGGCCGGCTGTAGGAACCGGCACCGTGAATGCGTTCGTCCGGCGGCTGAGGTCCTCTCAACGGCCGCTCACCCCCCTACTCCGGGGGGACCTGAGCACGGTCACCGACCGGCCGGTTGGCCACTCTGTCGACACGTCGCTCCACCAGGTCACAGTTGTTGACCTGCACAACCTGCCCGAGCGCGCTCAGCGCTTCGTCGTCGGTGTCGTCCTCGCCGAGGAGACCGAAGGCAAGGAACAGGCGGGGCCGGGCGGGCTCCTCTTCACAATGATCGACGAGCTCAACAAGTATGCGCCCCGTGAAGGCTCTTCTCCGATCAAGGATGTGCTGCTCGACATTGCCGAGCGCGGCCGTTCGCTCGGCATCATCCTCATCGGAGCCCAGCAGACCGCCTCCGAGGTCGAACGGCGTATCGTGTCGAACTCCTCGATCAAGATCGTTGGACGGCTCGACCCTGCGGAAGCTACCCGTCCCGAGTACGGGTTCCTACCCAAGGGGCAGCGGCAGCGCGCCACCCTCGCAAGGCCCGGCACCATGTTCGTCTCCCAGCCGGAAATCCCGGTGCCGCTGGCCGTCGAGTTTCCCTTTCCAGCTTGGGCCACACGGCTCTCCGAGGTCAGCGAACTGGCCTTCGCCGAACCTGCCTCCGCCAACGGCTTGGCCTCCCCCCGGGGTGCCGCTGGGGAGATACGGCCAGGCCCGTTCGGCAAGCTGCCAGCGGCCGACGACGACCGGTGGCTCGACGATTTCGACGACGGCGCCGTCGAAGAGTCCCCACCTTTCTGACGGTTCATCATCTGAGGTCCGCCGCGCCCTGACCTTGTTGGTCGTGGATTTCCGTGATGAAGGGCTGTCCGGACAGGCCAGTCTGACGGCCCGCTCTGAACGTCCGCGTCACCGGACACCCCGAGCGTCCGCTTCACCCCATCCCGCATACCACCTCATGCCTGCCCACCCGGCCTGCTTCGTCCCTCCGGAAGGACCGTCCCGGTGAAGTTCCTCCACACCTCAGACTGGCATATAGGCAAGATCCTCAAGGGCCGCAACCGGCTCGACGAACAGGCCGCAGCACTAAGCGAGATGACCCAGATTGCGCTCGGCAACGAGGTCGATGCCGTGCTCATTGCCGGCGACATCTATGAGCACTCTGCACCGAGTGCCGACGCCCAGAAACTCGTTGTGCGCACCCTGATGCAACTGGCCAGGCGGAACATCGAGGTCGTCGTCATTGCCGGCAACCACGACCACGGTGCCACGTTCGAGGCGTACAAGCCGTTGATGGGGGTCGCTGGCATCCACGTCTACGGCCAGGCGAGGCCAGCGGACAAGGGTGGTGTACTCACCTTTCGTGCCAAGTCCACGAACGAGCCTGTCAACGTCGCGGTCCTGCCTTTCCTCTCCCGCCGCTACGCCGTCCGCGCCGCCGAGATCATCGCGAACACCCCCTCGCAGAACGTCGGTGCGTACGATCAGTTGGTCCGCGATGTCCTGGGCGGTCTGACGGCGGCGTTCACCCCGGACGCCGTCAACATCGTCATGGCGCACCTCACGTGCACGGGCGGCGCCTTCGGAGGCGGCGAACGGGCCGCCCAATCAATCATGGAGTACCACGTCCCCGCCGCAATCTTTCCCGTGGAGGCCCATTACGTGGCCTTGGGCCACCTCCACCGCCGACAGCGGATTCCGGCAGCCTGCCCGGTGCACTACAGCGGATCCCCGTACCCGGTCGATTTCGGCGAGCAGGACAATTCGCACGTGGTCTGCCTCGTCGAAGCCGCCCCCGGCACTCCGGCGCAGGTCATGGACGTCCCGGTCACCGCGGGCCGCCGTCTGCGCACCGTTGAGGGGACTGTCGCCGGGCTCATTGCCGACCGAGCCGCCTACGGCGAGGACTACCTCCGACTCGTCGTCACCCAGCCTGCGTACGCCGGCCTGCGGGACGACCTGACCGAGGCCCTTCCCAACGCCCTGGAGATCCGCATCCATCCCGAACATGCGAGCTCCGGCGCCAAGGCGGGGATGGCCGTCGACCGGCCGGCCATGACGCCCGCGCAGCTATTCACCGACTACTGCCACAGCGTCGGCGTCAGCGACGCTCGGATTGTGGATCTGTTCAACGAACTCCACGACGACCTCACCCGCTCGACCGCCCACCCCTGATTGGCCCCCTTAGCTCCTGTTTCCGCCACCCCAGGTACGCCCACACGCCCGGTAAGGAACAACACCCCAGATGCGCCCCGTTCGCCTGGAGCTCAACGGCTTCGCCGGTTTCCGCGTCGCCACCGTGGTCGACTTCACCGACGCCGACTACTTCGCCCTCGTCGGCTCCACCGGGTCGGGGAAGTCCACCGTCCTCGACGCGTTGACGTTCGCGCTGTACGGCTCGGCTTACCGTTGGGGCCGGAGCAATGCCATCTCGTATGCGCTCGCCCCCACCAGCAACCGCTGCACCGTCTCGCTCACCTTCGACGTCGCGTCCCAGCGCTACCAGGTGGCCCGGGAGGTTCGCCGGATCGGCGGGCAGGTCCAGCAGAAGGCCGTCAGCCTGGTCAGGTTCGCCGACCCCACCGCGATCGCCGTAGACCCGAGCGGGCCGCAACCCGAGGTCCTGGCCGGCGAGATCAAGGAACTCAATGCAGTCGTCGAGCAGTTGCTCGGCCTGTCCTTCGATGACTTCTGCCAATGTGTCGTCCTGCCCCAGGGTGACTTCGCCCGGTTCCTCTCCGCGAACACCGTCGACCGCCAGCGGATCCTGCTGAAGCTCCTCGGCGCCGCCCACTACGAGGGCATCGGCAAGCGTGCCGGCATCCAGAGGGACGCGGCGGCCAAGGAGGTCGACGTCCTCACCGAACAGCTCGGTCGTTATGCGGGTGCCACCCCCGGAGCCGAGGCTGACGCGCATGCGCGGCTCTCGGCACGGGAACGGCTGGCCACCACCGTCGACGAACTCGTGCCTGGTGCCGACGGGGCGCGAGCCCGTGCCGTCGAAGCCGCCGCCCGCGCAGACACGCTGCGCGCCCAGGCCGACCTGCTCGCCTCCGTCAGCGCCCCGCACGGTATCGAAGAGCTCCAGCGCGCCGCCGACGACGCGAAGACCGCCGTCGAGGAGGCGCGCGAGGCCGGCGACGAGGCCGTCCGGGCACTCGCCGCCGCCCGCGCGGCCGGCCGGACCGCCCCTGAGCGCGCCGCCCTCGAACACACCCGTGACCTCCACGCGGAGAGGGCGGACCTCGGTGCGCGCCGCGAGGATGTCTTCGCGGCTGCGGATCGCGCCGACCGGGAACTGGCCCGGTGCCAGGAGCAGTTAAGCAGCCTTGAAGTCGCCGTCGGCGCCGCCCGCACGGACGAGGCGGAGGCTCACGGCCACCTCGAACGTGCCCGTCAGGCGCACGATGAGGTCCGGCGCCGCCGGGACCGGCTGGCCGGTGTGCGCACCCCCGAGGAACTGCCCGCCCTGGCCCGTCGGGCGGCGGAGCTCGCCCAGCGGGCCGATGAAGCGGAGAAGCGACTCGCCGAAGCCCGCGACCGGCATGAGCAGGCGGCTTCCGCGCTCGCTGACGCCGGCGACGGGAGGCGCATCACCGAGGCCCGCGAGGTGCTCGACCGGCTCGACCAGGCCACCGCCGACCTCGCCGCGGCCATCGGCGAACTGGGCCACGTCGTCGAGGCGGCCGGCCGGACCGAGGCCGCGGTCACCGCTGCGCGGTCCCGTTCCGAAGCCGCCGCGACCGCCGTGGAAGAGGCACGTGCGCTCGCCGGCGCCGGTCGGCTGCGCCCGTCGCTCCAGGTCGGCCACGCCTGCCCGGTCTGTGAGCAGAACGTCACCGTGCTCCCGCCGCTGCTGCCCGACCCGGCGCTCGCCGCGGCCGAGGACAAGGCGGACGAGGCGACCCGCGAACACCGTGAGGCGTTGTCCCGGTATCAGGAGGCAACGGCCTCGGTCACCGGCAGGCAGCGTACGGTCGACACCGTCACCGAGCGGCGCACCTTCATTCAGCAGCGCCTGGCCGGCCTGCTGTCGGATCTGCCCGGAGAGGCCGCGGGTGAAGCCGAAGCCTTCCCCGGCGACGTCCGTGGACCCGGTGAGGACGGAGAGTCCGGAGCCGACCGTATCCGGCTCGACCGGCTCATCGCGGCACGCGACCGGCTCGTTGCCGCGGAAGAGCAGGCCCGAGCCGCGGCAGGTGAGGCTGGGGCGGTGCACGGGACCGCACTGGCCGGCGCGGGTGCGCTCCGGGGGGAGCTCGACCGGGCCCGGACCGTGCTCGACAGGCAACTGGGCGCCTTGACCGACCTCGAACCGCCCACCGTGGAGGCGGCTGTTCCCGCCGACTCCGCACACCGAGGGGCTCTCGGGGCCCCCGCCGACCTGACGGCTGCCTGGGCCGCACTGGAAGCCTGGGCCCGCACCGGCACCACCGGGGCGGAGGCCGACCTGTCCGCTGCCGCGAGCGCGGTTGCCGCCGCTGACGCGGCCCACCGGCACGCTGCCGTCCGCTTCAATTCAGCCGACCGGGCACACCAGGAAGGAAAGGGCGCGCATGCCCGGACCGTGCAGGACGCCATGACCGCCGGAAACGCCCGTACAGCCCTCACCGCCCGGCTTCGCGAGCTCGACGCACTGCTGTCCGGCGCGCCGTCAACGCAAGCCATCTCCGGCCTGCTCGCTGAACGCGCCCGCCTCGACGCCGCCGTGACGGACGCCGAAGCCCGGGCCGACCGCACTCGCGACAAACTCGGCGAGGCGCTGGCCGAGCAGCAGCGTTCGCTGGCCGGAACAGAGGCCGCCCTCTCCGAACTGACGGCCGCCCGGGACACTGTGGCAGCACTCGCCCCGCCCCGCCCCGACACCGCTGACCTTGCCGCTGCCTGGGCCAGCCTCGTGCACTGGGCCGCCCGTGAGGCCGCCGGCCGCCGGGCCGAAGCGGTACGCAGGCATGCCGAATCCCGGGCCGCGGCCGACGAGGCCGAGACGCTCCTGGCCCGGCTGGAGTCACAGCTGACCGAACACGGTCTGGACCCCGGCGACCTGGGCGAAGGGCCAGGCCGTACCGCGCACGCACCCATGGTGGTCGCGATCGCTGTCGAACGGGCTCGTGCCGAGGTGCAGCGGATCGTCCACGACCTCGCCGAGGCCACCTCGGTACAGCAAAGGATCGACACTGCCCGCGCCCGGCAACAGGTGGCCACCGAACTGGCCAGGCTGATGCGATCCGAACGGTTCCCGCGATGGCTCGCTGAATCCGCCCTCGACACCCTGGTCGAGGGCGCCTCGGAGTCGCTCCGCCGTCTCTCGGGCGACCGTTTCGACTTGAGTCACCGCAAGGGCGAGTTCTACGTCGTCGATCACTCCGACGCCGATACAGAGCGCTCCGTACGCACCCTGTCCGGCGGCGAGACGTTCCAGGCCAGCCTCGCCCTGGCGCTGGCTCTGTCTGAACAGCTGGCTAGTCTAGGTGGGACAACGAAATTGGAGTCCATCTTCCTCGACGAGGGTTTCGGCACACTCGACCCCGAATCCCTCGACACGGTCGCCGATACCCTGGAGACCCTCGCCCAGGGCGACCGCATGGTCGGACTGATCACCCACGTACCCGGGCTCGCCGAACGCGTACCGGTGCGCTTCCGGGTGCACCGCGACACCCACAGCTCCGTCGTCACCCGGGAGGGCGCATGACGAACACCGCGCGCCCGGCCCCGATGCGGTTCCACGTCGACGGCTGGGACCCCACTTATGGCTCCAGCGTCGAGAACGCCGAAAGCCTTGACAACGCCGTGGGTGACTCCACCGCAAGGGTCGTCCCCGACGTCGAAACCGTCTCCGCCGACTGGAAGCCCATCTCCCCCTCGTACGGTCCCGCCCCCGGTGCCGTCCTGTTTGTTGACGGCGTGCGCCGCGTCGAGGCCCGCATTTGGATCGAACAACCCACGCCTGCCGACCGGCCGGTACTAGTCGCCGCCAACTCGCACCACTCCGCCGCCAATGCCGCCGACGCCACGATGGCCCTGTGCGCCTCGTACGCCGCTGGCACTGTGTGCTGCTGCCCCGGCCACGGCGCACACCTGCTGACGGTCGAGTCCCGGCGTGGCCTGTTTACCACCGCCCCCAACGCTGTCGACGTACCCACCACGGCTGGCACCTACCGGGCGCACGTCACCGCCGACGATATGGAGGAGAACCTGGCAGTGCTGCTCTCGTCGGCGCTCCAAAGCAGCCTCCGGGACCTGGAGGTCCTCGCGGCCACCAACGCCCGCACCGCTCTCGACGGGCACGGCGTCGCCGACGGCTCGGACCTGCTGGTCGTCGACGGCCCGCTGCGCGGCCGCACCCACCTGCCGCGTGCCCTGGGCTTCATCAAGTCCCACCGCACCGCCTACCTGCCGCCTGATCTCCACGCGATGGTTGCCCACCTCGCCCCCGGTGAACGCACCCCCGTGTTCCTCATGGGTACATCCTGGGACCGCCACGCCTGGTACCTGCCTGCCGTGCACGCCCGGCCCACCGTGGGCCGGGGTGGTTCGCCTGGAATGCGCCGCCAATGTCCCTCGGGAAGAGGCGGTAGCTCTGGCCGACCTCTCGCAACGCGTGCTGCCGCGGTACGCCGGCTGTGAGTACAAGGACCCCCGGGCCCCGCAGAACCTCGTCCCGGTCGCCGGTCTGGAACGGGAATTGCGCCGCCGCCTGGGCAACTCGTCCCTCCTGGCCAGAGCCCTCCGTACAGCAGCGGCTGCCTGACCCGAAGGCGGTGCCGGTTCCGGCCCGAACTGCTGTAGCCAGACGGGTCATCGAGCGGCGGACTCGCCATTCCAGGCGCAGGCGGCCCCCTGCCAGCTGGTGTTCCAAGGCATCTTGTGTCTGGCTGCGCATGCCTGGAGAAGGCAACGTCCCCTCCAGGCACGCGGCTTCACGTCATTACGAGCCCAAACTTCTTGCGTGGGTAGCTGCGAAGAACGTTCTTGGTCTGCTGCTGGGGCACGGGAGGCGCCTCCGCTGACTTGCCAGAACTGTGACGGTGAGCCGTAGACGGACTGGGCTGGCCCGAGAACGGTCCGGATCTCGGTACGGCTTTGCGGCGGGCGAGCGGGCGGGTCACAGTCGCCAGCGCGACTCTGAGCCCAGCAGGTTGCGATTCGTTGCCTCCTGCGCGATGCGCCTGCCCGTCGTGAGGATCCCGTGAGCTGACGGTCTGAGATCTGGCGGCAGCCACTCGACGAGAGTGTTAGCCCTGTGGTCTCCGATGCATTCGCCGGGGGTGGCGTCGCGGCCCAGGAGTAGGCGGTACAGCTCGGTGGCAGGTTCGATGGGGGGCAGACCCCGTTGGGTGGCGGCGATGGAGGCCCTGGCGGGGATGGCCAAGCCTTCGGCGTCGAGGTCGCCGTAGTAGTTGATGTGGCTGATAGCGGGGAGCTCTCTGATGTTTTCCACAGATGCCTCGAATGCTCGGCCAGAACCGAAGGCGATGGAGCCGATGTTGCCGGGGGACGGCGTGAGTAGGCTGCGGAGTGTGGCGAAGGTGTCGCTGTTCTCCGCTACGAGCAGGGTGTCGCCGTTCCCGAGCTGGCGGTAGGTCAGTGGGGGTGGCTCGCGGTAGGTGGCGAGTTGATCGAGGGAGAGTCGCTCCGGAGCGAAGAGAGCGCCCGAGATAAGTGTGTCGAGGCGTTTCTCGTCCTTGAAGATTTCGTGGGATCGCTCGCGCAGGGATATCGGTTTGCGCTCCTCCGGGCGGTGGCTGGTGTCGCGGAACCATCGATTGATGGCACTGAGGTCCTCGGTCTGCGCGGCGGTGAGGCGGACGCTATGGGCCCAGTCGAGTTCGGGACGCCATGAGATCTGCCTTCGCGCCGTATTGGTCTTTGTAGGGGTAACGGCATTCATCCGTACCCGATCTGGAAGGGCGGGACGGCCCACGTCCCATCTGGCCGGGTCTGAGGGGAGGCTCAGGATCTGGTATTCCGCGAGTTCGTTCAGGAGCGTGGAGAGGGCGGTTCTCGCGTGTCGTCCACTCGCTGTTCCTGGTAGTGCCGCGGTGAACGCTTCCATGAGGGTGGCCCGGCTGACCGTGACGCGGTCGGCGCGGGCCTGCAGCGTGGCGCTGAAGCGTGCTGCCCCCGGTGATAGGGGAACCGGTGTGTGGTCGGGGAGCGCGGTCATCGGACGTTGTCCTGCTTGAAATACAGCCGGGCTGAGGTGAGGTATCCGGATGGTTCGGGCTTCTCGTCGTCTGAGGCGATGCGGGGTGCGGGAACGAGGGCGCGGCGTACCCGTTCTTCAAGCCTGATCAAGGACAGGCCGCTTCGAGCTTCGGCGTCGTTGCGGAGTTGGATGTGCATGGGGAAGCGGGAGGTGACGGCCTCGTCGCTGAGGCCGGTGGTGTAGATGAGCTGGATACCGAGGGCTGCGGCCATCTCCAGCTGGATGTCGACGAGATAACCGGCATTGGCGCGGCCGATGGGGTTATCGAGCAGCAGCAGTCCGCCGTTGCGGGTGCGACTGCGAGGGCCAGGTGAGGTGCGGAGCGCGGCAAGGGCGCAGTACAGCAGGATGGCGCCGGTAAGTTCCTGGCCGCCGGAGAACACCTTGCCCATCTTCTCTACAGGCACGCGCTCCACTCGCTGAGTGGCGTTGGGTTTCATGACCTCGGCTGTGAATCCCCGCGGTACGGCGTCCTTGAGGCAGCGCATGACGACGTCGATGCCTTTGAACTTGCGGGTGCGCGGGTTGCGGGCCAGGGTGTCGACGGTTTCACGCATCTGGGCGGCCAGTACAGATAGGTCCGGCTTCTTGTAGCGGATGGTGAGGAACTTCTGCCCGGCCCACGGTGTGTCCCCGTCGGGGAAGGCAGAGAAGCGACTGGCTTGGTCAAGCCGTTGCAGAAGGTCACTCACGTGGCCGCGGAGCTGCGAGGCTAGGGCCTCGCGGGTCTTGGCCATGCCTTCCAGGTCCGTGGTCAGGGCAGCGATGCGTGAGCGGAGTGCTTCGGCCCATGTTTCGGCCATGGCGGGGATCTGCCGGCCGTTCAGGGCGGAAATCTGTGTACGCAACGGGATATCGAGCCCTTCGAAGCGGACATTGGCAGCCTCTTCTTTGAGCCGGTTGACGCTCCTATCGAGGTCGCGCTCTGTCTGCTGTGCCTTGGTACGGGAGGTGCCGTACACGGTTGTTGCCTGGCGAACGGATGTCTCGGCTGCCTCTGCCGTACCCTGGTACGGGGCCTGAGCTGCGGGAATGCTGAGGCCGTGGACTGTGGACTCCAGCAAGGCCAGTACGCGGTCGAATGCCGAGCGCTCCCGGTCAGAGTCGTTTTGGTTTCGACGGGCGTTGTTGAACTCCTCTGCGGCGGTGCGTTCGTCCTTTTGGGCTGTGTCGTACTCGCTCGTAGCGCCAGCCGTCAGGGTTCGGGCCTCGTCGAGGGAGGCTGGTGTCCAGGCGGCAATATCCTCGTCGGTGAGCCGGGGAGCGACGGTGGTGGACGTAAGGCTCTCGGCTCGTGCCTTGAGCCGACTTTCCCGGTCCCTCAGCTGCTGGAGGCACTTGTCCTCGCCATGGATCTGCGCGGCCAGATCGCGCAGGACGGCATGGCGCTGGACCTTGTTGCCGGCTCGCGCGTCACAGCTGAACTCCTGTGCCAGACGCTGCACTTCCTCGGAGATCTTTCCCCATTTCTCCTGACTATCGAGGAGAGCCTGCTGGGCCTCGGAGGCCCGCTGTTGGTGGTCCTCGCCGACTTCCATGCCCAGCAGCTCACCTCGTGCTTGCCGATAACGATGCTGGAGAACGGTAAGGGGCTCAGGGGGCACGCCGAGCGCTGCCTGCGCCTCTTGCGCTTCGGGAGTTGCGGTGATCTCGGTGCGGGCCTGCGCGTAGCCGTGCGCCTGCTGCTCCGCAGCCTCGATCGCACGTGCGTGGCGGAGGATCTCCTGTTCTGCCTGGGCGCACTGATTGCGCAGGGTGTTGAGGTCTCGCTGTCGTGCCTCGCTTTCAGCGGCGAGCGCCGCGATGCGGGCCTGTGCTTGGTCGGCGGTGGTTTCCGCAAGAGTCAGCCGGGCCAGGGTGCCAGCGGTTTGCCGAGCCGTCTGTGCTTCATCGATCAGGCCTTCGTACGCCTCTTCGGCGGCGGCCAGCGCGGTATCCTGCTCGTTGGCCGCACGGCAGGCCGCCTCCAGTGCCTCCTTGGCCTCTGCGGCGGTGGCCTGCAGTTCTTCAAGACGCTCGAGCTGTGAGGGGACGGGCATGTCTCCGCAGGCGTCCTGCCAGTTCGCGATCTGACCACCGAGGTCTCGCGCCGATTTGAGGCGCTCCTCAAGCTCGTGCAGTTCGCCCGTAACGGCGGCGATGCGGGACTCGACCTGGGCGCGTTCGCGTGCGGCGGCTTGCTCGTCGTGCATGGCTGGCGTCGGCTCGACCACAAAGCGGCCGTCCTCACCCGAGGAATCCAGGCGCAGCAACCGCTCCCCAGTGCCCACCGCGATGGCGGTGGCCGGCCAAGGGCGCGTCTGTTCCAGATGGCGGCGTGCTTCCGTCAGGCCGTCATGGCCGCCCACCACGATTCCGCCGACCAGATCCGGATGGGCGGTGATGACCTGCCGATGTTCGTCGGCGGGTACGTTGTCGCGCATCCACTGCCACCCTGGCACAGCCGAGATGCCGTGCGCGGAAAGGTCCGCGCACAGGCCACGGACCTCTTTCCCGGCGGGAAGTAAACCCTCGCTGGTGTCGAGTGCCGACAGAAGGTCCTGGTCCGCGCCAAGGTCGATGCGCTTGCGCGTCGTCGTACCGTCGAGGTTGCGGACCCGCCGCTGGGCGAGATCCGTCAGTACAGAGGCGTGATCATCCAGCCAGCGCAGCGGATCCCCGCCGAGAACCTCGTCGACATGCGTTTCCAATAGCTCGGCGCACATCGGGTTGCGCCTCACAGTCTCGGCCCGGGCGCGCAGGTTGCTGACCCCGGAGTCGGCTGCGGTTGCGGCATTGCGGCTCGTCAGTTCCTGCTGCCGCTTCTCTGCCACGGCCTCGTGTGCCTGGTCGCGTTCGGCCCTGCTGAGCTGGCGTGTCCGTTTGGCCTCTTCAACGAGCAGGCCGAGGTGTCGAGCGTGGCCGTCGGTACGTGCCGCAGCGTCTGCGGCGCTCTCGTCCGCAGCGACGACCCCCTCGCGTCGGGCAACTGCCAGGTCGGAGGCGAAGGACTGGATCTGCTCCTGGAGGGTGCCAGTCTCCGTCTCGGCGGAGCCGTCCTTCTTGAACAGTTCTGCAATGTGGTCCCGCCACACGTCGATCTTGCGCTGCGTGTCCTGAGTGCCCTCTTGGCGCTTGCCGATCTCCTCTCGGACAGTTGCTTCGGCCTGGGCATAGCCCGCGCGAAGCGCTGCCGCCGCAGTGTCCACTGCCCGGACGTAAGGGGCGGCGGTCTGCTCGGCCTTCGTGAGAGCCTGCTGGGCGCGACTGTGGTTGTCCACGGCCTGCATGTGCCGCAGCGCGACGGGCACCTCCTCCCAGGCGGCACGCTTGTTCTCCAAGTGCTTCCTCTGGGTCTCCGTGTCCTTCGTGTCTTTGGCGACCGCATCCAGTTCCAGGGTGTACGTACGTCGTTGCACGTGACGCAGACGCTCTTCTGCGACCGCGCGGCTGTGTTTCGCACCCTCGAGTCCACGATGTGTCGTGTTCACCGTGGTGGAGTGCTCCTCCGCGGTGGCGGACAACTGTTGATGACGCAGCCTGAGCGCGGCGGTGACTGCGACCAGTTGCTTTTCAGCGTGCTCGGCTGCGTCGGTGTGGTCCCGCATCGTCTGGTGAAGTCCACCGACCTCGCCGCATGCCACATGCATGACCTGGGCGAACTGTCGCTCCTTGTCCCATTGGGTACGTTGATCGTTCGCTTCTGAGTAGGTGCGAAAGGCCGAGCCGAGATCCGCGTACTGGTCATCGTCGGTGGCCTTGCGCAGTAGCCAGTCCACGAACGCGTCGGCGCTGTTCGTGGTGAACGCCGCTGCGGCGTCGCTCTCCTTTGCGTTCATTCGGCGCTGAATGTCGAAGAGATCAGGCTGCAGCCCCAGTCCGCGCTGATGCCTTTCCCACTTTTCCTGGCCCTCCTCGATCCATAGCTCGAGCGCTTCGACCCGGCTCTTCAAGTCACGGAGTTCGGTGCAGTAGTCCTCGAATGGCAGCCAGTGGCCGTCGCGGTGGAATGGGAGCCTGTCGGCGTCCAGCGCGGCTGACGGGTGAAAGCTATAGAAGAGCCGGTGGAGGTTCCCCTGGCCATCCGGAGCGAGAACCTGCGCGGTGACCAGCAGCCGGCCAGTCCGAGCGTCGGCCCATTCCAGTACCACGTGAGACGGCTGGGCAAGGGAGACGACAAAGTCGCGAAGAGTCTCCAGATCGTTGTGGTGGTGCGGAATGGTGGTGCACATGATGCCGGTCAGCAGGACACCTTTGCCTCCGCCGTTTTGCAGCATGACGAGGCTGGCTGGCGCGGGGCGTTCGCTGACGTGACCGGCGTCCGGGATCAGCGACGCGGATTCCACAGGGGCGCCAGCGCCGGAGAAATCCAGGGGGACGTCTTCGTAGCGGGCATCCCGGGGGCCGAAGTTGCGCAGCAGGATGCGATTGAGCTCATACATGTGTGGGATCCTCGGGATGCGTCTGGATCAGCTGATGAGTCCGGCGGACGGCAAGGGCCCGCCATCCGGCAAGGTGGTGATCTCGTCGGGCTGGGCGTCGGTATCCCTGTCTCCCCGCGGCATGGCCGCCACACCCAGGGCTGCCAGTTCCCGCAGCATGTCGCCTGCGGCCTGGTCGCGGATCTGCAGTCGGTACTTCACGTTGGTGACGTAGACTCCGCCATCCTCGTCGCTCACCTTGCGTACGAACCCATGTTCGACCAGATGTGTGAACGCCTTGCGGGCCAGTGCGCGGGTCGCCGCACGTGGCGTGGTCTTTTCTCCCTGGGTCTTGCCAGTGGCGTTGCGGCGCAAGTACGCCCGCCAGAGACCCTCCAGCCCGGGCTGCTCCGCGGGAGGATCAGCGTCGCTGCCGGTCTGCACGAGGCGGCGCTCGATGACGGTGGCGTACGCACGCACTTCCTCGTCGACCTGCCTCACAGAGACGCGGCCGATGTACTCGTCGTCATCGAGGTCCTCGGGGTGGGGAAAGGCCAGCGAGGCGATTGTGAGCTGGGCCAACAGGTACAGCGGCCGGTCGGCAGTCTGCGGCACCAGTTCGGAAACAGACACCGCGAAAGCGGTCTCCGGGGTAGTCCCCAGGACAAGGCCCGGCATGTGATGGACTTCCAGCACCGTCAGATCGAAGCCTTGCGCGATCTTCCTGACCGTTTGGGCGAACTCAGGCTCTGTATCGAAGCGTTGGACTAGGCGCGCGTACTCGCCGGAACGGGCCGGCGCCTTGCCGCGCGCCATGGCGAAGGCGACCATCTTGGCTGCCTCGGCAACGACCTCGTGAAGGTTCATGCACTCTCCTGGACTGCATCCTGGGGGCCCTCGTATCCAGAGCGGCGAGGGGCGGGGATGGTGGGTGGGTGATGTGCCGCCGCGGACCGGGGAGAAGGGGGTTCCCCGCTGGTGCGGATCAGCAGGAAGTCGCTGCCGCCAAATACGTCGTCGTCCAGCACTGCACCGTCACTGATCGCCACTACGACGGCCTCGCCGCAAGCGAGTTGCTGCACCGGGACATGTCGAAACAGCTGTTGGACTCGAATGGCGAGGAGCTGATCGGTGGTGTCCTCAGGGCCGGTTACCAAGCTGGAACGGCGCGCGCTCCTCAGCAGCGTGGAGAGCCGTACCCCCTGCTCCGTGATGGTGTCGAGCAAGGTGTCCACTGCCCGGTGCTGCTCCTCGCTGAACCGCGCAGCGTCATCCGTGGCGATCCGGTCGTCGTCGCCTTCCACCGCCACCAGCTCCACATCCGGGTGCTCGGAGACCTTTGTCAGTGCCTCGAAGTAGTCGGGGAGATACATCACGCGTGGTTGTACGGGACCCAACACAGCCCGCGTGAAAGCCTCTAAAGGCCCCAGACAGGCGTCGAGAGAAAGCTCCAGTGTCGGCTGAAGAAGCTGATCATGAAGATGTACGCGGGTGTGGATGGCTGGTACCACGAACACCTGGCGGTCTTGCTGGCGCCGGAACTCCGGCCCGATCTTCAACAGCATGTCGATGAGAACGGAATGGCGCTGCATGCAATCGGTGATCAGCGCCTTCAGTTCCTCCAACTGCAGGCGTTTGTGATCCTCGCCGGTCGCTTCCAGCAGCTGAGCAACCCGAGCCTTCAACTGCGTCTCAGCATCGGATCTGCTCCTTACATGCTCGAGCGCTTCCTCGACTGTGTCCTTGACCTCCCGGTCCCAGTCGAGAGCCCGCACGTTGCGTTTCATCGCCTCGATGCGCCCATGAATATCCTTGGCGTATCGAATGCTCTGAAGGCGGGCATTCTGGGCGACCTGCCATGCCTCGCCGATGCGGGCGCGTTTGAGAAGGGCTCCCAGCTTGGCCTCAGCCGCGATCTGTTCCGAGGCGATATCGACATCGATCGCATGAACGAGCACCGTGATCGCCGCGTCGGTCACGATGAGCGCCGCCTGCCCAACGTGATCCGGAACCTCCTTCAGGATCTGGAAGGAAGCCGTGCGCGTCTCGAATCCGTCGGCCGTCACGCATCCGATCTCATGCTGGAACGCACGGTCGCGCTCCTCAGTGTTGATCAGTCGCTCGGTCACCCAGTGCGCGACAGCCCGGTACTCCTCGTCCGACCTTCCCGGCAGCTGCAGGGCCGCGAATTCGGCTACGTGTTCCACCACGGTCTCCTGTCGGACCGCCGTGTGCGTGTCTGTTCGAAGCGTCACCACGTCGATCGCAGCGAGAGCCAACTCGGTCAGCCGGTATCTCTCCCAACCGCGTTCCGCCTTGGCCTTACTGGAATCCAGAGCCAGTAGTGGACGTGCCACCGCCAAGGCCTTCATCCGGGACGTGATGCCTTCGTAGACTGCAGACGGCTCTTCAAAGATCACTAAGCTGCTCCCCACTCGCCTTTCACGGCCATGAGTTCACGCTAGGGCACGCCACTGACACCTGCTCAGATATTCGAACTGGTGTACACGCTGCGGGGCTTTGATGATCCCGAGCGGGGGTCTCTGCAGGAACCCTCGGAGTCACGGGTGATCATTTCCGGCTTGATTGCCGATTAGGCGTCGCGATGCCGCGAACGTGCAACTGGTCCGGAAACTTGCGATCGAAATCGGCCACATTTAAGGTGCAATTCCGAACCCGCGGATCAGCGCTGCGGCGACGATGTGTGGCTGTGGCGAGCCTCATGTGCTGGCGGTCTGAAGGGTTCTCCACCAGCGTCACCTGACGTCTGCCGACGGCAGCGGGATGGCAGACCTGCGTGCCGCCCGCGGCGAGGTCCTGCTGGGACTCTGGATGAGGCCGTCCGCGTGGGCCGCAACCGGTGGGCGTCGCCCGCGAAGGTTGGGCAGACCCCGGCCGAGGGTGGAACGCTCCCGGCCGGTGCGGCAGGCTCAGGCGCGGGTGAACCAGCGGGCCTGATCCGCGTCGGTGACGATGCCGCGGTGGTGGTCGAGTTCGAGCTGCGCGAGGTGGGCGTAGTGCTCGACCACGCCCTTCCCGAACGCCGCCTGGGCGACGGGGCTGTGCCGGAACGCGGAGCGGGCCTGATCGAGGGTGAGGGGCAGGAGAGCCGCGTCGGTGGCCTCGTAGGCGTTGGCGGTGCAGGGCGCTGGCGGAGTGAGCTGCCGCTCGATGCCGTGGATCATCGAAGCGAGCGCCGCGGAGAGGGCGAGGTACGGGTTCGCGTCTGCCCCCGGAACGCGGATCTCCAGGTGCATGCCCGGCCCGTGGCCGGTGACCCGCACGGCGCAGGTGCGGTTGTCCCACCCCCACGTCATGCGAGTGGGGGCGAAGGAGCCCGGCACATACCGCTTATAGGAGTTGGTGTTCGGTGCGTACAGCGGGGCGAGCCCGGGCAGCGCCGTCAACAGCCCGGCGATGGCCTGCTCGCCGATCTCGGACAGCCGTCCGGTCGGATCGGTGATCATTGGGTTGCCGCTGCGGGTGAGGGAGATGTGCAGGTGAAGACCGCTGGCCAGCCCGGTCTGGGGGGAGGCCATGAACGTGGCCGTCATGCCGGACCGGCCCGCCAGGGTACGCACGGCGTGCTTGAAGACGAGGTGGTTGTCGCACGCGGGCAGCGCGGCACCGTAGGGGAAGGTGACCTCCACCTGACCCGGGGCGCCTTCGGTCTTGATCGCCTCGACGGGCATGCCCGCCTTGGACAGCGAGCCCTGGAGGCGCCGGAAGAGCCGGTCGGTGTCCGGTGTGTGGTCGAGGGCGTAGTCCAGGTTCTCCGCGGTCACCGGCGTGAGTCCGCCCGGGCGGATGCCAGCGGCCGGTTTGTAGGTGCCGTGGTAGAGCATGAACTCGGTCTCCAGGCCGGCCTGGGCGTGCAGCCCGTGGGCGGCCAGCCGGGTCAGCTGGTGGCGCAGAATCTGCCGCGGCGCAACCTCGATGGGCTCCTCGCCCAGACCGATCGCGTTGCCGAGGACGAGTGCGGTGCGCGGCATCCACGGCAGAGTTCGCAGCGTCGACGGGTCGGGTACGACCGTCATGTCCTCGTACCCGCTCGCCCAGGACGTGAGCGCGAACCCGTCGGCGGGCGTCATGTCGACGTCGGTGGCCAGGAGGTAGGCGCACATCTCCGCGCCGCCGTCGAGTACGCGGTCGAGGAAGTGCCGCGCCCCGTACCGTTTGCCCTTGAGGCGGCCCTGCAGGTCCGGAACGGCGAGGAGGACGGTGTCGATCACACCGGCTCCGACGGCCTTGCGCAGCTCGTCGACGTTGAACGCCCGGGCCGGCCGCTGCGGGGTGGTCGAGGCGGCATCGGCATCACGGTGCGACGGGCCGATCGGGCGCGGTGTTGCTCCGGTCTGGGTGGACAGAGCGGTCATCACACGACCTCTTCCTGGATCCGGGCCATGCCCGAGCCCGCGTCGGCCGCCGCGGTTGGCACCTTGTAGTCGCGTCCCGCGACACGCCACCACACGGTGGCCAGGGCGAGGACGACCAGAAGGGCGATGGGCGCGTAGTTGAACGTGGTCACGGAGACGAGACCGGACTCGGGCCGGGACTGGGGGAGGCAGAACAGCACTGTCACGAAGACCACCCAGACCACGGCGATCGCGCCGACGGGCACGCCCCACCGGCCCAGGTTCCAAGGGCCGGGCTGGAAGCGGTGGCGGTTGCGGATCCGCAAGCAGATCGGGATGGCGTACGCGGGCGTGATCCCGATGACGTTGATCGCCGTGACGGCGGCGTACGCGGTCGGGCTGTACAGCGACGGCAGCGCCAGGAGCGCGGCCACGCCGACCGCCAGCCACACCGCGCGGGTCGGAGTGCCGGTACGGGCATCGACGTGACGCCACAGCCTCGAGCCGGGCAGCGCGCCGTCCCGGGAGAAGGCGAACACCATACGGCTGGCGGCGGCCGTCTCGGCGTTGCCGCAGAACAACTGCGCGACGATCACCACGAGCAGCAGGGCCTTTGCGCCGGCGATGCCGAGGGCGTCGAGGAAGATCTGCGCCGGCGGCACCCCGGTGGCGCTGGCCTGGGTGGCGGCGTAGTCCTGGATGGCGAAGGTCAGTCCGGCCAGCAGCACGAACCCGGCGAGCCACGACCAGCCGATCGCCCGCATGATCCCGCGGGACGCGGAGACCTGGGCGTTGGTGGTCTCCTCCGACAGGTGAGCGGAGGCGTCGTACCCGCTGAAGGTGTACTGGGCGAGCAGCAGCCCGATCAGCACCACGTACAGCGAGCTGGACCAGCCGGTGTTGTTGACGAACTCCCCGAAGACGAAGGACGGCGACTGGTGGTGTGACGGCACGATCGCCAGCGCGCCGACGATCACGGCGACCCCGCCCAGGTGCCACCACACGCTGATGGAGTTCAGGATGCTCACCAGCCCGACCCCGAAGAGGTTGAGGGTGGCGTGCAGCGCAAGGATGCAGAAGTAGATCGCCATGATCTTGCCGGGCGTCGGGACGAAGCCGAACTGCAGGTTCAAGAAGGCGCCGGTGAACAGCGCGGCACCGTAGTCGATGCTGGCGATCGCACCGAGCAGGCCCAGCAGGTTCAGCCAGCCGGTGTACCAGCCCCACTTGCGGCCGCCGAGCTGCTCGGCCTGGTAGTAGAGGGCGCCGGAGGTGGGGTACGCGGAGGTGACTTCGGCGAGGCCTGCGCCCACGAGCATCACCATGGCGCCGACGGCGATCCAGCCCCACATCATCACGGCGGGCCCCCCGGTCGAGAGGCCGAAGCCGTACAGGGTCATGCAGCCGCTGAGCACGGAGATCACCGAGAAGCTGATGGCGAAGTTGCCGAACGGGCCCATGCGGCGGGCGAGCACTGGCTCGTAGCCCAGTTCCCGGAGGAACGCGTCATCTGCCTGGGCCCCCGCCGCGCGGCGAGTCGGGCGTGTTCGTAACACAGGGCATCCTCCATGGAATGGGCGGAACGAGTACACAAGGTCAGGTGCATGCCAAGTCGTGTTTGCTGTGCGCGACGGTCAGCGCACCGGTCCGGCGCGAGGGGCGTGGGTGCGTGCGAAGGACAGGGACTCCCGGCGTGCCCGCAGCAGCAGAGACTCGCCGCCGTCGGGATGGTTCGGGTCCTCGTGGACGGACGCCCACGGCTCCCGCGAGGCGTAGGTGCCCACGGCCGTGAACACCTCGGCGGCCTCCACGAACCGGTGGCCGGCCCACAAGGCGTACGCCAGGTGGTGCAGGTCCGTCACCGAGCGCGGCGCGGTGTCCGGCTGCTTGAACCAGTGGTGGAACGCCTTGACCGTGTATGTGATCGTCGGCTCCTGCGCCCACTGCCGTCGCCACAGCGGATCGGCACGGTGCTGGAGGGACTGCTGCCGGCACTGCTCGACGAGCGCGTACAGCGGCAACAGCAGCAACGGGGAACCCGCCGGCGACCACGAGGCCACCCATCGGCCGAAGTCGAAGACCGCGGCGAGTGAGGCCGCCGGTGGGACGGGGCGGGCCAGGATGAACTGCAGTATCCGGTGGTACGTCTCCCGGTTGTACGGGTCGCGTTGGTTGATCCCGTGCAGCAGCCCCCACGGGCCGGTCGGCAGCATCGGCTCTGTCGAGACCTCACGGTGCTCCCGGCGCACCTGGCGCCCGTCGACCTGGGCGAGGGTGAGCAAGCAGATCCAGGGCACCGGATCCCGCGGCTCCCGGTGCGCCATCAGCAGCGAGGCCTGCCGTGCGGCCTCCTTCAATGCCGAAGCGCCTGCGTGCTGCTGGTGATGGGCGCGCAGGGCTCGCTCCACCGAGACGCGGGCACGCATCACCTGGGCGTCGTAACTGTTCGGCTCCTCCGCCACCCACACGCCCATCACGTCGGAGTGGGCAGCGGTGACCGCCAGCACCTGCGTACGCGACGTCCGCAGCGCCCACTGCCCACCGGTTGCGGCCAGCAAGTCACGCGCCGGTCTCCACCGGCCGGCCTGCAACTCGACCATGGCCATGCCGAGGGCTTCATCGGTGCCGGCCGGGTGGTACACGGGGCGCATCAGTGCGCCCTGAGACCGGGGTGGTCGCCGGTCGCAGTCGAGGGCCGGGAAGGCTGAAACCTTGTGCTCTCGATCGCGGCACAGAGCTGCGTCATGCTTTTCTCGGTCATCGAATGTTTCCTCGGCAGAGAGGGGGGCGTTGGTACGGGACAGGAATCGCTGCGCGGCCGGAGAGGGCCACCGGACTGCCAGCGCCCGGTCTAGAACTTGATCCCACTGATCAGGCGCGCGACGTTCGTCGCGACCTCGGCGATCGCGGGGGCCATCGAAGAGCTGGCCAGGTAGAACCCCAGGAGCACGCACACGACGGCGTGTCCGGCTTTCAGTCCGTCCTTCTTGACGAAGAGGATGACGAGAACCGCGAGCAGCACGACAGCGGAGATGCTGACCGCCATGGATGTGTCCCCCTTCCGAACCGTCGGTGATGCGGCTCGTTCCCGGCCCAAGTCCCCCGCAGCGGAGCCCAAGCCCATTCCCGGCGACATTGCCGACGAACCGGTGCGAGAGGTACACAGGCCCGGATGCGTTCGTGCTGCGAGTGGTAATCGGCCCTGAACAGAGGCTGATTGAGGCACAAGACTGACCAGGAAACGCCCGGTGCGCACATTCCGCCGGTGATATCACTGAGGTGATCTCGGTTTCGGCGGTCTACGCCGGCGGTCGGCGCACTTTGGTTAGGGGAGGTACAGGTGGCCCAGCAGGCGCTGCGACAGTGCGACGACTGCGGCTGCCGGCTCAGCCAGTACAACCCGGACGGGCTCTGCTCCGCTTGCGCGCGATCTCGCATCCCTTCCGCCCCTGCGTTACCCGCCGTACCGGAGCGGGTGTGGCACGACGTAGATGTCCGAAAGGCCTTTGCAGCCTTGGACTTCGGCAAGGCCAGCCGTTTGATCAGGCAGCGAGGCTCTCTGCGCCAGGAGGACCTGTCCCAGCTCACAGGATTGAGCCAGGCGTTCTTGTCCATGCTTGAGTCGGGCAGCCGCCGCCTCACCAACATCGACAAGATCATCGTATTTGTCGCAGGCATTGGTGCACCCGCCGAGCTCGTACAGCTCCCGGTCCCACGCTCAGTGGGCAGACCGCTTCAACAGCCCACGGACCAGTCGGCCGGAGATCTCGACCCAACCCTGCCCTGGACCGCGGCCCGTATGGTGGCGGCCTTGGACAACGCGGTTGGAGGCGACGTGATTGACCGCCGGCAATTCCTCACGGTGAGCGGCATCGCGCTCACCGCCTTCGTCCACCACTGGGGCACCGCAGAGGCAGAGCCCCTTCAACGCGCCGCGGAGGGAAGCCAGTTCGCCCCGGAACTGCTTGACAACCTGCAGGCGACTACCGACCACCTGCGCATCATGGATGCCAGCGCCGGCAGTGGGACCCTCACCGAGCTCGGCGACGCGCACCTCGAACTCCTCAAACGCCTTCTGCAGAAGGCGTCATACACGGGAGACATCGGCCGCCGCCTGGCCGCCATCGTCGCCGACACCGCTACACAGACCGGCTGGTTCGCCTTCGACTCCGGGCGCCACAACCACGCCCAGAGCTACCTGCTCGCCGCGCTCCGCGCGGCTAAGCGCTCCGGTGACGACCGCTTGGGGGCCGGCGCCCTGTCCTACCTGGCCATCCACGGCTACTCCACCGGCCAGCCACGCACCGCCGTCACCGCGGCACGAGCCGCCCGCGAGCAAATCAGGACCCTGGGCACTCCCGCCCTGGAGTCGATGCTGCTAACCCGGCAGGCGCGCGGGCACGCCAAGCTCGGCGAACGGCAAGCAGCCCTCATCGCGCTCGGCGAGGCAGCCGAACTCTGCGCCCGGGGGCGTTCCGAGTTCGACCCCCACTGGCTGTACTGGATCAACGAAGGCGAGATCCACGGCCAGTCCGGCAGCGCCTATCTCGACCTGGACGATGCGCCCCACGCCGCCGTCAGCTTCACCGAGGCACGAAAAGCGCTCAACCCGGCAGACCAGCGCACCAACGCCCTGTTCCTCTCCCGCGCGGCGTCCGCCTACCTTCGGAAGGGCGAGCTCGAAGCAGGCTGCGCCACGGCACACCAGGCGCTCGACCTTGCCGAACAGCTCCAATCGGCCCGCCTCAACGAGCACATCGACGGCATGATCGGCGAGCTCGCCCCGGTCCGGCGGAGCCCGTACGCTCGGGAGCTGATCGACCGTGCCGCTCTCGTGACAGGTGCAAGGAGCTGAACGTGACCCAGGCCCAGCAGGTCCTCGTGCTGTGGGACATCGACCGCACGCTGCTGTACGTCGGCGACATCGACCGGCAGGTCTACCGCGAGACCTTCGCCGAGATCGTCGGCCGCACCGCAGAACACCTGCCGGCCCGCGGCACCGGAGTCACAATGCCACTGGCGATCCGATCGCTCCTTGTCGACAATGGAGTCCCAGAAGGCGAAGTCGACGGTCTGTTGCCGCGCATGGTGGATCTCCTGCCGGTCCACCTCGCTGCACACGCTGAGGATCTGCGTGCACAGGGTGTCCTCATGCCAGGAGCCGCCGCAGCGCTGCGCGCAGTGCACGATCAGCCCAGCTTGATTCCGACCGCTGTGACCGGGAACCTCAAGCCGAACGCCGTGCTCAAGCTCGCGGCCTTCGACCTCGACGGCCTCCTCGACACCGAGATCGGCGGCTTCGCCTCCGACGACCACCACCGGCCGGCGCTCGTCGCCATCGCCCAGAAGCGCGCCCAGGCCAAGCACGGCACGGTCTTCACCCGGTCGAACACCGTGATCATCGGCGACTCCCTGGAGGATGTCCGAACGGGCCTCGAAGGCGGCGCCCCCGTCATCGGCATCGCATCGGGCAAGACCACGGCCGCCGAACTCACCCAGGCCGGTGCTGACCTCGTCCTCGACTCCCTCGCAGACGTGGCACGGGTTCTGGAGGGCATCGCCGCGCTGACGACGATGACCGGGCAGCCTTAAGGTTCTGTCCGGCCGTTCACGAAGAGGTTGTCGTCGGGAAGCCGTTGAGGCTGAGGAACTTAACGGCGGTCAAGAGGCGCGGATCTGGGTGTTGAGCACGGTCGTGATGGCTTCGATGTTGCCGGCGGTGAACTCGGCGAGTTCGGGGGGCAGCAGGTTGAGCTGTCGGATCGCCTCTGCGGTGAACGGTACGCGCACAACCTCGTAGCAGCCGCGCTCGGGCTTGTCGAACTCGGTGCCCGTACGCGCCTCGATGTTCATCTGTTCCAGGCGCGCGGCGAAGATGTGCTGGACGCCCAGGCCGTCCTCCAGTGAGTCGGTGATCAGGTGCACGAGCTCCGCCTTGCTCAGCTTGCCCCCGAGCTCCTCGAACACCTCGCGGTGCAGGGCGTCCTCAATGCTTGCGTCCTCGGCCTCGACACCTCCGCCGACCGTCACCCAGTATGGGTCCCGGCCGGGCTTGGTCCGCTTGATGAGGACGAGTTCGTCGCCGTCCAAAAGGATAGCCCTGGCGTTTCGCTTGGTGATCGTCATCTCCGGCACCTCTCTGGGATTCGTTCACAGCGGTTGCTGATTTCACCGGCTGATTCGTCGGTGAAGGGGTGTACTGAGTGGGCCCGTCGCTGCCGATGGACGACGGAGAGTCTCCGAGTCGCAGTCCTGGACGCCCGAGCCGCCGCCTGGGCAACGTTCGGATCATAGACCGCCGCACGGGGATCATGAGGGAAGTCATGGTGTGGGGAGTGGCCCGGCAGGCTGCGGGGCAGGTAGCAGTCCATGGATGAGTCGATGGTTGGTTGGGCGACGCGGGTTGCAGGCACGGAGCTCAGCGTTGTGCTTCCGAGGCGGTGGGCGCACTCTCAAGGGGTGGCAACTCGAGCGACCGCGCTTGGGCAGCTCCTGGGAAGGGACGCTGACCTTCTGACTGCTGCGGCGGTGCTGCACGACGTGGGGTACGCGCCCCGGCTGGCGGCGACGGGCTTTCATCCGCTTGATGGGGCACGGTTCCTCCGAGACGAGCATGGCGCTGATGAGCGGCTGGTGCGTTTGGTGGCGAACCATTCTTTCGCCCAGTTGGAAGCCGAGGAGCGTGGGCTCCGGGGGAGGCTGGAGGCTGAGTTCCCGTTGCTGGACGAGCCACTGCTGGTGGACGCTCTCGTGTACTGCGACATGACGACGACGCCCGATGGGGAGCGGACGACCACTGAGGAGCGGGTGGCGGAGATCGTCGGCCGTTACGGGGCCGACGGCCTTGTGGGGCGGTTCATCCGTCGGGCGTCGCCGCAGATTATGGCGGCTGTGGAGCGGGTGGAGGCGGCGCTGGTGGCTCAGCCGAGGTAGGGGAAGGTGCCGGCGAGGTAGTCACCGATTTGTTGGCGCATGCTGGCGTGGATGTCGTACTGGTCGAGGTCGGCGGGCTGGATGAAGCGGACACCGTCAGCCTCGTCGTTGATGGTGGGCTCACCGCCGACCGGGCGGCCGATGTAGGTGTTCTCGTACTGCTGGCGGATCTCGCCATCGGAATAGGCGACGATGTGGCGGGGGTTGGTGTAGACCCCGAGGAAGCCGGTGATCTCGGCTTCGATGCCCGTCTCCTCCAGGCATTCACGCACGGCGCACTGGGCTGCGGTCTCGCCAATGTCCTGGGCTCCGCCGGGCAAGGCCCACTGGCCGGTGTCGCGCCGACGCTGCAGCAGGATGGCGCCGCTTTCGTCGACGACGAGCAGGTTGCTGGCGGGGATGAGGGTGTTTGCCTTAGGTGCGGCGGGGTCGTTGTAGTACTCAGTCCTGCCCATGTGCGGCGGTCCCCTCCTGGTCGGGAGTCCAGGCCCGCGAGGCGGCCCAGACGGCTTCGAAGCTCTCAGCGTAGTTGTCGAACCACCCCGTCCTGTCACCTCTCTTGAGGTGCAGGAGGGGATTGGCGCTGGCGGGCTGGCCCCAGACGTGCGGGTTGGCCAGCAAGTTGTCGTCGTAGCGGAATAACGATGTGTAGAGCGTGGTGTCGTGTAGGCGCACTTCGCAGCCGGCCTCGGGGAGTAGGGGGCGGTAGTAGGTGAGGGAGGCGCGGATCTTGGCGGCGAGGGTGTCGCCGATGCCTTCCTCACGGCCCCGGATGGCGACTGCCTGGCCGCCCGGGTCGCCGAAGCACAGACGCACGTGAACGCCATTCGCGGCCCGCTCGGCGAGCATCTTGGCGACGTGTGGATTGGACTGTGCAAAGAAGGTGCCGGAGAAGACGAGCACGCTGATCTGCTCCCGGGCCTGTTGTAGGAGGGTCAACCACGTGTCCCGAGGGACGCTGGCCCGGTTCGGGTATGTGCCGACCAGCTCGCTGCCCACGGCGCTGCTGGGCGTGGGGATCTCTGGCTGTGGGGCCGGCCAGAGGAAGGACTCCTCCACCCGCAGGTGTAGGGCGGCGCGAAACCGGTGGCGCCGGTGGGGGACGCGTCCGCCCAGCCAGCGTCCAACGGTCTTGGGGTCGACCTCGCAGACTTCCGCGAGCGACTCAAGTGAGACGCCACGCTGGGCGAGTACGGAGTGCAGTCGCTCGTTCACACACGTCATGCAAGCGGAGCGAGGAGCGATCGGGCAAGGACGTTTTGGGACGTGCACGCGGGATGAGGCTGGGACGGCTCCCTACGCTTGCGCCATGCAGCTCATCGTCCTGTGGGACATCGACCACACACTCATCGAGAACGCGGGGGTGAGCAAGGAGATCTACGCCGAGGCGTTTGCGGCCCTCGCTGGCAGTCCCGCGATGGGGCCGGCGCCAACGGAGGGCCGGACGGACCGCATGATCATGCGCGAGATGCTTCGGCAACACGAAGTGGCAGAACCGGATTGGTCCACTATCGAGGCAGCCCTGATCAGGGCTGGCGAGGGGCGCGAGGAGGATCTCCGGCGTCGTGGGACCGCGCTGCCGGGGGTACGAGAGGTGCTTGGTGCGGTGGCCCAACGCGCCGGCTGGGTGTCGTCGGTTCTGACAGGCAACATCGCGGCCAATGCCCGCGTGAAACTGTCGGCCTTCAACCTTGATCAGCTGCTGGACCTGACCATCGGGGCGTACGGCGGCGACGCCGATCAGCGACCCGACCTCGTGGCTATCGCGCGTGAGCGCGCTCAGCGCCTCCGCGGCGTCCGGGGCGATGTGCCCGTGGTGTTGGTCGGGGATACGCCCAGGGACGTCGAAGCGAGCCTTGCCACCGGGTCCGGAATCATCGCCGTTGCTTCAGGCATTCATGGCCAGGAGGAGCTGTCTGCCGCCGGTGCGACCGTCGTGCTACCCGATCTGTCGGACACCGCGCAGGTACTCGCGTTGCTGGAGGACTTCGCGCAGCGGTGAAAACGTCCCAGGACGCCCTTCGTGGCGTCCTAATACGCGGTGATGAGGTCCGACAGGGCTCAGGGAATATCGGGTCCTCGACGACGCGACCGGCCGAACCAGGCCTACACGTGATCGGGGCTGGTCATGTGGGGAGTCCCAGCACGCTTCCGCAGCGTGTGCCCCTGCTCCGATCGGTCCACGACCCCCACCGTGACGGGAAGAAGATCTGATGAAGCGCGAGAGACGGGCGAAGTTCCTGGCCGTTGATGTCGCCCACCTCCAGGTCAAGTTGGCCAAGCTGGGGGCCGTCCAGGTGTTCCCTCCTACCCTCGTCACCTGCAGGATCTTCGAGCATGACCTTCTCGGCGACGCCTGGCTCCGACTGAGGGATGAGCGCACCCGGTCCATCCTCACGCTCAAGCAGGTTGCTGACGCCGCCAAAGCCGGCAATACCGAGACCGAGGTTGCCGACCTGCACGCGATGGCCGAAATCCTCCGCCGGCTCGGCCTGCGTGAAGCCCGCTACCAGGAGCATTACCGGGAGAGGTGGCGCCTGCGCGAAGCTGGCTACAACTTCGAGACGTGGCCCGACCTTCCCACGTTCCTCGAGATCGAGGCCCCGGATGAGGCGTCCACTCGCCAGGCTGCCGCACTGATCGAACTCTGCGCCGCAGAAGCCCGCTTCGGCAGCGTGGAGGAGATCTACGAGAGCGAGGCGGGCCGAAACATTCTCGGCGAGCCCACGCTGCTCTTCTCCAACGCCGCGCGAATCCAGGCCAGCTGACCGAGAAGGCTAGGCCGTACTTCCGAGTCTTTCCGCAAGTACCGGCGTGCTCGGCTACGCAGCGGTGCGGATCGACCAGGGCACAGCCTGCCCCATCACCGAATCGTCATCGGCCGCCAGGACGCGCCGACAGCGGTGCGCATCTTCCATCTCCCGGCTTCGAGGACACCATGCATCCGTCATTACGACAGCGTGTTGAACGATCGCGGCATTGTGAGCTGGCCAGCAACGCCCCGGCCGCATTGTTGCTGACCATCGCCTGCGTCAACGCTGCTCCAGCCCCGGCCGCGGTTGTCTCCCGGCCGAACTTGCTGCCGTGCGAGCCGGTCCTCGCACGGGTCGGAATCCCGCCGCAGCGCGATGGGAGAGCCATATGAGCACCGAACTCAGCCCGGAGCCCGGCTACGTCGTGGTCCTGCTCCACGAGGGATTCTATGGGGCTCTGTCGGGCAGCGGCTTCAGCAACCGGGCCTTCCTGACCGTCCTCGCACAGGACTTGCCGTACGGGCTCCTGGTGGTCGTACCGGTTGTCCTGCCGCTCGGCCACCCCGGCCGTGATCCGCAGTGGGAGGCCGACGTCGAGCGGATGCTGGCGAAGGCCGGAGCCCAAGTTTTGCCGCTTCATGGGGAGGCCCTGCTCACGTCGCCCGTCGGCTGTGAGGCGTTGTGCGCAATGGCTGTTCGCCGAGCCGCTCCCTACCTCCACGGCCGGTCGTTGCTGGTCGGTTGCGATGTGCCTTTCCTGGCCGTCGGCTCCTATGCTCCGAAGGGCGCGGACGTGCTCCTCGTGCCCCGTTCCACGGCCGCAATGGTCCGCCCGGCGGACAGCCGACAGATCGCCTGGGAGCGGCGCGGGCTGACCGCGACCGTCGCCGGGGGCGGCCTGGTTGCGGCAATCTCCGACCACATGAGGGATCACCTGACCAGCACCTACGGGCTGCCCGTCGGTGTGGTGCTGGACCTTCCCAACGGGCTTCTGCCCGCTGATCAGGCCTTGGTGCACGGCCCCATGCTGCCCCTGCCTGCTCGCGCCACCGACGGGTTCGTCCTCGCGATGGGGCGTTCGGAGGAGTCCAAGGGATTCGAGGATCTCCTCCACGCCGTGGGCATTCTCGGCGACCAGGGCGTTGCGGTCCCGCACCTGGTGCTCGTGGCCGCGAGCACAGGTGAGGGGAACGCGCACCAGCAGCAACTGCGCGCACTCATCGACCGACTCGGTATCGAAGCCACGCTGCTCACCCGGTTCGATTCGCGCGTGCGCGGCTGGCTGGGCGACCCCAACCTGCGGGCGGTGGTGGTGCCGTCAAGGGCCGAGCCGTTCGGCCGGATACCGCTGGAAGCGTTCGCTGCTGGAGCCGGACCCGTGGTGGCCACCACCGCAGGAGGGCTCGCACAGACTGTCCTCGACGGTGTCACTGGCTACTCCGCACCGCCGGCCTCGCCCCAGGCTCTGGCGGGGGCGCTCTTCCGCGCTCTGGATGCTTCTCCCGCCGACCGTGCCCGGCTCGCCGAGGCCGGGGCGCGGCTCCTGGCCGAGCGGCACGATTACGCAGTTGCGGTCCGTGCTGTCCTCGAGCAGTGCGCGCCGTGGGCGTTGTCCGCCCGGGCGGGGGTCAGCCGATGATCGGGCCGGTCGTAATCGCCTTGAACTCGCCGCACTCATTCTGGGCGATCGGGCCCGGTCATATGGCCGGGCTTCGGGAGGCGTTTCCTGCGCTGGAGTTCCGCATGGCCTCGGATGAGGAGCTACCGACCGCCCTCGCGGCCGCGGAAGCGTATTTCGGGTGGCGGTTCGAGGAGCGGTGGCTGACCTTGGCCCCCACTTGAAGTGGATCGCGACCCCGGCCGCCGGAACCGACCACCTTCCCGCTCGGCGAATCTCAGAATTCGGCGCCGTGCTGACTCGCTCGTACGGCTTCCACGCCCAGCCGATGGCCGAGCACGCCATGGGCATGATCCTGGCGTTCTCCCGCGGGCTTCTGGTCAGTTCCCGGCTCCAGCGCACCCATCGGTGGTGGAAGGACGACCTGGCGGGTGAGTTCTTCGACCTCGCAGGGGCGACGATGATGATCGTCGGCTGTGGCAGCATCGGCACCCATCTCGCCGGGATGGGACGGGCCTTCGGCATGCAGGTCCTGGGCGTCCGCCGCACCCCGCCCGACGGGCCACAGAGCGACATCGAGTGGATAGCCGCCTCCCACTGGAGGCAGGCTCTGCCGGCCGTGGACGTGGTGGTGAATCTGCTGCCTGCGACACCAGACACGGCGGGCGCCTTCGATGCAGCGACATTCGCCGCGTTCAAGCCCGGCTCGGTGTTCGTGAACCTTGGCCGGGGGGCGACCGTCGACCATGCGGCGTTACTAGACACCCTCGAAACCGGCCGGCTGCGTGGCGCCGGTCTCGATGTAACCGACCCTCGTCCGCTGCCCCGACGTGACCGGCTCCGCCGGCACCCGAGGGTGCTGCTGACCCCCAAGACCGCCGGGTTCTCCGAGGCCTACATGGACGGGGCGGTTCGGTTCTTCGCGGACAACCTGCACAGCTACCTCTCCGGCTGCCCACTGCGTGGCGCGGTCGACGAGTTGATCCCCGACCGGATGGAAGGAATCCGCTGATGGTGCTTGCCAGCGAGTACACAGAGCTCTTGGCCGCGTTCGCGGCGACGGGGCGCAACCACCCCTACTTGGCGTTCACGTTGAACGGGATCTGTGACCGTGACTGCGTGTTCTGCAAGCCGCGCTGCATGCCGGACTACGGGCATAAGGACACCGTGCTTTCGGTGCCCGAGTACGCGGCCATTGCCCGCACCGCCGGGCAGTGGGGGGTCCGCAAGGCGCACTGTTCCGGCGGGGAGCCGACCCTGCGCAAGGACATCCTCGACATCATCCGGGTCCTAGCCGAAGGGTTGGGTACAGGCGCTCAGATCGGCATGACCAGCCACGGAAACTTCCGCAAGGGGCTGACGGTGAAGGGGTTCGCGGAGGCGGGGCTGACGTACCTGAACGTCAGCCTCCACAGCACCGACCCCGGCCGGTCCGCGGAGATCATGGGCGGCGGTGACCCGGGCATATCGCTTGCCACCATCAGGGAGGCGCTGGACCTCGGCCTCAAAGTAAAGATCAACTGCGTGCTGATGCGGTCCTACATCGAGGACGCCTTCGCCGTCGCGGCGCTGGCCCGCAGCCTGCCGGTAGCGGTGAGGTTGATCGAGCTGCAGAACATCGGGCCCGCCAAGGAAATGTTCGATGCCGAGTTCATCCCCGAGGCGCAGGTCCGGGATTTACTCGGGGACTGGTTCACAGGGGCCGGGGAGGTTTCCCGTGCCGACCTCGGAGTCCGGAGCCCTGGCCGCTACCTCCAGCCCGACGGTTGGAAGGGCTCGATCGGCTTCATCTCCAACTCCTCGTGCGCAACGTGCTCGGACGCCAACCGCATCAAGATCACGCCGAGCGGGGTAGCGCGCCCTTGCATCCTCCACAACCAGGACATCCAGCTCCGCGAGCACCTTGCCCCCGGCACCCTGGACACGGCGTTCGCGCACCTGTTCACCGCCATGCTGGAACGCAACGCCAACCCGGCCTGGGGCGGGTACCACTATGTTGACTACGACCTGCGGTGGGACCGCATGGAACGCCCCCAGGGGGCTGCCGTCTTCCTCCCCGTCGTCGCCACCAACAGCGGCACGGGCTGTTCAGTCCGCCAGCAGCCGGCCGGGGCCGGCCAGTGAACGTTGGCTACGGCTCCACCAGCGCCCTGTATGTACGTCACCTTCGCGTTGCTGGGCTGCACCCGGTGATGGTTACGCATAAGTGGCAGCAGCCCGACCTCATCGCCCCACATTCCGACCTGGACCTGCGGCTCGTCCTCGATGCCGCCCCGCCCTCCTGGGGGGACTTCAACACGCGCGTGGCTGCCGCCCACACGGCGTCCGTCGCCGCCGACCCGGCGCACGGCCGCTTGCTGGAACACCCGGCGTCAAGGGAAGCCTCGACAACACCCGCGATCTCTACCTGCCCGGCCACTACATCGTGTCCCAGCCCCGCAAGGACCGCGTACACATCACTCAGAAGCCGGTCGAGGTCATGCAGCAGCTCGTCCAGGTCTGCCCACCGGGAGGCACGGTCCTCGACCCCTTCACCGGCAGCGGCTCCACCGGCGTGGCCGCTGTGTTGGAGGGCCGGAACTTCATCGGCGTCGAGCTCTCCGACCACTACGCCGGCATCGCCGAAGAGCGTCTCCGTGAGACGTGTCTCCAGGACGACTTCGCCCTGGCCGGGCCTGGCAAGTGAGACGGCTGCGCCTGGGCCGCAGGGTGCAACGACAGAAGGGCGGCTGCCATCCGGTTTTCACCGGATGGCCCGCCCTTCTGCCCTGGTGGTGATCAGCCTGCGTCGATGCTCTGCCGGATCAGCTCACCAGCCCGCTCCAGATCCTCGTGCGACCTGATCCGCACCTCCAGGTCTCCGGTCCCGAGGCGCCCCATACTGCTCACGTCCCGGGAGAACCCCTCGACCAGTTGGACAGTCCGTGGATCCACCTTCAAGTTCAGCACCAGGACCCGATTGCGCGGCTGGACGCGCACGGTCGCGACGTTTTTGATCCTGCGGTACGCGAAGTAGTGGACCTGGGCCTCCCGGCGGACGTCCCCGTATGCCAGTAGCACGGCGTCCAGATCCGCGAACAGGTCCTGCAGGTCCTGCGGAGCTTCGTCGAGGTACTGCTGCACCGACTTCGGGACCGTCGTCCCCGCCGGCTCCGGGGCAGCGGACACCCGCCGACGGACCGGCGCAGCCTGGCCGCCGACCGAAGCCACCAACTGCAGCGTCACGACGTCCTCGAACATCCGGTAGGCCATGAGGTCGATCCGACGCCCGATGACCTCCAGCGCGACGGCGCTGTGCGAGGTGAAGTCGCCGGCTACGCAGACCAGCCGCGGATTGGTCCAGTCGACCGTCTCCACGGCGGCCGCCCCGAGCCGGTCACGCACCAGGCCCTCGAACTCCGCGTGACTGTCCTCGAGCCACGCCAGGTAAGAGAGCGCCTGCGTGATGACCTCCTTGTCCCGGGTTCTCTTGTACTCGATGATCACGGGAGTCCCGGTCTCGTCCAGGCCCAGGGAGTCGATCCGCCCGCGGTGGCGTCCGGTCAAGTACTCGCTGGCCAGGAAGCGGATGCCGAGCATGGCTTCCATGTTGGCCTCGATCAGAGACTGCAGTTCCCGCTCCAGCGCGACGGAGGACCCTGCCATCTCCACCGCCCGGCCGTCCCGTATCCGGAACGCCTTCAGATCACTCACGCCCGCCCCCATGCAAGTCCTCGGATCATCCGAAGCGACAATCGGCGAGGTCCGCCAGGTATTCCCCCCGGGCGCGGGGCAGGGCGCATCTACTCGCTCAGGACCATGTACCGGAGATGCGCGGCCTCACCAAGCCCGAGGGCCGCTGCGAGGCTGCTGGACATCAGGGCGCTGGGCTCTGGTCTTTCACGCAAGCCCCGGAGTGCCACGTGACGCCGCAATTCATGGACGTCAAGTCGACGGCGACCTACCTGAACATGTCGGTTCAGTGGGTCTACAGGGAAGCGCCACGCCTGGGGCTCACCCCCTACAAGTTCGGCGCTGGCCGCAACGCGAAGATCCAGTTCAAGGTGTCGGACGTGCAGGCTTGGGTCAAGCAGCAGAGGCTCTCGTCCTGATAGCTACGTCAAGGTTGAAGGACGACGTCCAGGTGCCGCTGGACGGGCTCGAAGAGTCCGTAGGGGATGTACTGCGGGATCTCTGACAGGGCCACCCACGCGACCTCGGCGATCTCGTCGACGTCCGCGACATACGCGGTCCCGCCGGCCAGCTCGCAGGCCGTGTACGAGACCCGTCGTCCGGTGATCGGATGTACCCGCTCTCCGAGCGGGGCCACGGCGAGCACGTCCACCCCGGCCTCCTCCTTCGTCTCGCGTACGGCGGCTTCCTGGAAGGACTCGCCCGGCTCGACCTTGCCCGCCGGGAACTGCCATGAGAGTTGGCCCTCTGCGACTCGTCGCCGTACGAGCAATACACGGCCCTGGTGAACCACAACCGCACCTGCGACCCAAGGCGCAGGTGCAGCATTGTTGTTCAGTGACGCCTCTCTGTCACTCACGATGCTCCCGTCGTCGGGGCGGGGCGAGGAGGTGGGCGATGGCCGACTGGCCGTTGTGGCCGGTCACCCTCGCGTGCTCCTCGTTGTTGCCGTGATGAGTTGAATAGGGGCGCTGGCCGATCGTCATCCCTCGAAGAGTCTTTCTTCCACCGAGGCCGACGCTGCTGCGTCTTGCTCGGCGCGCTCGAACTCGAGCTGCCACGCCCGCGCCTCGGCGTAAGCGACGTGGACCATGCTGCCCGGACACAGCACCAGTGCCCGGGGCTCGATCTTGTGGTCCTTGACCGACCCGTACCCGATTCGTTTCGTAGGCAGCAGGGCGTGCGGGACGGCGCAAGAGGGGCAGGGAGCCTTCGGGAGGGTCGCCATGTCATCAGGATGACCTCGTGAGTCCTGGCGCGGAAGGGAGCTCACATACCGCGCACTGCGGCATGCCGGTGCGCGGCAGTCAGTGGCCTGCCCTGCTTTTTCGAGTCTGTGCCCAAATGATCATCAGGCACAGCACTGGTTCCCAGTTTGAACACGGCACCCGAAGGTGCGCACGCGGCGGCGACAGCAGATGGGTGAGCACGCCGTAGATGACGGCCCGGTCGATGAACGCGTTGAGGCGATTGCCCTTTCGCCGGATGTTGGAAGAGTGTGTGGGTTACGCGCCGGGCGCGTTCAAGTCCCCGTTCGCCGAAGATCAGCATCGTCATCGGCCTCGCCCTTCTGCCTCGCCGGTCGAATCGGCCGATGCCGCGCGGAGAAAGACCAACGCGGCCAACAGGACCATCGCTGTCTGGTGGCGCGGGGGAAGCGACTCCCACAGATCGTGCGCGATGATGTTCCGAACGTTCGGCCCCGCGGCCGGTTCGGCAAGCAGCAGCAGAAAGCTCCTGGCCCATGTGCTTCCGGCCAGGTCCGGCCTATCGGCCAGCGAGCGCAGGAGTCCCCCCAACTGGTTGACCCCTCCGGCGGATTCGCCCTTGGCCAGATGGATCACAGGAATGTGCTGCTGGAGGTAGCGGCGCAGGATGCCCTCGACCAGGGGGACGGCGACGAACACGGCGATCTCGTCGTACTCCCAGTACAGCCGAAAGGCGCGGGCCAGCAGTCTGGCGCGCTCGGCGGGAAGAACGACCGGACCGAGCGCCGTTGTCATTTCCCGGACGCTGGGCTCGAAGCGCTCCCACAGCACATCCAGCTGGTAGCTGATCAAGACGGCGGTCAGTTCGAGGCCGATGACGCGCTGGTCCTGCCCTGGGACCTCCTGCTGTCCCGTGTTGTGGACGAGCACAGGGCCGGCCGTGTTGATCCGGTTCGTGGCGAGGCGGAGGAACGAGGGCTGCAGCCCTTGTTCGTCGCCCTCGTCCGTCGATTCGGGCTGCGGAGGTACCGGGTGGCCGGCGATGCGCCGCAGCGCGTCTTCCAGGTCCTTGGCCTCGCCAATGTAGGCACTGGCGGCGTCGAAGAGTTCCTCCGGCATGCCGGCGTCGAAGCGCACCTTCTGGAGGTCCAGGTCCTCGCGGGTCAGCGCCTGCTGTTTCATGCGAATGCTCGTGTGCAGGTCGGTGAGGCCCTTGTCACGGGCATGCACGGCGGCGTCGGTGAGCATCATCAACTTCGCTACGCCGGTCAATCCTTCGGCCGCGTCGGTGTAGGTGGCGACGATGGCTCGGTTGATCCGCTCGACACCACCGGGGGCGCCCTTGGTCACCGCAGCGAGGTCACGCAGGAAGGAGACCCGGACGTGTGGGTCGCGCCGGTAGTGCTTGGCTGCCCGCTCCGCGACAGACAGGGCGTGGCCATGCCACTTGGGCCTCTCCACGAGAGGATTGAGTAGGGTTCCCACTACACCGGGGCGCTCGTCGTCCCTGTCCATCTCTGTGTTGGCCCGGGTGACCATGGTCGCGGCGATGTCCGCGGCGGCGGGCAGGTTCGCCGAGAGGGCGAGCTTGAACGCGCGCACGAGCGATCTCGCCGCGTACAGTTTTCCGCCCGACACCTGGGGTGCTGCCTCGAACCAGTCCGCCGACTCGACGTAGGAATCCACTGCCGCACGCAGGTGATCGATCTTGGGGCGGCCAGCGCTGACGGTGTGCAGAAGGTCGTGGAGGCGGCCACGGACGCCGGGGTGGTCGGCTTCTTCGGCGTACTCAGCCCAGATTTCCATCGCCCGCCCGCTGATCTTGGACAGGTCACGTGGCCACGGCTGCGATCCGGCCCCTACGTATGCGCCGACGAAGTTGTCATCGGTGCGTAGGTAGAACAGGAACCCTGCCCGGAGCGTTTCAGCGTGCTCCTCGTCGAGTTCTCCGGTGGCGTTTCTCGACGCGGCACCGAGCCGGTCGGAGATGTCGGAGTAGAGCACGAAACCCTGGGACGCCGTGTTGAGGGCGTCCAGCGTGGCGCTGTCGATCATGATCATGACTCCCTCTCCTAGAGGCTTCCCGAACGCCATCTGGACCGAGGCGGAAGCGGCGGGCGCCCGCGTCGGTTCAGCTGATACTGGGCCCAGCGTAGTGGTCGAAATCTCAGTGCTTCTTCGTATTTTTCGCCGTGGTCTGCTATTTGGCAGACTGTCAGAGACGCATGTACGTCCTGCTTCGAGGAGATCCACTGGGCTCTACAGTGCTTCGCTCAGCCGGAGCCGGGAGACCGCGGCCGAGCGTGAAATCTGCACAGTTGGGGGAGAGGGAATGGCTCAGCCGACGGCAGCGGTGGTCGGGGTGTCTGAGATGGTGGTGGTCCGGGTCCTGGAACTGGCAGGCAACCGCCTGATGGGCCGGAACAGTCGGAGCGACCGAGGCGCCCTGCAGCGTATGGCGCCTTGGGACCGACACTCGTTCTTCCGGGTGACCGGGGACGAGGCCGACAGAGTACTCGCCGGCGTCTGGGAGGCTCCTGCATCGCGCGGGGTGCCGGAGGAACTGCTGCGAGTACTGGACGCCTACGTTCGGCTGCTTCTGGCGTCCGGCGACTCCTTGCACCGCTCCGACCTGGTGCAGACGCTGTCGAGGATGCCCCAGCAGGCCGTCCTGCCGTGGGAGGCGGACGAGGCGTCCGCGGCGTCTGCCACTTCGTGACCGGCGCCGTACCGTCAGCCAGTCACCGATCCACCGTGTCCGCACCGTCCTTGTTGGGCTGCACCCCTGGCACGGTCCTCTGCGTGTCCGACGCCGTGACGTATGGGGGCCGACCCCCGGAAGTGAGATTTAGGACAGCTGATTCGGCTGGCGGGGACGGGTGCTGGACGACGGCGGCAGGGCTTCTCCTGTCGGCTCTGCCTCGCAGGCGCTCCGGAGGCGCCGGTCCATCTCACTCGTGAGCTCAGTCAGCCGCGCGTACAGCGCCTGTTCCTGCTTGGACAGGTTCCCGGACTTCATTTTCGCCAGCAGCTCGTCCGTGGCGTCCGACAGGACACCCATGCAGATCTGCGCCGCCTCGTTGAAGCCGAGATCGTACTCGTCGCGGTAGGTCGCCAGTACGCTCTCCTTGGCCGCATCTCTTACCGCCAGGCCGAGCCCGCGCCACAACTGCGCACCCAACGACACATTGTCCGTCGACATGCTGCCCCTCCCCTTCTCTGTACTCCCACCCGATCCACCGAAGGTACCGCCCGGCTGGCCTAGTTCGCGATCACGCCCTCTACCCCAGGGTGCTGGACCGCTCACTGGTACCGCTGCTCGGCGCTGGCCGTAACGCGAAGACCCAGTTCAAGGTGTCGAACGTGCAGGCTTGGGTCAAGCGGTGGCGGCTCTCGTCCTGGTAGCTGCGGTCAAGATTGGAGGACGGTGTTCAGGTGTCGCTGGACCGGCTCGAAGAGTCCGTACGGAATGCACTGCGGGATCTCTGAAAGGGGTCACCCATGCGACTTCGGCGATCTCGTCTACGTCCGCGACATGCGCGGTCCCGCCGGTCAGCTCGCAGGCCGTGTACGAGACCCGTCTGCCAGTGATCGGATGTACCCGCTCGCCCAGCGGGGCACCGACCACCCTGCTTACTAAGCCACGGTCGCGGCGAGGGTCTTTCGGGAGTCCGGCCGATCGAGCGACAAGTGCTCTCCGGATACAGCACAATCATGAACCGGCCGACGGCCCGGAAACCGACCAAGTGACGATGGCCGACGGTCGCCAGTAACGGCCGACGGATGCCGGCACGGAACGGGCTGGGCGGAGTGGGGAACGGATGCGGGCAGTGGAAATCGTCGGGGTGCACGGAATCGGGCAGTCCAGGACCTCGGGGGAGCAGTTGAACCGGGACTGGGGGAAGGCGCTCGGGCGCGGGATCAAGGAGTTCACGGACTGGCCCGACCGCCCGCCCACGCTCCGCACGCCGCACTGGACTTCCCTGCTCGCTCAGGGCACGGACCGGTTGGGGCCGCAGGACGACCCCTACGCCGCGTCGATGACACCGGCTGAGGAACAGTTCGTAGCGGAGGCCCTCGGTGACGTCGTCGGGCTGCAGGACCTCGCCTACGCCGAGGAACAGCCGCTGGCCGTACTGGGCCCGCCGAAGCTCTGGCCGCCCCGGATCACCCGACTGCTGATGGCCTATGACCACCGCTTCCCCGGCGGCGGCGGGCGGTTCTTCGTCCAGCGGATGCGGGAAGTCCGCTCGTATCTGACGGAGCCGGACCTGGCCGTCAAAGTCCGCGCACTCGTCCGGGACCACGTCACCCCGACCACCTCCGTGGTCATCGGCCATTCCCTCGGCAGCGTCATCGCCTTCGACCTGTTCCGCCACGAGGACGACGCCGCGGGTCGGACACCCGGAGACGTTCCCGGGCCCGCCGTCCACACCCTCATCACCTGCGGTTCCCCGCTGGGCATCCCCTCGGTGCGGCGGCTCATGAAGATCGAGGACGGCGACCACCTGCGCCTGCCCGACCACGTCCGGTGGATCAACGTCTACGACCCGGACGACGTGGTCACCGGTGGCGCGGGGCTGTGCCGGGTGGCGCCGGGCCTGGTCGATGCCGCGGTCCGCAACGGCGTGGGCGACCCGCACAGCGCCGTGCGCTACCTCCGCAGCGAGCCGGTGGCCCGCGCGGTGGCGGGCGGTCGGCCATGACGCGCGACCCGGTCCCCGGCACGTACGCCCGTCGTCTCCTGGTCATGGCCGTCACCGAGTACGACGACGGGACCCCGGCACAGCAGCAGGAGTTCAGCACGGGCGTCTCGGCCCAGGTGACCGTCGTGGAGGACTGGTGGGCCGATCCCGGCCTCGACGAGGGGCGCCGCTTCACCCCCGCCCGGCCCAAGCAGCTCCGTGACCTGAGGGACCTGCGCGAGTTCCTCCTGGACGAGGAACTCGCCGATGTGGACGACGACGAAGCCCTCGTCGTCTACGTCACCGGTCACGGTCTGGCCCCCGCCAACTCCCCGCAGCACTTCCTGCGCTTGCCCGACTCCTACGAGGACCGGCCGCTCAGCACCGCCTTCCCGACCGCCGAACTGATCGCGACCGTGCTGGACTCCCGGGCCACACATGTCCTCGTGATAGTCGACTCCTGCTTCTCCGGCCGGCTCGAGACCGAGCTCAAGGCCAACCTGAAGGCGCTCCGGGAAGGGCGCCGCTCGCTCGGCTCGCTCGTCGTCCTCACGGCCGGGAACGACGAGAGCAGGCCCCGGCTCGGTCAGTTCACCAACCTGCTCCGGGCCGCCCACGAGCACTGCGCGGACCGGGCCAACGGCTACGCCGGGTCCCACCTCAGCTGGCAGGACTGGAAGGGCGTCGTGGGCGCGGTGTTCGACGCGAAGACCATGGCCGACGTCCACGAGATCTGGCCGACCCCGTCCGCCACGGTCCAGAGGGCGCACCAACAGCCGAGCCCCTGCCTTCCGAACCCCGGCTACGCGGCCGTCGAACCGGTACTCGGTGCCTCCCTCAGCCAGGTCGGGTGGACCCGGACCGAGCTGGACACGTACTGGATCTCGCGCGCCGCCGGTCAGCCGGGAGCCGGCGGCCCCGGTTGGTACTTCACCGGGCGCACCGAACTGGTCAAGCGGGTGCTCGCGTTCCTGGTCGGCACCGAGAACGTACTCGTCGTCACCGGCGAGGCCGGCTCGGGGAAGTCCGCCCTCCTGGCCCGCATGGTGACCCTCAGTGACGCGCGTTTCCGTGCGGACCCGCACTACGGTCCGCTCATCGCCGACATCCCCGAAGAACTCGACGTCCCGGTGGGGTCGGTGGACGCGGCCGTCCTCGCCCGCAACTCCGATCCGGACGAACTCGCCCAGACCCTGTATGAGGCGCTCGGCGGCTCCCCGAGCGTCTTCGGCACGGCGCGTACGGCACGCACCCGGACGACATCCAGCGGGCCGGCGAAGCCCCGGGACGAGGGCCCGGTGGCGGCCCTGTGCAAGCTCGTGGGGGAGCTCGCCCTGCTGCGGGGACGACCTCTGACCTTCGTGGTCGACGGCATCGACGAGGCCAGGAACCCGACGCGCGTCATCACCGACCTGCTCCGCCCCCTCACCCAGCAGTCGTATATGGGCGGACGCCCCGCGGTTCGGCTGCTCCTAGGCGTCCGCAGCCCCAGGGAGTACACGACGGCTGCCGAGGGCGAAGCACGGCGCCCCTCCACCTCCTCGGCCCCTTCCACCGACCTGCTCGAGCTCCTCCTCCGGGCCACTCACTCCAGGAACCTGATCCGCACGGACGACGTCGAGGCGACCCGGGGCGACATCGCCGGGTACGTCCGCGCGCTGCTCCGGGCCTCGTATGAAGGCCAGGGCGGCGCCGAGGAAGGGCGGCCGGAGCTCCCGGGACTGGACCCCGCCCCGCCCCAGCTCCGATACCAGCACCGCTCGCTGGCCACAGCGGTCGCCGAAGAGGTGTCCCCGTCCTTCCTGGACGCCCGGATCGCTGCCGAGCGACTTCGGTCGATGCGTGTCCTTCCGAGCCCCGACGACGTTCCGTGGCGCCGGACCCTGCGTGAGGGGACCGAGGCGCTCCTCCGCGAGGACCTTGGTGAGGTGGCACGCTGGCACGACACCCCGGCCGAACACCTGATGGCTGTGTTGCGGACGTCCGCCTTCGGGCAGGGGGCGGGACTGCCCTGGGCCAACATCTGGCCCGCCGCGGTGAGGGCGCTGTGTCTGACCCCCGTGGCCGACCCAGACGCGGTCATCCGCCAGGTGATGGCCAGCCGTCTCAACGGTTACCTGACCACCGCGGTCGAGGACGAGCGGACCGTGTACCGGCCGATCCACGAACGGATCAGCGAAACCCTCCGGTACTCACCGCAGTACCTGCTCGGCCTCCCGGACGCGGACACGGACCCGCCGGAGCGTATCCCCGAGATCTCGATAGCCGTCACGCACGCGCAACTCGTACAGGCTTTTGAAGAGCTCCTCCCGCCGGAGCTGAACCAGCCCCCACACCCGTACCTGCGACGCCACCTCATTGCGCACGTCGCCGCCGCCGGACTGGTCGACGACCTGCACGTCCCCTGGCGGTTCCTGCCATGGGAGACGAGCGGCACGGTCCGGGCAGTCCTCGGACTCCCAGCCGACTTCCACGCCAGTGCTGCGAACCTTGCCGCGTGGGCTCGTATCGAAGCGTTCCTGGGTGATGCGGGAGCGGCGGCCCGGGCCGACAGCCTCAGCCTGTCCCTCCTGGGCACGGCTGTCGGGCGTGGTGCCGCCGGGAACCTGGTCGCGACGCGGCCTCTACCCGGCTACGGCTCCGGCGTCACACCGCGGTGGAACCAACTGCGGGTGCCCGACAACCTCTTGGCACGTACGTCGACCCCCCTCGCTTCGCTGGTGTCCTTCACCCTTCCGGACGGCAGCCCGCTCGTCGCGGCGGGCGACCAGCGTGGTGAGGTGCGCGTGTGGGACCCACGCACGGGAACGGAGTTCGGCTTGCCCTTCCGGCCGGCCCCGTACGTACGCGCCCTGGCCGTGCTGACCGCCCCTGCGGAGAGTCCCTTGCTCGCGGTGGGCACCGCCCACGGCGTATGGATCTACGACCCGCAGAGCGGGGATGCGACCCAGCTACCGGTGACAGGAGCAGTGTTCGCCCTCGCCGCCTTCAGGACCAGGACCGGACGGGTCCGGCTGGCCGTCGGAACTGACGCGGGACTGATCACCTGTGACCCCTTCGACGGGGAGACACCGGTCCTGCCCCTCAGGCCCCTCGACGGCGTGATGGGTCCCTCGGTCAAGGCGTTGGCGACGTTGCGGCTTGCCTCGGGCAGGACGCTGCTCGCCGCGGGCGGCAAGAACAGCACGTTGGAGATCTTTGACGCAGAATCGCTCGACGTCGTCACCGTGGTGCACGGGCAGGGCAGGGGAGCGGTCGCGCTCGCCCTGTACCTCGACCGGCAGGACCGGCCCCAGCTCGCTGCGGCTTCGAGTACGACGCGCAGCGTACGCACCTACGACGCGCTCACCGGCGAGGAGAACAAGGCAGCGCGCATCCTGCGGCCGGCGGCCTCCCTCGGGCTCTACCCCCATCCGGATTTCGGAACACTGCTGGCACTCGGCGGCGGTGACGGGGGGCCCGTGAGCCTCTGGGATCCGGCCACGGGAGAAGAGGTGTACACATCCGCGCCCGACCACACGGGAAGGGTCAAGGCTGTGGTCGCGATCGCTACGGGAGAGCGGATGCCCTTCGTGGTGTCCGCATCGTTGGACCGGACGGTCCGCATCTGGAATCCCGCCGGGCGCACGTCGGAGCTGGAACTCGACCTGGAGGCGTCGGGAGACGGCTCCCTCCTGGCCGTGCTCCCCGGATCGGACGACGGCCCCAGTCTGCTGACGCCCGCCCGTTCAGGTGCCGTCAGCATCCGGTCGGCGGCGCGGGGACAGCCGCGGCGTACGCGACCGCGCCCCCAGCAGCTGACGTGGCCCGCCGAATGGGACCGAGACGCGTTGACCGCCCTGGCCACCTACGTCTGGCCGGACGGGTCGGCGTCCGTCGTCATCGGACTGAAGAACGGCCTGATCGGCTGCTGGGACGAACAGCGCGGCTGGAAGTCCCTTCCGGTGGGCCAGAGTTGGCAAGCGGCGAGCGTGCGCTCTCTCGCCACGCTCTCCCTCCCCGGTGCCGACGACGTCGTCCTAGTCAGCGGCACGAGCGCGGGAAGCATCTGCTTCCATGACCTCGCCAGCGGCGAGCAACGCGGGGAGCCCGTCCGCGTGGACGCGGCCGTGCGCGCCCTCGCGGCTCTGTCGACCGAGACGGGCCCGCTCGTGGCCTTCTCTAGCGGCCGTACCGTGGGGTTCAGCCGCATCGGTGTGCCGCCGCACCTGCGCCTGCCCGGCCGCACGGGCCCCGCCCCTTCGCTCGCCGTGTGCCCCGCGGAGGACGGCAGTTCCCTGTTGGTCACCGGCGGCAGCGACGGCTGCGTCCGGCTCTGGTCTCCGGACGCTCCTCGGACGGAGGCGTACCCCGTTCTCGACGGGCACGACGGCCCGGTGTCCGCCATCAGCCTCCTGCCGCCCACCCCCACTTCGCCGCAGCCGCTCCTCGCCACCGCGGGTTCGAGCGACACCACCGTGCGCCTCTGGAACCCGTGGACAGGGGAAGAGCTTATGCGGGTGGTCACTGGCACGCCCCTCACTTCCCTCTGCGCCCTGCCCGACGGCAGCATGTCGGACACCACGGACCCGGTGATCGCCTTCGGCGGACCAGCAGGCCTGGCAGCCCTCACCGTCCGCCGCTGAGCGACTCCGCGGCCGTGGCCGCCGTCATTTTGGCTGGGGTGCGATGTCCGCTGTACTGGAAGGATCACTAGATCGGGAGATCCGTCCAGATTGGGTAAGCGTGAATGATTCTAAGGAGGAGCCCACCGAGGAAGTGATAGAGCCCGCCCCAGGACCACGATGGGCACGATGCAGGGGTGCTTCTCGGGGTCGAGGACAGGGTGGGGAGGCAGCAGCGATGCTCGGGCCGGTGGTTTGGGCAGCTCAGCGGATCAACTGCTTGCTTTGCAACTCGCGGCGGCACGAGCTCTGAGGGCATGATGTGCAGCGTTGTCGCGGGCCAGGTGTGCGCGCTCTGCGGCTTCCCGGCCGAAGTGGTGAATGTTGGTCGTCACCCATCACGTCTCAGGCAGCCAGACCAACATCAAGGATCTTGGCGGCTTTGCCGATGGAGCCGGGCATGAGGTGGCGGTAGATCTTGAAGGTGATGTCCAGGATCTTGTGGCCCATCCACTCGGCGACGTCCGTGATGGGGATGCCGTTAGAGAGGCAGTTCGACGCGAAGAAATGGCGGAGGCTGTAGATGACCATGCCGTCGGGGATGTCGACTTCGCCGGCGCGTTTGATGCGTTGCCACTGGTTCTGGAGGTAGTAGGCCAGGAACGGCCTCGTGGGGTCGATGGGGTGGCGCAGGAGGTAGCCGTCGACCGTGCCGTGCTTGTCGGCGTACCACTCGATCGTCTCGCGGACGCGGGCCGGGAGGGGGACGTCGCGGTAGTCGGTGAGCTTGCGGTGTTTGAGGCGGCCGTAGGTCTTCGTCGTCTGGTTGACCTGTTCGGTGATGCGGTAGACGTCGCTGGCGACGAGGTTGTTGATGTTGACGGCGAAGGCCTCGCCGTTGCGCATGCCGCAGCCGCTCATGAGGTCGGCGATGAGGAGGAACCGGTCGTCACCGGCCGTGCGTATGGCGCGGAGCTGGGCGGGGGAGGGGATGACCGCGCGCTCGGGGTCGTACTGCGGGGGCTTGACGCCCAGGACGGGGTTCTCGCTGTAGATGCCGAGGCGGTACGCGTCCAGGAGGACGGACTTCACCTTGTCGAAGGCGTTGGACTGGGTGGCCAGGCCGGCGCCGTTGCGTTCCATGGTGCGGATGAAGCCGTCGACGACCTTGTGGTCGAAGGTGCTCATCCGGCGGCTGCCCAGGGTCGGGAGGATGTGGTGCTCGAGCAGGGACTCCAGGGTGCGGAGCGAGGACTCGGCGAGGTCGCGCTGGCCGGCCTTCCATTCCGCGGTGTATTCGCGGAACTGCATCGCGCCGTACTTCTGGATGCGCTCGGCCTTGCTCTGGTTCCGGGGTGCGGCCTTCTCCTGGTAGACCGTCGTGAGGCGGGCGATCGCCTTCTCCTGGGTGGAGAACCCGGCTTCCTCGGTCTGCTTCCCAGCCGCGCTGCGGTAGCGGATCTTGTACTCGTGCGGGCACTTCGACCAGCGGGACTGGGCATGCTCGCAGTCCTTGTAGAAGGTGCCCATGCCGTGGGCGCGCGACTTCGTTGCCATGCGGTGCGGGACTCCTCGGGCGCCAATGCTGACCTTTTGCTGACACTGGAGGGTGCAATGCGTTCCTGACCTGCACGAAGACGGAAATCTCGTGTTACGTTCTGGAACTGGATCGGACGGTCCCAGGAGGATGTCGCAGGCTTCCGTGAGGACTGGATGAACGGGACCCGCTACGGCGAGGTCAAGGGCTACGACGGCCCTCCGATTCCGGCTCCGGAACTGCCCCCAACTCGCCTGAAGCCTAGGGGAAGGGTGCGCTGAACTGCACTGATGTCCGGGGTTGCGGTCGGATGAGGCGGCTGTCATCTCGTTCCGGTTCCAGAGGTCCGGCGGAAGGGAACGCCGTCTTTGGAGGGGCTTCCTGATCTTGAGGTCGTGTCTCATGTGAAGCAGGCTGTGGTCAGGTCCAGTCGAAGGAGTCCACGCTGCGGATCGGTCTACCGACTGCCGCACCCAGTCGTTGAACTGGTGGGGGGAGTGCTTACGTCGAGGGCGTAGTCCGGCCGATGAACATGCTGGGTCGCTTCGCCACGTTGGCCCATCACTCGCGCTCGCACACGCCTATGGGATCTCGTGGATCTCCAGCGAACGGCCGCTAACCGGTGATGTGCGGCGGTGGCGACGGTCACGGATCAGGGCCCACAAAACGTTGACGCGGCGGCGGAGCGATCACCGTCCGGGTATCCCGTTTCCCCTGGGCTCGCCGGATCTTGCCGTGCCATCGGAGGAGTCGAAGGCGTGTAGGCCTCGGCATGCCGACGTGGTCAGGGCGCAGTTGACGTCGACCACGCCTTCCACGGCGCGTGCGAGCCGTGCTGCCACCGGAATGAGTGACGCGTCGAGGATGCCGCCGGAGAGGGTGACCACGCCGTGGTGGACATCGACCCGCACCCGGTGCTGGGCGAGCGGGAACAGTCGGCCGACGACCTCGCGCCGTACGTCGTCGGCGAGTTCGCTGTCGGGGCGCAGGAACACTTTGAGCAGATCGGTGCGGCTGACGATGCCCTGGAGGGTGCCGTCCGGGTCGACGACCAGCAGTCGTTTGATGTGCCGTTCCGCCATGATCCGGACCGCCCGGGCCAGGGTGGTGTCGGGCCGGACGGTGACGGCGGGGGTAGTCATCAGGTCCTTGGCCAGGGTCGAGCCGGCCTTCAGCGTGTCTCCCAGCCGCTGCATCTGCTCGATGAGACCGGGGTCGTGATCGCGGAACTCCTCTTTCGGAAGCAGATCGGCTTCCGAGACCACACCGATGACCTTGCTCGCGCCCTCCCCCTCGATGACCGGTACTGCCGTCACTCGCCACTGGTTCATGACGGCGACGATCTCCTTGAACTCGGCGAGGGGCGTGACACTGATGACGATTCTCGTCATCACGTCGCGGACGAGGTGCGGACTGGAGGTCATGGCGTGGTCCTCGATGAGACGGCGACAGGTTCTCCGGGCTGTCCTGGAGAGCGGCGGCCGGGCTCCGGTGGAGGAGGCGGCCCCGCCATCCACCATCACACGTCCACGGCAAGGGCCGGACGGGCCTGTCAGGCCCCGGTGCGGGGCCGTCCGGCCCTGGCCGGGAACCGAGCGGCGGGGACAGCATGAGGTGAACTTTGCCGGAGCGTGCACGACACGAGGAGAGGTGGCGTGATGAAGGCACTCGTCTTCCAGGGGCCTGGGCGCACCGCGTGGCACGAGGTCCCGGATCCGGGCATCAAGGATCCCGGCGACGTGATCGTGCGCGTCGACGCGGTGACCATCTGCGGTACGGACCTGCACATCGTCAAGGGTGACCTGCCGGATGTGGGTCCGGGGCGGGTGCTCGGTCACGAGGCCGTGGGAACGGTGGTGGAGAGCGGCGGTGACGTCCGCTCGGTGCGGGCCGGCGACCGGGTGCTGGTGTCATGCATCTCCTCGTGCGGCCGGTGCCGGTTCTGCCGTGAGAGCCGCTACGGGCAGTGCCGCGGGGGAGGCGGGTGGGTGCTCGGCCACACCATCGACGGAACCCAGGCCGAGTACGTCCGTGTGCCGTTCGCGGACCTTTCCGTGTACCCGTTGCCGAGCACGGTCGACAGCGCCGATGCCGTTCTGCTCGCGGACATCTTCCCCACCTCCTACGAGGTGGGAGTGCTGAACGGCAACGTGCGGCCCGGGGACACCGTGGTCGTGGTCGGGGCCGGCCCCGTGGGACTCGCGGCCATCGCCACGGCACGGCTCTACTCGCCGGCCCGCGTCATCGCCGTCGACCTCGCGCCGTCCCGGCTGGCGAAGGCCCGAGAGCTTGGGGCGGACGCGGTCGTGAACGCCGCCGAGGAACCGGAAGCGCTCGTGGGCGCCCTGACCGACGGTCTCGGCGCGGATGTCGTGATGGAGGCCGTCGGCGTGCCCGAGACCTTCGAGATGTGCACCCGCATGGTCCGTCCGGGCGGCCGGGTCGCGAACATGGGCGTCCACGGCAAACCCGCGACCCTGCACCTCGAAGACCTGTGGATCAAGGACGTGACCATCACCACCGGGCTCGTGGACACCAGCTCCACGCCGATGCTGCTGCGCATGCTGGCGGCGGGCCGGCTGCCGACCTCGTCGCTTATCACGCACCGTTTCGAGCTGGGGCAGATGGAGGAGGCGTACGAGGTGTTCTCCCGCGCCGGTGAGACGGGCGCGCTGAAGGTCGTGCTGGGCGGGCCGCTCCACGACGACCTGGTCGTGTCGAACCCGTCGCGCATCCAGAAGGCCTGACGGACCCGGGTGTGCCGCGTCGCCGGTGCTGACGCGGGCCGGCGGTGCCAACTGTCGGTTACACGGTCTTGGCCGCTCCGTTGGGCAGGGGCGGGGCGAGTTCCACCACGGGCGGTGCCTGGACCGGCGCGGCCGCGGCGGCGGAGGACTCGCGGGCGAGGAAGGCGCCGAGTTCGCCGATGGTGCTCATGAGCGGGGCGGGGAAGACCACGGTGGTGTTCTTGTCGACGCCGATCTCCACGAGGCTCTGCAGGTTGCGCAGTTGCAGGGCGAGGGGGTGGGCCATCATCGTGTCGGAGGCGTCCCCGAGTGCCGCGGCGGCCATCGATTCGCCCTCCGCGTTGATGATCTTGGCCCTCTTCTCCCGTTCGGCTTCGGCCTGGCGGGCCATCGCGCGCTTCATGCTGTCGGGCAGCTGGATGTCCTTCAGTTCGACGAGGGTGACTTCGACGCCCCATTCCGCGGTGGTGACGTCGAGGATCTCGCGGATGCCGAGATTGATGCGGTCGGTCTCCGAGAGGGTCTCGTCGAGGGTGTGCTGCCCGACGACCTTGCGCAGGGTGGTCTGGGCGATCTGGTTGATGGCCGCGCCGACGTTCTCGATGGCGATGACCGACTTCACGGCATCGACGACGCGGAAGTAGGCGACCGCGGAAACGTCGACGCTGACGTTGTCCCGGGTGATGATGCCCTGGGACTGGATGGGCATGGTGACGATCCGCAGGGACACCCGGTGCAGGACGTCCGCGAACGGCACGATCGCCCGTAGGCCCGGCGCGCGGGTGCCGATGAGCCGGCCGAAGCGGAACAGCACGCCCTGCTCGTACTGTTTGACGATCTTCAGGGCCATCGACAGCCCTATCAGGGCAACGGCGGCCAGGGCGATCAGCGCGAAGATCAGGACTTTCATGAAGGTGCTCCTCACGAAGCGTGTTGGCGGAGTAGGGGGATGACCCGGGTCCGTCCGCGGGGCTCGGCACGGTGCGACCGGGTGTGGCGAGCCCGCCTCGCTCTCATGGTCGCGCGGGGCGGGCAGGGGCCGAACGGTCCGCATCCTGCGTCAGCGGGGTACGTCCTCGGCGCTGCGGGCCGGTGGAGCGGTGAGGGAGCGGGCGTCGTGGGAGTGGGCCGTGAGCTGGTTGATGACCGCGACCACGCCGTCCAACTGCCCTGCGAGCCTGAGCGCGACGGGAATCTGGCTGCTTTTGGCCAGTCGGCCGTCCAAGGTGACGATCCCGTCCACGACACGCACGTTCACGGCGTCGGCAGCGATGCCCATCGTGTCCGCCAGCACGTCCTCGACCAGCACGCGGCGTATCTCGTGGTCCGGGCGCAGGAACACGCGCAGCAGGTCCCGTCGGGTCACGATGCCGACCAGACGGTCCTCCTCGTCCACCACCGGCAGTCGCGTCACGCCCCGTCGTGTGATGAGGCGGGCGGCCTCGGTGACGGTCTGTTCGGCGTGGACCGTGACGGCCGGCGCGGTCATCACGTCTTGAGCGGTGAGGCGGCCCTGGACGAGCAGATCGGTCCGCGAAACGACCCCGAGGACGCGCTCGTCCGCGTCCACGACAGGCACCCCGCTGATGTCGTGTTCGACGAGCAGCGCGGCCACGTCCGCGGACGGAGTGCGCCCGACGACCGAGATGACCTCGTCGGTCATGAGGAAGCCGACTTTGGCATGCTTCATCAGCGGCCCTCCTGTCGGCTCCGGCCGGTGAGCGCACCTTGTGGAGCGCCCTCACCAGCCACCATCCGCCGCGTCCGCCCACAGTGCGAGGGCCGAACGGGCCCTCTGCCAGGCTGACCGGTCCCGGCCGGGTGCGGTCGGTGAATCGGTGCGTGACGGACAAGGGACCTTCGGTCCCATGACTGCCCCCCCGCGGCCCATTCCTCGCGCCGGTCCGGGTGATGGTGTGAAAGCGCCCCCGACGCCGTTCCACAGCTAGGCTGAAGGCCGGACTGGTGCGCAGAGCCCCTCGATACCGTCGGAGGTGTCCATGGTCGGGGACGATCGCGATGCGCCGACGAGCCCGATTCCGCAGCCGAGGCTGGACGCGCTGCAGGCGGAGATCCGTGACGCGCGGGGCACCCGTGACCGGCTCACGGGCCTGCTGGAGGCGGTCATGTCGCTGGGGCAGGAGCTGGACCTGGCCCAGGTGCTGCGCGGAATCGTGGAGGCCGCTGTCGTCCTCGTGGACGCGGAGTACGGCGCGCTCGGCGTGGTGGGAGACGACGAGAAACTCGCCGAGTTCATCCCGGTGGGCGTCAGCGACCAGCTCCGGGCGAGGATCGGCACCCTCCCCACCGGGCACGGACTGCTGGGCGAGCTGATCCGGCACCCGCGGCCACTGCGCCTGGGAGACCTCTCGGAACATGCGGCTTCCGCTGGTGTTCCGGATGACCACCCTCCGATGCGCTCCTTCCTCGGCGTGCCGATCCGGGTCCGGGACGAGGTGTTCGGCAACCTCTACCTGACGGAGAAGCGGGGCGGCACGGACTTCGACGCGGATGACGAAGGGGTCCTGTCGACCCTCGCGGTCGCCGCGGGAGTGGCCATCGACAACGCCCGCCTGTACGAGGAGGTCCGCCTCCGGGAGCGCTGGCAGGCGGCCGGCTCCGACTTCACGAGCGCGCTGCTGTCCGGCGCCTCCGAGATCGAAGTGCTGGAAGGCATGCTGGAGCGGGCCCGGGACATCATCTCGGCCGAGATGTGCGTCTTCTACCAGGTGGGGCCCAGCGGCGAGCTGCGCGGCTCGCTGGCCCTGGGGGAAGGCGCCGAAGCGCACCGCGGGATCGTCCTGCCCGGCGGTGAGGGGATTCTGGCCGGGCCTGGCATGGCGCGGGACGGACTCGTCACCTTGGCGGATGTGGCCACCGACACCCGGGTGGCGGCGCAGCCGGACGTCTGGACGGGCTTCGGGCCGGCCGTGGCCGTCACGGTGGGCACCCGGGCGAAGCTACGGGGTGTACTGATGCTGGCGCGGCGTACCGGCCGGCGGGCGTTCGCCGCGACCGAGGTGGCGCCCCTGCCCGGCTTCGCGGGTCAGGCCGCCCTGGCCTTGGAACTGGCCGACCGGCGCCGGGACGGTGAACAGGTGAGCCTGCTCGAAGACCGCGACCGGATCGCCCGTGACCTGCACGACCTCGCGATCCAGCGGCTCTTCGCGACGGGGATGACCCTGCAGAGCGCCCAGCGCTTCGTGGAGCACCCCGAGGCGTCCGAGCGGCTGGGCCGGTCGATCGACGACCTGGACGAGACCATCAAGATCATCCGTACGACCATTTTCGGACTCCGTGACCACGACGCGGCGGACAGCACGCCGAGACTCCGGGTCCGCGCGGTGCGGGCCGTGGGCGAGGCGGCTGCGCTGCTCGGATTCACGCCCGCCCTGCGCATGGAGGGGCTGATCGACACCGACGTGCCGGCCCCGGTCGCCGACGAAGTGGTCGCCGTCCTCGTCGAGGCCCTGACCAATGTGGCCCGGCACGCGCGGGCGGCTCGTGCGGAGGTCGGGATCGTCCTGGCGGAAGGCGTGCTGACCGTGACGGTGAGTGACGACGGCGTGGGCGTCGCGGAGGGCGGCCGTCGGAGCGGGCTGCGCAACCTCGCGGAGCGCGCCGAGGCCCGCGCGGGCGCGCTGTCCCTCTCCCCGCGCGCGGACGGTGACGGAACCCGGTTGGACTGGCGGATCCCGCTCCTTCCTCCCATGTGAGTACGCGCGTCAGCGACCGGTTTCGTCGCGCTCGCGGACCTCGGCGGCGATCACGGCTGCCTGGACGCGGCGTTCGACCCCGAGCTTGGCGAGGAGCCGGGAGATGTGGTTCTTGACCGTCTTCTCGGACAGGAAGAGCCGCTTGCCGATCTGGCGGTTGGTGAGGCCCTCGCCGATCAGCTCCAGTACGGCGCGCTCGCGCTCGGAGAGCACCGTCAACCGCTGGTCTTCCTGAGGTTTGCTGCCGCCCGGATCCCGGAGCGAGCGCATCAGGCGGGCCGTGGTCGCCGGGTCGAGCATCGACTGCCCCGTCGCCACGGTGCGAATGGCGGCGACCAGGTCGGAGCCCTTGATCTGTTTCAGGACGTACCCGGCGGCGCCGGCCATGATGGCGTCGAGCAGCGCGTCCTCGTCGTCGAAGGACGTCAGCATGAGACAGGCGAGATCCGGCATGCGCGAGCGCAGCTCACGACAGACGGTGATGCCGTCACTGTCGGGCAGCCGGACGTCGAGCACCGCGACGTCCGGCCTCAGCGCGGGCCCCCGGGCCAGGGCCTGGGCGGCCGTCGCGGCCTCGCCGACCACTTCGATGTCGGGCTCGGAGTCCAGCAGGTCGTGCAGGCCGCGCCTGACGACCTCGTGGTCGTCGAGGAGGAACACCCGGGTGGGTGCCGGGGCCGCATTTGGTGCATCGGACATCCGCGCCACGCCCTCGGGTCGGGTTACGTCTGGGGTCGATCATCTCAGATGTGGCTTCCGCTGCCGTGGGGCGCGTAAAGGTCGAGGAGCCGGATGTGGGCGGAGACGAGCCGGTGGGCGAGCACCTGGCCCACCCACTGCCACATCGCGGAGGTGAGCGCGGGGTCGGCGTCCATCAGCTCGCGCACGGCGGCGGCGTCGAACTCGTCGGTGCGCACGGGCGTCATGGCCTCGGCGCCGAAGTGCCAGGTGTAGGGACGGAACAGCCAGGACCAGCCGACGAGCTCGCCGGGGCCGACCGTCTCGACGACCGCGGCCTGCCGGCCGGGGACATGTACGTCCATGCCGACGCTGCCCGACCGGATGACCCAGAAGTGGCTGGTGTGGCCGCCCTGGTTGAACAGGCGCGCGCCGGCGGGGAAGTCCGCCTCGTGGGCGAGGGCCAGCAGGCTGCCCCGCTGCTCCGGGGAGAAGGCGTGGTCGAAGCGGTTGGGGGAGGAGGTGAGCCGGTGCTGGGAAGAGGTGCTCATGGCGGTTCTCCGTTCGGGTCCGCCTTCAGTCTCCGCCAGTGGCGGCCGGCCCGGGAAGGGCCGTTCGGTACCCTCCCGGACCCGGGCGGCCCCCGTGTTCTGCCCCGGAGCGGCCGCTCAGTAAGGCCAGGACCAGTCGGCGACCCCCGGGAGATCGGTTCCGTGGGCTCGGATCCAGTCGTGGTGGCGGGTCCGCTGGTCGGACATGGTCTGGCGCAGTACCCCGGCGCGCCCGGCGAGGCCGGGGACGCGGTCGATGACGTCCATGACGAGCCGGTACCGGTCGAGGTCGTTGCGCACGACCATGTCGAAGGGGGTGGTCGTGGTGCCGGACTCCTTGTATCCGCGCACATGGAGCTGGGCGTGGCCGGTCCGGCGGTAGGCGAGGCGGTGGATGAGCCAGGGATAGCCGTGGTAGGCGAAGATCACGGGCTTGTCGGTGGTGAAGAGGGCGTTGTACTCGGTGTCGGTCATGCCGTGCGGGTGTTCCTCGTGGGGCAGCAGCCGGGCGATGTCGACGACGTTGACGACCCGTACGGCCAGCGAAGGGAGGTGTTCGCGGAGCAGGGCCGTGGCGGCGAGGACCTCCATGGTGGGTACGTCGCCGGCGCAGCCGAGCACGACGTCCGGCTCGCGGGAGCCGTCTTCGGTCCCCGCCCACTCCCAGACGCCGGCGCCGCGCGCCACGTGCGCGCGGGCATCCGCGATGGGCAGCCAGTCGAAGCAGGGCTGCTTGCCCGCGACGATCACGTTGACCTGGTCGCGGCTGCGCAGGGCGTGATCGGCCACCACGAGGAGGGTGTTGGCGTCCGGCGGCAGGTACACGCGTACGACGTCCGGGCTCTTGTTGAGGACGTGGTCGACGAATCCGGGGTCCTGGTGGGAGAAGCCGTTGCTGTCCTGGCGCCAGACGTGCGAGGTGAGCAGGTAGTTGAGGGAGGCGACCGGCGCGCGCCAGGACAGCTCGCGGGCGCTTTTGAGCCACTTGATGTGCTGGCCGACCATGGAGTCGACGATGTGGGCGAAGGCCTCGTAGGTGGAGAAGAGGCCGTGGCGGCCGGTGAGGAGGTAGCCCTCCAGCCAGCCCTGGCACACGTGCTCGGAAAGGATCTCCATGACCCGGCCCTCGTGGGACAGGTTCTGGTCGGTGGGTTCCGTCATGCCCTGCCAGGCCTTGCCCGTCACGTCGTACAGGTCGTCGAGGTGGTTGCTCGCCGTCTCGTCCGGTCCGACGACCCGGAAGTCCCGCCGTCCGGCCGTGTCCCTCATGACCTGGGCGAGGTAGCGGCCCAGGACGCGGGTCGGCTCGTGCAGGGTGCTTCCGGGCTTCTCCACGGGCACGGCCCACGCGTCGAGCCCGGGCAGCGGGAGCGAGCGCAGGAGCCGGCCGCCGTTGGCGTTCGGGCTCGCGCCCAGGCGGCGCTCACCCTCCGGTACGCAGGCCAGTACGGCGGGCACCGGACGGCCCTCGGAGCCGAAGAGCTCCTCCGGGCGGTAGGAGCGCATCCAGCTTTCCAGCTGCTTCAGGTGTCCGGGGTTCTCGCGGACCCCGGCGAGCGGCACTTGGTGCGCCCGCCAGGTGCCCTCGACGGGTTGGCCGTCGACGGTCTCGGGGCCGGTCCAGCCCTTGGGGGTCCGCAGGACGATCATCGGCCATCGTGCGCGCTCGGCGCCCGGATCCGTGCCCGCGGCCCGCGCCTCCTGCTGGATGGCGCGAATACGGTCGAGGGCCTGGTCCATGGCTCGGGCCATGGCCGGGTGGACGAGGGCCGGGTCGCTGCCGGAGACGTAGAAGGGCTCGTGTCCGTAGCCGCGCAGCAGTGCGTCGAGCTCCGCCTCGGGGATGCGTGACAACACGGTCGGGTTGGCGATCTTGTATCCGTTGAGGTGCAGGATCGGCAGGACGGCACCGTCGTGGACGGGGTCCAGGAACTTGTTGGAGTGCCAGGAGGCGGCCAGTGGCCCGGTCTCCGCCTCGCCGTCGCCGATGACGCAGGCGACCAGCAGCTCCGGGTGGTCGAAGGCGGCCCCGTACGCGTGGGCCAGCGAGTAGCCGAGCTCGCCGCCCTCATGGATGGAGCCCGGCGTTTCCGGCGCGACGTGACTCGGCACGCCGCCGGGGAAGGAGAACTGGCGGAACAGCCTGCGCATCCCGTCCGCGTCCCGGCCGATGTCCGGGTAGACCTCGCTGTACGTGCCCTCCAGCCAGGAGTTGGCGAGGACGGCCGCCCCGCCGTGGCCGGGTCCCCAGACGCACAGGGCCTCCAGCGAACGCTCCTTGATCACCCGGTTCAGGTGGGTGTGGACGAGGTTCAGGCCGGGTGCGGTGCCCCAGTGGCCGAGCAGTCTGGGCTTGATGTGCTCCGGCCGCAGCGGTTCCGTGAGCAGCGGGTTGTCCAGGAGGTAGATCTGGCCGGCGGCCAGATAGTTCGCGGCGCGCCAGTGCGCGTCCAGCTCCGCGATCCGGTACGTGGTGGTCATCAGTGCTCCTTCGAACCGCGGGCTGCTGCGGCATGCGTCGGACGAGGCGATATCCGAACCGTGCTCCCGCGGGCCGGGGGAGGGAAGGGCAGGTGCGGCCCCTGTATGGGGGCCGGTCGGCCCCTTCTGTGCCGGCGGCCGGGGGTGGAGTGTGGGCAGGCGTACCGGCAGGGCCCGCCGCCCCGGCTGACGGCGGGCCCTGGCGGTACGCCGGGAAACGACGCGGGAGCGTGTCAGGGCGCTCGTCCCGGGGAGGCAGGCAGGTGAAGGGAACAAAGGCCGAGGCCGAGACGGAGGCAGAGGCGCGGCATCATCCGGTGGTCGTCGCACACCGCACGAACCGGGCCGCCGATGTCCAGCTGCGCGTCGCCGACGCGATCACGAGGTTCGCCGGTTCCATGCCGTTCGTCTATCTCCACGCGATCGGCTTCGCTCTCTGGATGCTGTTCGTGGAGGCCGATCCCTGGCCGATGCTGACGCTCGTCGTCTCCCTGGAGGCGATCTTCCTGTCGACGTTCGTGATGATCGGCCAGAACCGGCAGGCGGCGTTCCAGCAGGCGAAGGCCGACCACGACTTCGTCGAGCAGGAGCTGGAGCTCAAGACCAATACGGAACTGACGCGGGCCATCCACGCGATGACCACGGAACTCCACCGCCGACTGGTTCCGGAAGCGGACAGCGGTAGTGGATCTCCCGCACAGTGACGTACCGGACCCGCGGGGGCTGATGGCGCCCACACCCCGCGCCAGGACCTCGGGCCGCGGTTCGGGGGAGCGCGTGTGGGCCGAATGGGCCCGACCGGCCCCGGTAGGGGACCGTCCGGCCCTGTGCTTGCACCGGTGCCGGGTACAGCCTGAGGTTAACGCCTGGTGCGTCGCAAAAATTCTGTACCGGCTACCAACTGCAAGGGTGTGACGATCATGGGAGAGGCCACAGCAGGTAGGTCCCCGATCAAGGTTCCGGCTGCCCGCGGCGACCTCGGACGACGCGTGACCGCCCGCCGCGAAGAGCTGGGAATCACGCGCGAAGAACTTGGAGAGCGCTGCGGAGCCGCCACGTCGTACATCGTGTACGTGGAGGAGCGGGCGGCGGCGCCCAGCATGGGCATGCTCGTATGTCTCGCGGACGGGCTGGGGACCACCGTCGCCGAGCTGACCGGGAGAACGACCGACAGTCCCCCCGGCATGGGGACCGCGATGCGTGATTCCGAGCTGACGGTGCTGAGTGAGGCCGAGTGTCTCCGCCTGCTCTCCACCCACGGCATCGGCCGGGTCGGGTTCTCCGGCATGGAAGGACTTGCCGTCTTTCCTGTCAACTATGTCGTTGTGGGAAACGAGATCGCGTTCCGCACGGCGGCCAACTCACGGCTCGCCGAGGCATCCGGGACCGAGGTCGCCTTCGAGGTGGACCACATCGACGACGCGATGCGAGAGGGCTGGAGCGTCATGGCCGTCGGCGAGGTGTCCGGCGTCACGGACGGGGCGCGCGTCAGCCACCTGTATTCGGTCGCGCGCTCCCTGCCCTGGGCCGGCGGCCCCCGGACGCACTGGATGTCCATCACCCCCGACCGGATCAGCGGCCGTCGCGCGCGATCCGCGTGATGGCGCTACGTGCCGTCGTGTTCGACACCGACGGGGTGCTGCTCGACTCGGCACGACTGCACGCCGCGGCCTGGAAGACCGCCTTCGACAGCTGTCTGGACGCCTGGGCCGCGTCCGGCAACGGGAGGCAGCCGCCCTTCGACGCGGACCGTGAGTACCGCCAGTGGGTCGACGGCAAGCCCCGGCTGGACGGGGCGAACTCCTTCCTGACCTCCCGCGGCATCCAATTGCCGACGGGGAGCCCCGACAGCGCACCGGGCGACGACACGGTCCGGGCGGTCGCGGCGCGCAAGGAGAAGGAGTTCGTACGCACGCTGGAGGCCGGGACCGTCGACGCCTTCGCCGACGTCGCTCCGGCGCTTGCCCGGATGCGGGATCAAGGTGTGGCATGTGCCGCCGTATCGGCCTCCCGGCATGCCAGGCCACTTCTCGGATCAGCCTCGCTTCTGGGCTTCTTCGACGCGGTGGTGGACGGCACGGACGCCGCCGAGCTGGGACTGGCGGGCAAGCCGGACCCCGCCCTGTTCCTCGAAGCCGCCGAGCGGCTCGGGGCGGACCCCGCCCGCTGCGCGGTGGTGGAAGACGCCCTCGCGGGTGTCGAAGCAGGTCGGCGTGGTCACTTCGGCCTCGTGATCGGCCTTGACCGGACGATGACCCCCACCACCGCGCGGGCACTGCGAGAACGAGGAGCGGACCTGGTCGCCGCCGAACTCCTCGCCGTCGCCGATACCGTCTGTGGGGCAGGACCGTGACCGCCTCGTGGACGTGGGAGTACGACTGCTACGAGCCCAAGACCGAGCGACTCGTGGAAGCCCTGTGCACCGTAGGCAACGGGAGGTTCGCCACGCGTGGCGCGGCCCCCGAGACCCCGGCGGGCCCCATGCACTATCCCGCCACGTACGCCGCCGGCTGTTACAACCGGCTCACCTCGCACGTGGCCGGACAGCAGGTCGACAACGAGGACATGGTCAACCTGCCCAACTGGACGGCACTGCGGTACCGCTGCGTAGCCGACGACGGGCTCGCGGGCGGCTGGCTGACTCCCGACGACCCGGGGATGCTGCACTACAAGGTGGTGCTCGACCTGCGCCGGGGGACGCTCACCCGGCACATGCTCTTCCAGGACGGCCAGGGCCGCCGCCTCGGCGTCACCCACGTCCGCATCGTGCACATGGGGGACCCGTTCCTGGCCGCCCAGCGGACCACGTTCCGTGCGTACGGCTGGAGCGGCCTGGTCGAGGTGGAATCAGGGCTCGACGGAGCGGTGACCAATGCGGGCGTGGATCGCTACAGCGGGCTCGACGGCCACCACCTCACGGATCACCGGACGGGCTTCGCACCGCACGGCGTCGCATGGATCGCCTGCCGCACCACCTCCTCCCACATCGACATCGCCCTCGCCGCCAGGACGGTCACCCGACCCGGCGCACCCGCCGTGACGAGCCCCACCGCGACCGGAACGGTACAGACGTTCCGGCTGCCCGTCGCCCCCCGGCGATCCGCGACGGTGGTGAAGACAGCAGCCCTGTACACCTCCCTCGACCGGCCCGCCGGGGACCTCGTGGAGCGCGCGATCGAACACGCCTCACAGGCACCTGGATTCCCGGCACTGCTCACGACACAGCACTCGGCCTGGGAACGGCTCTGGGAAGAAGGCGAGATCAGCGTCTCGGGGGAGAAGGGCCGGATCCTGCGGCTCCACCTCTTCCACGTGCTCCAGACGCTCTCCCCGCACACCGCCGAGCTGGACGTGGGCGTCCCCGCCCGAGGGCTGCACGGCGAGGCCTACCGGGGCCACGTCTTCTGGGACGAACTCTTCATCCTGCCCTACATCACCCTGCACTTTCCCGACGTGGCGCGGGCCCTGCTCATGTACCGCCACCGACGGCTGCCGGCCGCCCGCACCGCCGCCCGTCACGCCGGGCGGAGCGGGGCCATGTTCCCCTGGCAGAGCGGAAGCTCCGGCCAGGAGGAGAGCCAGGCCCTGCACCTCAATCCCCGCTCAGGCCGCTGGCTGCCCGACCACTCCCACCTGCAACGCCACGTCGGCTCCGCGATCGCCCTGAACGTCTGCCGGTACGGACGCGCCACCGGGGACACCGGCTTCATGCACGGCCCCGGCGCCGAACTCCTGCTGGAGATCGCCGCGTTCTGGGCCGGAGCCGCCGTCTACGACACCGGACGAAAGCGGTACCGCATCCGCGGTGTGCTCGGCCCGGACGAGTACCACGACGCCTATCCGGATGCCACGGCTCCCGGAATCGACGACAACGCCTACACCAACGTGATGGCCGCATGGGTCATCCAGCAGGCGCTCGAACTGCTCGACGAGCTGCCCCCCGCGCGCCGGACGGAGCTGACAGGCAACCTCGCCCTGGACCGCGCCGCGCTGGAGCACTGGGACGAGGTGTCCCGCCGTCTGTACGTCCCGTTCCACCGTGGCGTCATCAGCCAGTTCGAGGGATACGGAGAGCTGGCCGAGCTGGACTGGGCGGCCTACCGCGCCCGCTACCGCGACGTGCGCCGGCTCGACCGGATCCTCGAATCCGAAGGCGACACGGTCAACCGCTACCAGGCATCGAAACAGGCCGACGTGATCATGCTCGGCTACCTCTTCCGGCCCGCCGAGCTGTACGGCCTCTTCGACCGGCTCGGCTACCGGCTCGACGACGCGACATGGCGGGCCACCGTCGCGTACTACCTGCCGCGCACCAGCCACGGATCCACGCTCAGCAGCCTCGTGCACGGCTGGGTACTGGCCCGCCTGGAGGAGCCCGATGCCTGGAAGCACTGCGAAGAGGCGCTCCTCGGCGACGTCACCGACATCCAGGGCGGAACCACCGGCGAAGGCATCCACCTGGGCGCCATGGCCGGCACCCTCGACCTCGCGGAACGCGGCGTCACAGGCCTGGAGACCGGCCCCGCCGGCCTGTACGTCGAACCCGTCCCCCTGGGGCAGATCGAGCCCGTCTCCTTCACGCTCTGCCACCGCGGACACCGCGGCGTCCGCATCCGGCTGCTCCCCGGAAGGCTCGGCATCACCGTCCCCGAATCCCTCGAAGGTCCCGTGAACCTCGTGCTGCCCGGGGAACAGGCCGTCGTGGCGGCGGCCGGGGACGAGCACTGGTTCCGTCTCCCGTCGGACTGACCCCCGCACCACGGAAGCCCCCGGGGCGGGCCGACCCGAGAGGGCCGAACAGTGGCCCTCGTCTACGTCCCGGCCCTGCAGGGCCTCTTCGGAACCGCCGCCCTGCCCCTCTACGTGGTCGCCCTCATCGTGGTCTTCCCCGTCCTGGTCCGGGGCACCGACGAACTGCGGCGCCTGAGACGGTGTACCCGTAAGCCCGCGCACGCCTGACGACCAGGGACGACCGGCGCGCTCACTCGTGGGCGATGACGGCGACGGGCGAGGCGGAGTGGTGCAGGACCGCGTGCGCGATCGCGCCGATGTGGGTGCCGTAGGCGGACCGTCGGATGCGCCTGCCGACGACGACGAGCGCGGCCCCTTGGGAGGCGTCCACGAGTTGGATCGCGGACTGGCCGATGCGGACCTCGGGGGTGACCGCCACCGAGGGGTACTTCTCGCACCAGGGGCGGATCATCTCGTCCACCGGCCACCGCTTCCGAGAGGGGCCGAGGAGCCCGTTGTGGAGCCGACCGGCCCTTACGGGGTGACGTCCGGGGGGACGGCGAGCAGCCACCAAAAACCGGCGGGAGGGGCGGGGCTCCAGCTCCGCTGTCACCTTGGTGCTCACGCGCTTCACAGGCCCTCCTCCGAAAGCGGGCATGCATGTCCTCGGCGGGGCCACCGGGGACGGTGAGGCACCGGTCGGTTCTGGTGGATGGTCAGTCGTGGGCGAGTACGGCCACCGGCGCGGCCGTGTGGTGGAGGACGGCGTGGGCGATCGGGCCGAGGTGTGTGCCCATGGGCGAGCGGCGGATGCGGCGTCCGATGACGACGAGGTCCGCGCCCGTGGTGGCCTGGACGAGCTCCCGTCCCGCCCATCCGATGAACGTCTTCTCCTCGAGTCGCACGTCCGGGAACTTCAGCCGCCACGGCATGAGCATGTCGTCGAGCATCTGGGCGACGGTGCGGTCGACCTCGCGGGCGACCGAGGGATTGAGGACGGGCGAGTAGCCGGACGCGGGAGGGAGCTTCCAGCCGTGCACCGCCCGCAACGCGCAGTCGCGGCGCGAGGCTTCCTCGAAGGCGAAGGCCAGGACCCTGTCGCAGGCCTGGTGGATGTCGACACCCACGGCGATGTCGCCGTAGGGGGTGCGGGCCGCGTTCTCCCGGCCGTCCTCCGCCGCCCGTACGAGGACGACGGGCGTGTCGGTGGCGGTGAGGGTGGACAGGCTCACGGAGCCGACGACGAAGCCCACCACACTGCCCAGCCCGCGGGAGCCGAGCACCAGGAGGCCGGCGCTCTCGGCCTCCGCCGCCAGGGCCGTGGAAGGCCTTCCCGAGAGGCGACGCGTGGAGATCTCCAGACGGGGATACGCCCGCTTCAGCTCGTCGGTGGCGGAGCCCAGGACCTCATCGGCCCAGCGGTCGCGCGTCCCGGGATCCAGCTCGGGTACCAGCGCGGCGGAGGACCAGTCCTCGGCGTGGACGATCCGCAGGGGTGCCTGGCGGAGCGTGGCCTCACGGGCTGCCCAGCGGGCTGCGGCGAGGCTTTCGGGGGAGCCGTCGACTCCGACGCTTACGTGGTGGTTCATGAGGGTGGCCTCCTCAGGCTGGGCGGAGCACTTCGCTGTCACCAGGTGATGGGGTGCGCTCCGCGCTCCGGTGGGATCAGTCGGGAGTCGTCCGTGCGCGCTGTGAGCTCGTCCACGACGGCGACGACGCCGTCCAGTCGTGCGGTGAGTCGCAGGGCGAGGGGGATCTGGCTCTGCCGTTCCAGCCGGCCTGCGAGGGTCACGACGCCGTCCAGGACGTGCACGTCCACCGCCCCGGTGCCCGCTCCGATGGTGTCGGAGAGCACGTCCTCGCTCACGTGCCGCCGGATCTCGGCGTCGGGGCGAAGGAAGACGCGCAGGAGGTCCCGCCGGGTGACGATGCCGATGAGGCGTTCTTCCTCGTCGGTGACCGGAAGGCGTTCCACGCCCCGTCGTGTCATCAGTTGTCCGGCCCCGGTGACGCTTTCCCGTGTGCGGACCGTGACAGCGGGAGCCGACATGATCTCCGCGGCCGTACGGGCCGTACGGGCGAGCAGGTCGCTCTCGGATACGACGCCGACCACCCGGTCGTCCTCGTCCACGACGGGCACTCCGGTGATGTCGTAGGCGGCGAGGAGCTTGACGATCTCCCGGAACGTCGTCGAGCGATCCACCGAGATGACGGCGGCCGTCATCACCTCGCCGACCTGGGTGTGCTTCACGAGCGGACCTCCTGTACGTCGTCGTGCGGGGGCGCAGAGGGCTGGTGTGCACCACCCGTACCAGCCACCATCCCCCCGGCCGACGCCCCTATCGAGGGCCGAACGGTCCTGTACGGGGGCCGACCGGGTGCGTCTACGTGGGCTTGCGTCGGCTCTGGGAGCGAGGGAGGGACCGGTCGGCCCTCGTCCTGGCCTCTACGGCCCTCGCCGTCCACACGTCCGCGATGCCAGCGTGGGAGGAGAAGCACGATCGCCCTCGATCAGGAGAATCCATGGAAGGCACCACCGCCGGTCCGGAACTCGGGACGGTCATCGTCGGCGTCGACGGGTCGGACCCCGCACGCGGGGCCGCCCTGTGGGCCGCGGCGGAAGCGGCACGGCGGGGGAAGGCCCTGCACATCGTCCATGCCGCCGACACGGACAGCAGAGCCGTCTACGCCTCGGTGGAAACCATCGAACGGGTCCGCGCAGCGGGCCGCGAACTCCTCGATGACACCGCCGCGGCCGTTGCGGATCTCCATCCCGGTCTGCACGTCACCACGGAATTCAGCCGCAGCCCGGCCGTACCCAGCCTCCGCCGGGCCGCCGGCGTCCACGGCACTGTCGTCGTCGGCAACCGCGGGCTCGGCGGGTTCGCTTCGCTGATGCTCGGCTCCGTCGGGCTCAAGGCCGCCGCCAGTGCCACCACCCCGTTCGCCGTGGTGCGGGGTACGGACCCGGGAGTCGAGACGGGCAGCGTGCTGGTCGGTGTCCGGGACGAACACGACCTCGACTGCGTCCGGTACGCCGCGCGCGAGGCAGAGCTGCGCAAGGCGTCGCTGCGGCTGCTGCACGTATGGAACCTGCTGGAGTCCGTGGGCGACGTCGTGAGCATGCTCGACGATGTCGAGGAGATCAGCGACCGGCATGCCCACCGCCTGTCGGTCATGGCCGAACTGATCCGCGAGGAGTTCCCGGATCTGACCGTGTACGCCGACCTGGAGAAGAGCTTCTCGGTGGCCGGTGTACTGGCCGAGGCCTCGCGGGGCGAGGACCTGCTGGTCGTCGGCGGGAGGCGCTCGCCGGGCTACATCGGCCGCACGCTGGGGCACGTGACCCACAGCCTTCTGCACCACGCGTCGTGTCCCGTGCTGCTCATCCCGCGGCAGGGCAATGACCAGGGGAGTGAGTCGTGATGACGCATATGACAGGCCGTGAGATCGTCGTCGGCATCGACCCGGTCAGGGACTGGCACATGGCCCTGGCCTGGGCCACCGACGAGGCGCACCGCCGGTCGCTCGGACTGGCTCTGGCACTGGCGGTGTCGCCGCAACACGACACGCAGCACGTCGACGGGACCGCGAATCGCATCGACTTGCGCCGGTCCGGATCGGAGACCCTCGAAGCGGCTGCCGCATGGGCGCGCGCGCGGCACCCGGATCTTGAACTGTCCACCCACCTGCTCGACGGGTTCCCGGCGCCCGCCCTCGGTCAGCTGTCCCGAAAGGCCCCCATGGTGGTGCTCGGGTCACGACACCTCAGCCGCACCGAGGAATTCCTCAGTGCCGGTTCCCTGGTGGTGCCCGTGGTCGCGCAGGCGCACTGCCCGGTGGTCGTGGTCGGCGACGCCGAACATGCCGGCCAACAGCCGCCGTACATGGTGGTCGCGGTCGACGGCAGCGAGTCGTCGAGGGCGGCGCTGGCCGTCGCCTTCGAGGAAGCGAGCATACGAGGGTGCGCCCTGCGGGCGATCTCGGTGTGGCACCAGCCCCTCCTCTCGTTCCAGGACAAGAACGCGGGTCTCCAGGCGCAGCGCCGCATGCTGTCCGAGACCGTCGCCGGCCGGCCGGGGAAGTACCCGGACGTCACCCTCACCCATGAAGTGCTGGCAGGTCACCCGGTCGAGGAACTCGCGAAGGCGGCCGAACACGCCCTGGCGCTGGTTTTGGGCCGACGGGGAAACGGGGGCTACACGGGCATGCGGCTCGGTTCCGTCGTCCACGGACTGCTGCACCGGGCCCACTGCCCGGTCATCACGGTCCCCGTCCCGCGGGGGACCTGATGTCCGCGCCCGCGGCCGGCCAGGCACCCGCCACCTCGCAGAAGTCCACCGGACTCACCGAACGGGAGGCCGCGCGCCTCCTCGCCGAGCACGGCCGCAACGAAGTCGCCGCCCAGTCGGCGACCCCCCTGTACGTCCGGGTTCTGGCGCAGCTCAAAGACCCTCTGATCATGGTCCTGATCGGGGCGGTCCTGCTCACGATCGCCATCGGCGACCACGCCGACTCCATCGTCATCGGCCTGGTGATCCTCTTCAACACCACCGTCGGCGTGACCCAGGAGATCCGCGCCGACAACGCGGTGGCAGCCCTCTCGGCCATGTCGGCCCCGGGAGCACGGGTACTGCGAGAGGGCACGCCACGCGAAGTCCCGGCCACCGACGTCGTACCCGGTGACGTGCTGCTGCTGGGCGAAGGTGACATCGTCGCCGCCGACGCCGAGCTGACCGAGGCATCGGCCCTCCTCGTCGACGAGTCCATGCTCACCGGGGAGTCCGTCGCCGTGGACAAGGATCCCGGTACGACCTTGAGTGCCGGAACGGTCGTCGTACGGGGGAGGGGCGTGGCCACGGTGGCGGCGACCGGCGCGGCCGGCGCACTCGGCCGCATCGCCGCCCTCCTGGACGGAGCACGGGAGCCGACACCACTGCAACACCGCCTCGCCTCCCTCGGACGGATCCTGGCCGCCACCACCCTCGGACTCTGCCTGGTCGTCTTCGTACTCGGCCTCCTGCAAGGCCTGCCCGTCGGGATCATGGCAGTGACCGCCATCAGTCTCGCGGTCGCCGCGGTACCGGAATCCCTGCCCGCCGTCGTCACCCTCGCCCTCGCCCTCGGCGCCCGCCGCATGGCCGGCCGGCACGCGCTCGTCCGCCGCCTTCCCGCCGTGGAGACGCTCGGTTCCGTATCGGTCCTCGCCACGGACAAGACCGGCACCCTCACCGAAGGCCGCATGGTGGTCCAGCACGTCTGGACACCCCACTCCACAGCTGACCTCTCCGGCGTCGGCTACGAGCCGGAGGGTGACGTCCTGATCGCCGGCCGACCCCCGACGCCGGCCGAATGGGAGCCGCTACGCGAACTGCTGACCGCGGCGGCGCTCTGCAACGACGCCTCGATCCGGCCGCCGACGGGCCCCGCCCCGCCCGACGACCGCTGGACCGCACTGGGCGACCCCACCGAGGCGGCCCTCCTGACGGCCGCGGCCAAAGCGGGCTGCGCCGATCAAGCCACCCTCCTCGAAAGCCACCCGCGCGCCGACGAAGCACCCTTCGACAGCCTGCGCAAACGCATGACCACCCTGCACACCACGCCCGAGGACCGGGTGCTCGTCTGCCTGAAAGGCGCACCCGAGGCGATCCTGGACCCCGCCGTCCTCGCCGACGACACCGACCTGCTGCACAGGGCGGACCAGCAGGCCGCGCTGCTGGCCGCACGCGGCTTCCGCGTCCTCGCCGTCGCCTCCGGGACGCGGGACGCCCTGCCGGACGACGCCGCCGACGCCGAGTCCGGCCTCCACCTGCTCGGCCTGGTCGCCATTGATGATCCGCCCAAACCGGAGGCCGCAGCCACCATCGCCGCCTGCCGGGCCGCGGGCATCACCCCCATCCTCATCACCGGCGACCACCCCGCCACCGCGCGCGCCGTGGCCACCCAGGTCGGACTGCTCGCTGCCGGCGCCTCGTCCAAGGACGTGGTCACCGGCGCGGACATCGCCGCCGACCAGGTCGACGACCTCACCGCCGTGAGGGTGTTCGCCCGCACGAATCCCCAGCAGAAGCTGGACATCGTGGAAGCCTGGCGCTCCCGCGGGGCCGTCACCGCGATGACCGGCGACGGCGTGAACGACGGCCCCGCGCTGCGCCAGGCCGACATCGGCGTCGCCATGGGCGCGCGTGGCACGGAGGTCGCCCGGCAGGCCGCCGACCTCGTACTCACGGACGACGAACTGTCGACCGTGGTCAAAGCCGTCGAGGAGGGACGGCGCGTCTACGACAACATCCGCCGCTTTCTCATCTACGGCCTCGCCGGCGGAACAGCCGAGATCCTCGTCATGCTCGCCGGCCCCCTCATCGGGCTCCCCCTGCCGCTGCGGGCCGGACAGATCCTCTGGATCAACCTCCTCACCCACGGCCTCACCGGCGTCGCCATGGGCGCCGAACCCGTCTCACCGGGCGCCATGAACAGGCCTCCCCGCCCCACCGGACAGCACATCCTCGGCGCCGGCGCCTGGCAGCGACTCCTCCTGCTCGCCACCGTCGTCACCGCCTCCTGCCTCGCGGCAGCCCTCACCGCACGCGCCTGGGACCTGCCTTGGCAGAGCGTGCTCTTCCTCGCCCTGCTCGCCGCCCAGCTCGGAGTCGTCCTGGGCCTTCGAGCCCGCCTCCTGACGAGAGAGAATCTGTTCCTCCCCGTGGCGGTCCTCTCCTCCGCACTCCTCGCGGCGGCCGCACTCTACGTACCAGCACTCCGATCGATTCTGGAAACCGAGCCGCTCGACTGGACCGGCATCGGCCTGGCGACAGCCACGGCCCTGATCAGTTTCGCCGCGGCCCGCGTCGTGCGGTCCGCGTTCCACACACGGCCGCGAACGAAGCCGATCTCCCAAGGCTGAAGCGAAACGGCCTCGGTTGAGGGCTGTTCGGGCCGGCCTTGCTCCTGCGGGCCTCTCGGCTTCGACGACCTACCGCGGGCGGGCGCCGCCCGCCGGCGTGGACGCGAAGCGTGCCCGGGGCGCCGCTGACCTAGGGCCTTCCCGCGTCCCGGGACCCGGACCTCAGCGACCAGGCGGCGGCCGCGCCGGCCGGCGGGGTTGCGCAGGCGGTGACAGGGGAAGTCTTTGTCCCGCGGACCGTCGGTCGACATCCGTTGTCCGAGAGCAGCGGAAACTTCGTATGTGGAGTTGATGCACGTGGAACGACGTCTGCCGGTCGCGACGCACTGGGGCAGTTTCATCGCGGTGGTCGATTCCGGCCGGCTGGTACGCATTGAGTCCCGGGCTGATGACCCGGCGCCGTCGCCCATCGGCCCTGGAATGGTGATGGCCGCCGACGACCACGCCCGTGTGCTGCGCCCGGCGGTGCGCAAGGGATGGCTGAAGGGCCTGCCGCGCATCCAGGACACGGCCAGAGGTGCGGACGCGTTCGTGGAGGTGAGCTGGGACGACGCGCTCACGATGGTGAGCGATGAACTGTCCCGGGTTCGTTCACAGCACGGAGACAGCGCGGTCTTCGGCGGATCCTACGGCTGGGCGAGCGCGGGCGGCTTCCACAACGCACAAGGTCAGTTGCAACGGTTCCTGGCGTTGGGCGGGGGATACACCGACTCCCGCAACACCTACAGCACCGCGGCGTTGGAGGTCATTCTCCCCCACGTGATCGGCGGGCACCCGTGGAGCTACCAGTCCCGGATGCCGATGTGGGACGAGATCGCCGAGAACTGCGAGCTGGTGGTGGCGTTCGGCGGGCTGGCTCTCAAGAACAGCCAGATCAACCCCGGCGGGCTGGCCAGACATCAGACGCGGAACCTGCAGCGCCGGTGCCGCGAGGCGGGGGTGCGGTTCGTCAACGTCAGTCCCTTACGCAGTGACGTCGCCGGCTTCCTCGACGCACAATGGCTGCCCGTCGTCCCCAACACCGACACCGCCGCGATGCTCGGCATCGCCCACACGATGCTGGTCAACGGGTGGCACGACGAGGATTTCCTCCGCCGGTGCTGCGTCGGCTTCGACCGCTTCGCCTCCTACCTTCGCGGTGAGCTCGACGGCATCCCCAAGGACGCCGCCTGGGCAGCGGAGATCACGGGCATCAGCCGCAACACGCTCGTTGACCTGGCCCACCGCCTCACCACCCAGCGCTCCCTCATCATGGTCAACTACGCGGTGCAACGGGCGGACCACGGCGAACAGCCCATCTGGATGTCCGTCGTGCTGGCCGCCATGGCCGGCTCGATGGGCCGGCCCGGCTGCGGCTGGGGCGCGGGTTACGCGACCATGGACGCGACCGGCGTCGCCCCCGGCCGCCCTTCCGTGGCGTCCGTACCCAAAGTCTCCAACCCCGTGGCGGACTTCATCCCGGTGGCAAGGATCGCCGACACCCTGCTGCACCCGGGCAGGACCATCGACTACGACGGCCAACGCCTCACGTTGCCCGAGCTCCGCCTGATCTACTGGTGCGGAGGCAACCCGTTCCACCACCACCAGGACCTGCATCGATTGACCCGCGCCTGGCAGACCCCTGACACGGTGGTGGTCCACGAAGCCTGGTGGAACGCCACGGCCAAGTTCGCCGACATCGTCCTGCCCGTCGCCACCACCCTGGAACGCGACGACTTCGCCGCCGGCTTCTCCGACCCACACCTCGTCGCGATGCCGAAGGTCCGCGAGCCGGAAGGCGAGTCGCGCACCGACCACCAGATCTTCGCCGCCCTGGCCTCCCGGCTCGGATACGAGCAGGAGTTCACCCAGTCGCGTTCCGAGTTCGAATGGGTCCGGCACCTCTACGAGCAGACGAGGGCTGAGCTCGGCACCGATGCGGCCTTGCCGGCTTTCGACGACTTCTGGCGGAACTCCACCGCCGAGCTGCCGGCGCTGACCGGACCGTTCCCCGGCAGCTTCGAAGCGTTGCGCGCAGATCCGCGGCGTTCCCCGCTGCCCACGCCCTCGGGCCGGATCGAGATCTTCTCCGAGGAGATCGACTCGTTCGGTTACGACGATTGCGCCGGGCATCCGACGTGGTACGAACCGGTGGAATGGCTCCATGCCGACCTGTCGGCCCGGTTCCCGCTGCACCTGATCTCGAACCAGCCCGCCTCACGCCTGCACAGCCAGTACGACAACGGCGGCCACAGCCTCAGTTCGAAGATCCGCGACCGGGAACCCGTCACACTCAACCCCTCGGACGCCGCTTCGCGCGGCATCGAGAACGGCATGATCGTACGCGTCCACAACGATCGGGGCAGCTGTCTGGCGGGCGCGGTCCTGTCGGACGACGTCATGCCGGGCGTCGTACAGCTCTCCACGGGAGCGTGGTGGGATCCGGTCCGGCCGGGCCTGAGCGGAACACTGGACCGCCACGGCAACCCGAACGTCCTCACAGCGGATCGACCGTGCTCGCGCCTGTCCCAGGGGCCGAGTGCACTCAGTGCGCTGGTCGATGTCGAACGTTACGACGATCCCCTTCCTGACGTGCGGGCGTTCTCCCCACCCGAGCTCGAACAGTGACACGAAGGGCTCTCCCCGCCCAAGCCCGCCGAGGGGCCCATCACGAGCCCGTTTGTGTTTTGAGTGACCGACTGAATACCGTACGTGGTCGTGACTGCACTTCAAGACCTCAAGTACGGCCAGTGGTTCAAGGGCGCCGACGTCGATGGCGACGGGTTCATCACCCGTCAGGACGTTCGCATGATGAGCGAGCGCTACATCGGCGCCCGCAGCGCCGTACCGGACCCGGCCACCGCGCGCCGACTCACCGACGGAATGGACGGGTTCTGGGCCAACGTCATCGCCCCCATGGATCAGGACGGTGACGGGAAGGTCGATCTGCGCGAGATGACCCAAGGATTCAAGCAGGTCCTGACCGACCCCGCCCTGTACCCGGAACAGATCGCGCCGGTGACCAACTGCTTCTTCGACCTCGTCGACCTGAACGCCGACGGCAAGATCGACCGAGCCGAGTTCCAGCAGATGTTCGACGCAGTCGCCGGTGTCCCCAGCGAGGACTGCGCGACGGTCTTCGCCGCTCTGGACCGTGACGGCTCCGGTGCACTCGACCGCGCGGAGTTCCACCAGGCGCTCACCGAGTTCTTCTACGGCAACGACCCCGACGCTCCCGCCAATCACCTGTTCGGCAGGGTCGCCGGCTGACAGCCCTCCCCGTTGGGCGGCAACCCCGGTGGTGCTTCGGGGTGTCGCTCGCCAGGGTTGGGGCGGTTCAACGCCGGTAACTTCTCGAGGATCTGGTCATTCGCGATCCCACTACGGCGGAAGGTGAAGTCCATGGGTGCACCGGCCCACAGTTCCACGACGCCCGGCCCGCCGTGTGAGCGGGGGAGATCGCTTCTGGTGTGCGGCCTCATCGGGATGGGGGTCATGGCCGCCATCGATGAGATCGTCTTCCACCAGATTCTGGGCTGGCATCACTTCTATGACCGTTCCACCCTCGGCGTGGGCCTCATGTCCGACGGTCTGCTGCACACGGCCGAGCTGCTGGCTCTGGTCTCCGGGTTCTTTCTGTACGCAGATCTCCGACGGCGCCGAGCCCTGGCTCCGGGCCATGCCCGGGCCGGGTTCTTCCTCGGGCTGGGCATCTTCCAGCTGTTCGACGGGATCGTGGACCACAAACTCCTGCGCCTTCACCAGATCCGCTACGGCGTGGACGTCACCCCCTACGACTGGGCCTGGAACACCGTCGCCCTGGTCCTGCTGCTGATCGGCACGGCGTTGGCCGTCCGGGCAGGACGCGACCCCGAAGCAGAGCCGGCGCCGTGATCCTCCCGCATGTCCGTTCCGACCCGACGGCGGTTTCCGGCGCGGTAGTAGTGGGTGCGGCCGTGGCCGTGATGCTGGTTTGCGCGGTCTACATGCCGGCCGCGTGCCGTTTGCGGCGGCGCGGCGACGCCTGGCACCGTCGGAGAGACGCTTCGTTCGCCGCAGGTAGCGCCGGGGTGGCCTGGGCCGCCACAGGGGGACTGCCGGGCGGGCCGTTCACCGCCCACATGACGCAGCACCTGATCGTCGGGATGGTGGCACCGCTTCTGCTCGTGCTCGGCCGCCCCCTCACCCTGGCCCTCCGCGTCCTGGCCCCCGGCACACCGCGCCGCGCACTGCTGGCCCTCGTCCGCTCCCGCCTCGTCGGTTGGCTGCTCTTTCCCCCGCTGGCAGCCCTCCTGAATGCCGCGGGGCTTTGGGTGCTGTACCGCACCCAGCTCTTCGCGGGCATGAGCCACGAGCCCTGGCTGCACGCCCTCGTCCACGCGCACGTCCTTGCCGTCGGCCTGCTGTTCGCCTTCGCTGTCTGCCAACTCGAACCCGTTGCCCGCCGCTGGAGCATCGGCGTGCGAGGGGCGAGCCTGCTGGCCGCGGGCGCCGCGCACGCCGTGCTGGCCAAGACGCTGTACGCGACGCCACCCCCAGGCACTGCCTTCGCCGCTGCCGACGTGCACGCCGGAGCACAGCTCATGTACTACGGCGGGGACCTGGTCGAGGCCGCCCTGGCCACCGTCGTGGCCGTGTCCTGGTACCGGGCCACTGGCCGGGCCGAGGCACACCGGCGCCGCCGGACGGCGGATCACGGGCCGCTCCCCGTTGCATCGAACGGACTGTGAAATTCCGGGCGCATGGTGACTGCCCCTTGCGGTCCCGTCCGGCCCGTGCCGGCGGTCGGAGGAGGGGTGTACGACCGGGCCCTCGGTTCGTCCCACCGTTTCTGCCGATGGGCCAAGGCGGCCCTTCCCGCCATGGGCCTCGGGGCTCCGCGTCTGCCTCCACTCGTTGCGACAAACACATCGGAAGTCCCGCATCGGAGGGTGAGGCGGTGAAAGGAGGGCAGGCGGCGGTGCGAGACGCATCACCGCCATTCATCAGGAGGAGGAGCCTTGAGTGACTTCCAGGATGCGCGCCGTCAGGATGAGAGCAGGACGACGGCCGCAGCACACACGGTGCAGGAAAAGGCCGGCGAAAGCGTTTCGCTGGTCGGTGACAAGGCCGCCGAGGTAGGCGGTACGGCAAAGGAGCAGGCCGCCAACGTGGTCGGGGAGGCCACCGCGCAGGCACGCGATCTCGTAGGCGAGCTGCGGACCCAGCTGACCGGCCAGGCCGAGACCCAGACGCAGCGCCTCGCGGAAAACGTACGCCGCCTCTCGCAGGAGCTCCGTGAACTGGGCGAGAACGGCAAACCCGACTCCACCATGGCGGACGTGGCCCGTCAGCTGGCTGACGGTGGACACAAGGTCGCCTCGCACATGGACACGCGGGGTCCGGACGGCCTGGTCAGCGATCTGCAGAACTTCGCCCGCCGCCGCCCCGGTGTCTTCCTCGCCGGAGCGGCGCTGGCCGGCTTCGTCGTAGCCCGAGCCGGAAAGAGCGTCAGCGCCGCAGCCTCCGCGGAGACCGCCGGCACCACTGCGGCCGGCAGCGGCAGCGCTGCAGGGGCCGACCGGCCGACCGCCGGGACGGGCACCCCCGCACCGGTCCAGCGTCCGGTCCCTGACCGCAGCGGCATACCAGCCGGGTACGAGGACCCCCTCGACACCCACGGCCCGTCGCAGCCGCCGCACATCGCTCCGGCGCCCCCGGCCTATCCGCAGGCCGGCCCGCCCGCCACCGGCTCCCCGCGGCCCGGGAAAGGGATCTGAGCATGGTTCATTCCTCCCATGACCGACCGGCGGCGCCCGCGCCGCCCCCGCCGACGGAGGCCGAACCTTCGCTGGGCGACCTGATCGGCGAGATCGGCCAGGACGTGTCCCAGCTGGTTCGTACCGAGATCGAGCTGGCGAAGGCGGAGCTCAAGCAGGAGTCCGCCAAGGCGGGCAAGGCCGTCGGGATGTTGGGCGGAGCCGGCTACGCCGGACACGCGGTGCTGCTCTTCGCGAGCCTGACCGTCGTCTTCGCCCTCGCCAACGTGATGGACCCCGCCTGGGCTGCTCTGATCGTTACGGCCCTGTGGGCCGTGGTGGGAGGCGTCCTCTACTCCACGGGCCGCAAGCGCCTGCGGAGCGTCAACCTCAAGCCCGAACAGACCGTGGAAACCTTGAAGGAGGATGCCCGATGGGCGCGACACCCGACGAGCTGAGGACCGACGTCGAGTACCGGCGTGCGCACCTCGCGCGCAACGTCGATCTCCTGGCCGACAGGATGACCCCGAGCAGGATCGCCCAGCGCAAGGTCGACTCGATGCGCGACCGGGTGACCGGAGTGAAGGAGCGCGTCATGGGCACTGCACAGGACACCGCGCGGGGGACCTCCGGCAGCCTGCACCAGGCTGCCGACAGCATCACCGAAACCGCCCGGGAAGCGGGCAGTGGCGCTCAGGACGCCATCCAGCAGGCTCCCGCCCGGATCAAGCGGCAGACCCAGGGCAGCCCGCTGGCAGCCGGCCTGATGGCGTTCGGCGCCGGCATGCTCGCCGCCGCCCTGCTGCCGACGACCGAGGCCGAGGAGCACGCGGGGCAGCGCCTGCGAGAACACTCCGACGAACTGCTGGAGCCCGTCAAGCAGACTGCCCTTGACGCCGCCCACGAGGTCCGCGACGAGTTGAAGGAGCCGGTGGCCCAGGCCGTCGAATCGGTCAAGGGTACGGCTCAGGACGCCGTGTCGACGACCACCGACCACGCACAGCAAGCGGGCCGGGAAACGGCCGACGGTCTGCGCCAGGCCGGACAGGACACGGCCGCCGAAGTACGCAGCGACCCCCGGACACAGAGTCCGCCCGGGCAGGGCTGATCACGCGACCGGCACGAGGCCGGGGCGCAGGCCGCGCCGCAGGGGGTTCCCACCCCGGCGCCCGCCTCGCCCCGGCCTCTTCGTCGAGACGAGGCCGGATCTCGGGGCCCGGTCCCGCGCTCCCGCCGGGTCTGGCCGCAAAGGCGGGGTTCGGCAGACGAGGCCGAGGAACACGAAGAACTCATCCTGATCCGCGCCCAGCAGCCCTGACGGACTCACTGCACGAAGCCAGACCGTAAACCCTGCCTCACGTCGGGGCGCCGCCGCCTGGTCCGACCGAGCGCTGTCGTTCCGGCCGCGGCCGGGCCTCACGAGGGCGGCCGGGCCCCACGGGGGGACCCGGCCGCCGACGGAGGCGAGGGGGTCACACAGCGGCGGGGAAGCGTTCCCAGACGCGGTGGGCTGCGAGCAGTTCCGTAAGCCGGCGCATTCCTTGGGCTCCGTCGGTCACGACGACGCCCGGTTCACCGACCAGGATTCCGGCGGCCTCGAAGAGGCTCCCCGCGTCGCCCAGGCCGACGAGTGCCTTGCCGTGCCGGTAGGCCTCGGTGAGGAGAGCGAGGACCCGAGGATCGCTGACGGGGGGCTGGGGAGCTCCGGCTTTGGCGTCGCGGGCTCCGTAGGCGTCGGCACCGGCTCCTGGCACACCGGCGAAGACCAGGGCGTCGAATTCGACGGAGCGGGCGGTGGCGAAGGTGCGCTGCACGATGACCGGCTCGGCGCCGCCGAGCACCCCGCCCGCCGCGGCGATGACCAGCGGGACCATCCCCGCGTCCAGGATGACCTGGCGGAGCGCGTCCACACCGATCATGTCGATGTCCTGGCCTGCGACGATGCCGACGACGCGGCCGTCCAGCGGCCAGGTGTCGCCGACCTGCGACAGGCGGGGGCTGGGGGCGACGTCGGCGAGGGGTTCGAGAGGGTTGAAACGGTCAGGACGAACTTCACCGTTCGGGTGGCCCCGGGCCATGCGGTGCGGGCTCCGGTGAGGGTGGTCACGGTCCATACGCCCAGGCGGAACGGGCGGCTGATCAGCTCGCCCGCTGTCTTGCGGCCCGGATCTTCGCGGGGGTCTCGTTGAGTTCCGCCGGCGCACCGGCCCCCTCCACGTGGGTGAACGGGGCGCGCAGGGCCGCGTCACCGGGGCCTTGCTGATCAGCCGGAGCTGACCGTAGATGCTCGTGTGCAGGCGGTGACTTTTCCCGTCGTATGGCCGGGTGACCCCTGCCGCGACCCGGCCCGCTTCAGGCACGATCACGCGCAAGCCGACAGGGGAGAGTTCCCACCCGGTGCTGGGACCGGCGGTTCCCGCGCCGACCAGTACCACGTCGGCTCGCACCGGGAAGTCGGTTCAGGCTCCGCGACTGCCCGCAGAGCCATCGGGTGATGCGTCACGCCCGGCTCCCGCCGGACCACTGACGGCGGGGCTGCACGCGAACGCGTCCCGGCGCCCTGGGCCCGCCGCGCCTGGCCCGCCGGTCACGCTTTCGTGTTGTCGAAGGCGAGTTCGTCGGGCTGGAAGAGGGTGGTGGACATGTTGGTTTCCATCATGCGCAGTGCGGCATCCGCCAGCTCCGGATCGATGTGCGCGACGGTCTGGGGGGCGATGCTGACGTCGAAGTGGCGGATGTGCGCGTCGAGGGCGGAGTAGAGGATGCACTGCTCGGTGACCTGCCCGCACAGCACCAGGTGCTGGACGCCCAGCTGCCCCAGCAGGTAGTTGAGCGGGGTTTCGTAGAAGATCGAGTGCCGGGCCTTGACGACGAAGAGGGAGTCCTCGTCCGGCACGATGGATTCGACGAGTTCGGGGTGGCGGCCGGCCAGTGCGGCCTCGACGAGTTCGCCGTGGTGGGAACGCCACTGGCCGAAGTTGTCGTTTACGTAGATCACCGGCACCGAGGCGTCCCGGGCCCGCTTGATCAGCTGCTCGACCGCCGGCAGGGTGCCGCGGACCGAGCGGACGAGTGCGTCGGCGTCCTCGTGTTCGTACGTGTTCAGTATGTCGATCACGACGAGTGCCGTGTCCTTCATGACCTCACCGCCTTCGATGGCCGGCCGCCGCACTCCCGAGGGCTACGCGAAAAGGCGCGTCCAGCGCACTGTCAGGTCGCTGGAGAGAGCCTGACCCTGCCGCGGCTGGGCAGTGCACCCACACTCATGCTGGTCATCTTCTCCGCGGCGTCCAGGACGCTGTCCTGGGCGCCGACGCAGGTGGCATCGGAGTCACGATCTCGCGCGCTGTAGGCATGATCGACAGTCCTTCCATATGTGCGAACTGTGCCCTTCGCCTGCCCCGAAGAACTGCGTGGCATGCGGCTACTCCACAGTTGCGAAGTCGTGTCGCCGGACGATGCCCGAACGGCGGCCCGGCACCGTGGGCCGTACTGGGCGTACGGTGAAGGTACGGCCCGCGCGCCGCGCGCGAAGCGCGGCTTTGGGTCCGGCATCTGCCGGGTGATCGCGGCGGGAGACGTCGACGTCGCAACGGCCCCCGCCGTCCGCCAAGCGGTGCGCGCGTCGTGAACAGGCATGGGCACGGCATCGAGGCGCACTGCGGCGCGGGCCGCTCCCGATCGACCGGACCGCCGGGTGATGCCGGTCGTGTCCCGCCGACGATCAAGCTGTTGTGACCCTCCGCCAAGCTATTGTGACCCTCCGCCCAGGCGACCTCCGGCGACGTCCCGCCTGACCGATGTCGACGGGCAGGAGTTCATCTCTCCTCCGGCGTCCTGTGGCCTGCTGGAGGACGCCGGGTTCGATCTTGCCCTCCAGGGTGTTCCCCGGCCTGGGTGACGAGTCGTTTCGGGCGATCACCTGACAAATAGTCAGAAGGCGTGAACTTATGCGATGCCCCTTTATGGCCGTGACATGTTGCGCTGTCATATTCCCTGCAGGATTGCCCCGCTCGTCTCGTCGCACCCAGCAGGGGAAGGCAGAACCATGGGCACTTTCAGGTGCAAAACCGCAGTGTCGGCCGTCGCGCTGGCGGTCTCAGGCTTGCTCGCAGCCGCAGGAGGTACAGCTCACGCGGAAGCGGGCCAGGACACCATCAACATGTACAAGCAGGAGAAGACCCAGTGGTGTTGGGTCGCCTCCGGCCTGACCATCGCCAAGTTCCACGGCGTCGGCTCCACCCAGAGCGACTTCTGCACCCGGGCCCAGCCCTACTACGGCTGCAACAACCAGCCCGCCACGCTCGACGACATGGCCAAGGGCTGGAGCAGCCTGGGTATGGCCCACACCGGCACCGGGCTGAGCAGCGCGGCCACCTTCAACCAGGTCTACACCGACGTCAAGGCGGCCCGGCCGATCGGTGCCCGCATCGGGTGGACGTCCGGGGGCGGCCACATGAACGTGGTCTACGGCTTCGACACGTCGAAGAACACGATCGCGGTGGCCGACCCGTGGCCGGACACCACCACCTACACGTGGTGGAACTACAACGACTACGTGAGCAACAGCTCGTCCAAGTGGACCCATTCCCGCATCGGCATCTCCCGTTAAGGCAGGCGACATGCGCGACACCAGCACCTTTGAAACAGTCGGCGAGCGGTCGAACCCCCGCTCCTGGCGCCTGTCCCTCCTCCTGGCACTGAGCGCGTCCGCGTTGCTCTCCCTTGCCCACCCGGCCCACGCCGCGCCGGTCAAGGACCCGCTCCCCGCGGACATCCCCGGCTATCAGGCCGCTCTCGACGCGGTGAAGTCCGCCGACGTCCGCAACACCGTCTGCCGCTTCCTGAGCACTCCGCTGCCCGCCGGGGCCGGCGAGCCGGTGCAGACGATCCCCGAGACGGCCGAGCCGTGCCAGGGACTGCCGGCCTTCACCATCAAGGACCCGGTGGCAGTGAACGAGATCACGCCCGGCTTCGTCGCGGGCACCTCCCCGGCACTGCCCACCGAAGCGGTCAAGCTGACACAGCTGGTCTCGTCGCTGAGCACCACCGTCAACGGTCGCAACGCCACCGTCATGCTCGCCCCCACCCAGGGCGGCGGCTGGCACCTGGCCGCCGTACGCGACGGCGACGAAGACGCCGCCCAGGCCGCCAAGGCAACCCTGGGCACGCTGGTGTTCACCGAGCCGCAGATCCGCGGCTGGTACCAGCTCAAGCTCACCACCGTCGAACCGCTCAACGACCAGGCCCGACAAGGACTGGACGGCCGGACGTCGGTCTCGCTGAGCGACTACCAACAGCTGGTCAAGGCTCGTTACGCCGACAAGCTCCCCGGCTCACAGTACGACTCCCAGGGCTACTCCAGCGGCTACACCCTTCCGCACCAGGCGGACGCCGGCACCTCCCCCACCCCCCTGCTCGCCGGCGGTACCGGTGCGGCACTCGCCCTCGGGGGCGCGGCCGCCGTGATCCTCCGACGCCAACGACGCGCAAGGAACGGCTGACCCCGGCCCGAGACCCGCTCCGGCCCCCGGCCGGAGCGGAGCGGCTCCACCGCGCCGCGGCCGCTACTGGGCCCCAAGACGGCCACCGGTGACCAGCGGTTCAACCAGGAGCGCGCCCGGACGGCCCCGCCGGAGCCGGCGGCAGTGTACCCCCGGAGGCGTGAGTGGCGTTCGCGGTCGGCTGCCGCGAGGCACGGCCATCCGTCCGAAATTCAGTGGAGCCCTGCTCCTGTACGCCGCTAACGTGCTCCCGCCCGTGGTCGCCCCCGGCAAGGACGTGCCGTTGTACACCAAGTGAGACCCCCCGAGCGCTGAACCGTCGCGCGTCGCACCTGTGCGCCGTGCTCCTTTTCGCTGCGGTCTTCTCACTGGAACCGGTGTATTCGCATGTCCAGAACCTGGGTGGTCGTTCCCACCTGCCCTCCGATCGTTCTTCACCGTTGCCACAGGTGCCCTTCCGGGCGCTTCCGCACGCACGGCAAGTTCCGCGTCAACGCACACCACAAACTCCTCGATGCCTGGCTCCTGGCGCTGTGCGCCGGCTGCGGGGACACCACCAAACTCGCCGTCCTGGAACGGACGCGCGTGCGTTCCGTACGACCCGAGCTGCTGAACCTGATGCACGACAACGACCTCGGCCTGGCAGCCGAACTGCTGCAGGATCCCCTCCTGTTGCGCCGCAACCGCGTCGCCCTCGATTGGGACAACGCCTGGCGCCTCGACCGCGGCACGCCGGAGCCTGCGGATCGGCCGGACGGTGAGGCGATCGAGGTCCGGGTCCGTTTCGCGGCGCGGGTGCCGGTGCGGCCCGTGCGACTGATCGCCGAAGGGTTCGGCTGTGCGCGGGCCGAGGTCGAGAGGCTGCTCGCCGAGGGGAACCTCGTGTCGACGGTTCGCCTGGGTGGCAAGCTCTCGAGCGACTTCACCTTCATGCTCAAGCGCTGAGTCCTTCGACGGGCCCGGGTCCCGTCCGGCGGACCGATCGGTTCCGCCGGCCGGGAGAGGAGGCTCCGCGCGTCGGACGTCTTGTCCTGAACGCCGCGGCGGTGCGTGTCCGGTCAAACGCCGTCCGGTGGCCAGGTGGCGCGGTCACGGAGATGGTGGAACTCCGTCAGCTCGGAGGCGAGGACGTCGAAGTGCGGGAGCGGGGCCCACAGGCCGCGCTCGCCGATGACGTACAGGCGGCGTTTGGCGCGGCTCGCCGCGACGTTGAGCAAGTGCGGGGTGCGGGCCGCCCAGTCGCGGGCTCCGGGCCGGCCGCCGCCCAACACGAGGACGACCACGTCGGCTTCCTTGCCCTGGGCCCGGTGGACGGTGGCGCAGCGCTCCTCGATCAGTTCCGACGTCCAGCCCGCACGGCCGCGGCAGACCTTCTGGCATGCGCCGACGAGGGCTCGGAACGGGGCGATGACGCGCACGCGCTCGACGCCGACGCCGTGCCGGTGCAAGTGGTCGAGGACGAACTCGAAGGCCCGGCGGTCGCGTTCGCCCCAGGGGGCGTCGGCCGGGCGGGCCGGGTCGTCGGTGTTGAGCCAGCGGCTGGGGAGCAGACCGTCCCGTTCCGCGTCGGGGAACGGCTTGTCATCGGTGCCGTGCACCATGAGGCCGCCGTACGCGACCTCGTTGCTGACCGTGAACATCGGGTCCTGGCAGCGCCGGTGCACGCGCAGGGGCGCGCCCACCCAGACGTGCTCGTCGTCGGAGTCCGGGGCCGGCAGGTAGGTGCCGTAGCGGTTGGTCCGGTCGGCGACGGCCTGGGCCGAGGTGGCCGACGGAAGCCAGTGCTCGTCGACGCCGTAGGCGCGCAGCAGCCGGCGCTGAAGGGCCGTGGGCATGGTGACGACGGGTTCGAGCTGGAGCGGATCGCCGACCAGGACGGCACGACGCGCGCGCCACAGTGCGCCGGCGGCGGCCTGCGGGGTGGCCTGGCCGGCCTCGTCGACGAGGACCCAGCCGATCGACTCCCGGCCGAGACGGGCGAACATGCTGCCGATGGAGGAGAAGGTGGTCGAGACGACGGGCACCAGGAGGAAGAGGGTCTGCCAGGCGCTCTCGACCTCGGCGTCGGGGACGGGCCCGTTGGTCCCGGTCATCAGTTCCATGAGGACCTGGAGGTTGCCCCGGATCTTCTTCGCGGCCCCGGCGGCGAAGGCGCGGTGGAGGTCGAGGGCGCGCAGGAAGAGGTCGCTGCGCGCGGTGGACCATGCCTCGTCGGACCAGGGCGAGCCGAGTTCCTGTCGGGCTTCGTCGAGGTGCGACCAGCCGCGCGGCAGGGACGGCAGCGTCCGGGCCGCCTCCCGCAGTTCTCGGTGGCGGTCGTCCAGTTCGGTGACGGCGATCCGAAGGCCGCGGCGGGAGGAGTCGGCGGCCTGCCGGGAGTGCCGCAGGGCCGTGGCCGCCGCGGCCTCCCGCGTGCGCGCTGCCCGTTCGTGGTCGAGGGCGGCGCTGAGGCCGGTGGCGGCGGCGTCGACGGCGGTGCCGGACCTGTTGTGCCGGTCGGCGGCCGCGGACTCGGCGCGTACGGCGGCGGCGACCCGCTCCAGGGAGTCGTCGAGTGCGGCGCGCTGCCGGACGAGCAGGTACGCGATCTCGGCCCGGGCGAGCTCCTGCTGCCGTTCGGCGGCCTGTCGTTCGGCCGTGCTCCGCAGCAGCCGGCGCAGCCCGCCGCGCAGGCCCTGCTCGACGGCCGGGGGCGCGTCGTGGTGGGCGGTGAGCGCGGCGGCGTACTCACGTTGCTGAGCGGCGAGTTCCCGGGCGACCGACAGCTCCGCGCGGGCGGTGGCCAGTTCCTGGCGAGCCTGCGGCACGTATGCGGAGGCCGCCCGGTGTCCGGCCTCGGCCGCCGCGGTGGCGGTCCGGGCGGCGGCGGTGGCGGCAGCGGCCCGGTCCAGGTCCGCGGCAGCCGAAATGGCCAGATGGTCGGCCCGCGTCACGGCGGCTTCCAGGCCCGCGATCCGTTGCCCGGCCGACGGGGACTCGACGGCGGCCAAGGCTCCGGCCAGCCGGGTGCGGCCGGCCCGCAGTCGCTCGACCTCGGCGAGAGCGGTACGGAACGCCGCGACGGCGTCGGTCCACGACGGTACGGATTGGGCGGGTCCGGCCGCCGCAGTTCGGTCCGCGGGGGTCACAGCGCGCCGGCCGCCGGGCGTGGGCTTGGGTGGAATCCAATCGCTCAGGATCTCCCGCATGCCGCGCAGCGGCGGCTGTCCCGCGACTTTGCGGGCCTGGGTCTCCTTGTCGGGCAACCGGCCCCACCAGAACCGGTCCCCGAATTCCCTGCGGTTGGACTTGTTGCCGAGCACCGCCGCGACCAGACCCCAGGCCGGCCCGCCGAGGAGCGCGGAGGCGAGGTCGGAGAAGTGGTCGGGGTCGTCGTGCCAGTGCTCGCCGAGCGCGCCGATGCCGGGCAGTTCGGCGGTGATGTTCTCCACGGCGCCGTTGTTGGAGGAGGTGACCACGATCTCGAACCCGGTCAGCCGCGGGTCGAGCCGCGACACGAACCGGGCGTGCCGGCCCTGGCGGTCCTTGCCGCGCCACACCGGACCGGTGAACGCCTGCTCGGGCCGGTCGAAGGTGGCCAGTACCGCGGCCCGCTCGACGACCAGGGCGGCGACCAGGTCGCGCAGCATCGTGGTCTTCCCCGTGCCCGGCGGACCGTTCACGGAGAACATGCCGCCCTCGGTCCCCGCCCGGTCGGCGAGCAGGCGGTTGACCGCGAACTGCTGGCTCAGAGCGAGCGGGAACTTCGACGGTGCGGGCCAACGGCCGGCCGGGACAAGGTCTGGAGCCACTCCTTCCAGCACGATCCCGCGTTCCCGGCGCACATCCGTTCGAGCCTCCGCCGCGACGGCGTCCAGTTCGGTCAGGTACGCCTCCAACGCCGGCCCGATGTCCGTGCCGACGGCCGCGGATACCCGGGCCAGATCGGGCGGGAGCAGACTGTTCAGGAACGGGGCTGCGGCGGTGACCTTCGAACCGGGGTCCTGCGGTCGGCGGACGAGCCTGCTGCGCACCCGCAGCACCTGCGGCCGCAAATGGTCCCGTACCCCGCACAGGTCGGCGATCTGGGCGGTCAGGGCGACCAGGTCGGCGAACCCCAGCGCACGGGGACCGGCGCAGGCCCCCTGATCCGTGGGCATGTCCGGACCGTCGGTCGGCGCCCCCTCGGGGACGCCGCCGGTGCCGTCCGGTTGCCCGGACTCCCCCCGGTCCTCGGTGGGGCGCCGGGCCGCGACCCAGTCCGCGGCACGGCGAACCAGAGGTTCCGCCGCGCCCTGCAGCGCGGCGCCGGCGACCTCCCCGAACAGGGCCCCGACCGCGCCGACGGCAGCGCCGCCCAGAATCTCGGCGAGGAGCAGTTGCCAGCTCCTGCCGTCGGTCGCGCCCCGCGCACCCGCGGAGTCCGGCCACCGCTCGTACGCGGTGCCGGCGGTCGACGCGGTGGGGCCGTACGGGATCGTGGTGGCGGTGAGTTCACCGATCGCCTGGCCGAACGCGGTGTCGAGTTCCTCGAATCCGTCCAACCACCCTGGTGCGGACGGCCCCGGATCGAACAGTCGGCCGGTGGCCCAAGCGCAGGCGGAGACCACGGACGTGTCCTCGATCGGCCGGCCCTCGTCATCCAGGACCAGCGCGAACATCGCGCTCTGTCCGGAGAGCACCAGCTCGGACTGCGGCACGCCGGGATCGGGATCGGTTCCCGGCGGCAGTACCGCGATCATCGCTCGGCGAAGCAACTCCAGGTCGAAGACCCCGCCGTAGACCTCGTGGCGCCACATCCGACCGAACGGTGCCCGCCGAGCCCCCGTCTCCGGATGATCCGGGGCCCACGGCAGGGGCGGCGGTACCCGGCCCGGCTCCGGCGTCAGGTCGACGACGTACTCGTCCCTCGGCCCTGACCGCGCGGCGGGACGTCGGCGGGGCAGCGTCGGGATGGTCGGCGGACCGAACAGCTCGATCGCGCGCCAGCACTCCAGCAGGGCCTTCCGCCGACGGTCCTGCGCGTGTCCGCTCCGCACCCACTGCCCCCGTGTCGCACGCGCGGCATCCTGCCGCTCCCCTGAAGATCAGCCGTGTCGCCGAATCTACCGGACCGTCAGCGGGCCGGATCCCGGCCGCCTCCGGCGAGGCAGTGGTCGGCGGGTGGTTGGCGGCCGGTCGGCGTCATGGGGGGCGTCCGCAGGTCAACCGCAGGCGGCGGTCAGGGCGGTGGTGAACTCCGTCGCCAATTCGGTGATCACGGGGAGGTCGAAGGCCAGGGCGTTGTACTGCAGCCAGCACCGCATGCCGCCGTCCGGCTGCTCGACCACGGTCAGCTCGGGCACGCCCCGGTCGCCGCCCGGCAGCGGCCACGGGACGGTGCTGCCGCGCGGTAGTTCCCAGGGCTCGCAGGCCAGGCCGGGCAGTTGAGCGGGCGCGGCCCACGCCTCGTAGCGGAGCCAGGCCGCGAAGGGGACGGACGGGCTGAACTCGGCGAAGGGGTGGAGCTGGTGGTCCAACGCCTCGCTGTGCACCGTTCTCAGCCGGTCCACCAGTTCGGCGAAGCCGGGTCCCCCGCTCGCGTCCACCCGCAGCAGCAACGACTGGACGAAGCAGCCCACCGTCCGCTCGGCGTCCGGGCGCGGACGGCCGGGCACCGGGGTCATCACCACCAGGTCGGGTTGATCGCCGCGGCGCGCCAACAGTGCGGTCCAGGCCGCCGCGACGGCGAGGAAGGGGGTGGCGCCCAGCTCGGCCGCCCGGGCCCGCAGGCTTCCCGCCAACGCCGTCGGCACCTCGAACTCGTGCGCGGCGGTGAGTACTTCGTCCACCGACCGGCGGTCGGCGAACCGCTCGACGGCCTCCGGCGCACCGGCGAGCGCGGTCCCGAAGTGGGCCCGGGAGGCCGGCCAGTGCGCGTTCGCCCAGTCCACCAACTCGGCGTAGCCCGGGCCCGATCGGGCCGGCGGGGCGGAGCGGCCCCGCCGCAGCGCGGAGTAGAACACCCCGAGGTCGGCCAGCAGCACACCGACCGACCAGCCGTCGGCGACCATGTGGTGCATCGCGACGAGGACCACGTGGTCGGTCTCCGATCGGCTGACCACCAGGAGGCGCGCCATCGGGTCACGGGCCAGGTCGGTGAGGCGGTCGCGTTCGGCCAGCAGCAGGGCGTCGACCTCCGCGTCGCCGGCCCCCGGGGCCCGGGTCAGCGTGATCCGTACCCGGGGCTCCTCGTCCAGCACCGCCCGCACGACCCCCTCGCCGACCGCCTCGAACCGGGTCCGCAGGGCCGGATGGCGGCGGACCGCCTCGGTGAGCGCCAGGCCCAGCGTCTCCGGTTCCAGCCGGTCGGTGACCCGGAACAGGGCCGTCACCGCGCCGGCGTCCCGCCCGGGGGCCTCGGCCATCCAGCGGAAGAAGTTCTCCTGCTGGGAGGTGAGCGCGACGGCGTGCGGCTGCGCACGGAGCGCGGCCAGGTACGGCGTCACGGTCCCCGTTCCGGTGTAGGTGTTGACCAGCGTCGCTCCCGGCAGCGCCGCGGCCAGCGCCGCCGCCACCGGCACGGGCAGTGCGGCGGCGGAGGAGTTGACCAGGCGCAGACTGCTCAGGTCGTACCGCCCGGCGGTGCCCGCGTTGACCAGTTCGATCGCCATCGAGGGCACCAGGAAGGCCGTGCCGATCCCGAACTCCTCCACGGCGGCGCCGAACCGGTCCGCGTCGAAACGCGGCAGGCTGAGCGTGGTCGGCGCGGCGGTCAGCGCGCCCAGCAGCATCACCTGGCCCGCGTTGGTGCCGATCGGGAAGGCGTGCAGGGCGTGCCGCGAGTGCGCGTAGGCACGGCGGCGGGGGTGGGTGGTCAGGCCTGCGGTCAGGTTGCCGTGCGCGGCGAGTACGCCCTTGGGCGCGCCGGTGGTGCCGGAGGTGCCGATCACCTGGGCCGGGTCGCCCGGACCGACCCGGTGCGGCGGGCCGGCCGGCGGCTCGGGGTGCGCCGCCAGCAGGGCGTCCAGACACAGGTCCGCCGACCCCGGCAGCGCGGGTGCCCCGCCCTCCCGCAGGACCGTGCGGGCTTCGGCCAGCGCGGCCAGTGCGGCGGCGTCGGCCTCGGACAGGTCCTCGCGGACCGGCACCGGCACCCCGCCCGCGTACTGGACGGCGAGGAAGGCGACGGCGTACCGCTCCCAGCACGCGTTGGAGAACCGCAGCACCACCCGGTCGCGCGGTGCGACCCCGGCGGCGGCCAGTCCGACGGCGGCGCGGAGCGCCTCCTCCCGCCAGCGGCGAAAGGTGAGTTCCCCACCGCCGACGACCCGTAGCGCGCTGTGGTCCGGGTGCTCGGCGGCCCGTGCGTCGAGGAGCTCAGGGACGGTCGTCGCGGCGGGCGGCACGGTGGTGGCGATGGCGTTCTCCGATGCGGTGCGATGCGGTGCGGTGCGGGGGAGGGAGTGGGGCGGGCGGGCGGGTGCGGTCAGTTCAACCGGTCGGCGGCCTCCTCCTCGCTGAGGGCGTCGATCTCCGCGATCAGCCACGGGCCCGTACCCGCTTGCGGGGGACGATGTGGGGTAGGCGCCCTGTCTCGGAGGTCGGTCGGTGCGCAGGCCCGGCCGGACCGGCCGCCGAGTGTGCTGAACGGTACGTATGCCCGGACGAGAGGAACGCCCCATGAGCGAGAAGAAGCAGGAGCGCAAGCCGACCCCGCCCTCCGAGGCGCCCGGTGAGAGCGGCGACCGTGCGGCCCGCGAGGAGGCTCAGGACGCGATCGTTCCCGGGACGGGGGACGCCGGGAACGACAAGGACGACGACGAGGCGGGCCCAGGGCGCGACGGCCGGACCGAACGGGACGGGTGAGCGCCATGAGTGACGAGCAACAGATGGCGGACGACGTGTACCAGCCGACCGGCGGGAACGAGGACCAGGAGGACGCGGCGCCGCTGGACCTGCAGAACGCGGTGGGGGAGCGGACGTACGACGACAGGCTGGACGAGGGCTGGTCACCGCCGGAGAAACCGCTGGGCGTGACCAAGTACGGAACGACCGCTGCCGAGCAGCACGAGGGGGAGTCCCTGGACCAGCGGCTGGCCCAGGAGGTGGCCGAGAACGCGCCGGACCCGGGCGACGGGCTCGGTGACCTGCCCGGAGGCGACGGAGAACTGTGGGACGCCGAGGTCGGCACGGTGCGCGCGGGCCGGCTGACCGCTCCGGACCAGGGCGCGCACCCGAACACGACGAAGGAACTCGTCGCCGAGGACCACGGCATCGACGGCGGCGCGGCCGGTGCGGAAGAGGCCGCGATGCACGTGGTCGACGTACGGCCGGACGAGTCGATCGAGCCCGGCGACCCGGACGACGGCCCGTACGCGTAGCGGTCCCGTCCGCGGAGGTGTCCCCCGCTCAGGGCCTCAGGGCCTTCTGCCCGGGCGGCGCAGGACGCGCATGCTGCGGGCGCCGAGGACGGTCGTCGCCGTCGCCTTGATCTCCGTCTCGTCCTGGGCGTCGTCACCGTCGAGGGCGGTGTCGAGGGCCACCGTCCAGGTTTCGCCGTAGGCGGCTGGCGGAAGACGGAAGGACGTGTCCTCGGCCGAGGCGTTGAACATCAGCAGCAGCGAGTCCGGCGGCGCGCCGGCTCCGTCGCCGCCGTCCGCGGTGAGGCGGTCCCCGCAGAGGTAGACGCCGACGCTGCGGGCATCGGAGCGGTCCCAGTCCTCCTGCGTCATGCTCATGCCGTCCGGGTGGAGCCAGACGATGTCGGCCTCCGGTGCGGCCGCGTCCGTCGGCGCGCCCTGCGGGAAGCGCCGTCGGCGCAGGACGGGCTGCGCCCGGCGCAGGTCCAGGGCCCGGCGGGTGAAGGCGAGCAGATCGGCGTGCTCCTCGTCGAGGTCCCAGTCCATCCAGGCGAGTTCGTTGTCCTGGCAGTAGACGTTGTTGTTGCCGTCCTGCGTGCGACCCAGTTCGTCGCCGTGGGCGATCATGGGTACGCCCAGGGAGAGGCACAGGGTCGCCATCATGTTGCGCTGCTGCCGCGCCCGCAGGCGGCGGATCTCCTCGTCGTCACTGGGGCCCTCGACCCCGCAGTTCCAGGACCGGTTGTCCGCGTCGCCGTCGCGGCCCTCTTCGCCGTTCGCCTCGTTGTGGCGGTCGTTGTAGGAGACCAGGTCGCGCAGGGTGAAACCGTCGTGTGCGGTGATGAAGTTGATGCCGGCGCGGGGGCGCCTGCGGTCGGACTGGTAGAGGTCGGCCGAGCCGGCGATGCGGGCGGCGAACTCCGGCAGGGCCGCTTCGTCCCCCCGCCAGAAGGACCGTACGGCGTCGCGGTAGCGCCCGTTCCACTCGCTCCACAGAGCGGGGAAGTTGCCGACCTGGTAGCCGCCCTCGCCGATGTCCCAGGGCTCGGCGATGAGTTTGACCCGGCTGATGACCGGGTCCTGGTGGACTATGTCGAAGAAGGCGGACAGCTTGTCGACGTCGTGGAACTGACGGGCCAGGGTGGCCGCGAGGTCGAACCTGAAGCCGTCCACGTGCATCTCGGTGACCCAGTACCGCAGCGAGTCCATGATCAGCTGGAGGACGGCGGGGTGCCGCATCAGGAGGCTGTTGCCGGTGCCGGTGGTGTCGAAGTAGTGGCCGGGGCTGTCGTCGACGAGACGGTAGTAGGACGGGTTGTCGATGCCTCGGAAGGACAGCGTGGGCCCTTGCTCGTTGCCCTCGGCGGTGTGGTTGTAGACCACGTCGAGGATGACTTCGATGCCCGCCCGGTGCAGTTCCCTCACCATGGACTTGAACTCGGAGACCTGGCCCCCGAGGCTGCCGCCGGCCGCGTAGGCGTGGTGGGGGGCGAAGAAGCCGATGGTGTTGTACCCCCAGTAGTTGGACAGGCCCCGGTCGATGAGGAAGCCGTCCTGGGTGAACTGGTGCACCGGCATGAGTTCGAGCGCGGTGACGCCGAGCGCCCGCAGGTGTGCGATGACGGCCGGGTGCGCGACCCCGGAGTACGTGCCCCGCAGCTCCTCGGGAACCTCCGGATGGCGGCGGGTCAGCCCCTTCACGTGGGCTTCGTAGATGACCGAGTCGTGGAACGCGTGGCCCGGTGGGCGGTCCCCCTCCCAGTCGAACTCCCCGCCCGTGACGACGCCCAGCGGGACGTGGCCCAGGCTGTCGCGGTCGTCGGGCCGGCCCGGCTCCTCGGTGCTGTGTCCGCTCAGCGAGGGGTCACCGTCGATCTGACCGTCGACCGCCCGCGCGTACGGGTCGAGCAGCAGCTTGGCCGGGTTGCACCGCAGGCCCTCGTCGGGGTTCCAGGGCCCGTGGACGCGGTAGCCGTACCGCTGCCCGGGACCCACATCCGCCACCCGGCCGTGCCACACACCGCCGTCCACCTCCGGCAGCGCGATCCGACGCTCGCCGCCGTCCTCGCCGATCAGGCAGAGCTCCACCTTGTGGGCACAGTCGGAGAAGAGGGCGAAGTTCGTTCCCGAGCCGTCGTGGGTCGCGCCGAGGGGGTACGGACGTCCTGCGGATATCTCCATGAAGGAAGGTAAACACGGGATACGACCATGTGCCCGGATCCGACTCGGCCGAACGTGCGGGACCGGCCCGGCCGTGCGGCCGGGCCGGTCGGTCGCGGACGCCGACCCGCCGGCGGCCGGGCGCGGACCGGACTCACGCGGACGGTTGCGCCGCTCCCGACGCGTGGGCCCGCACCAGGGCCAGGTAGTCCGCCGCCGGACGGTGGCAGTCGCCGGGCCGGCGGGCGCAGACGTAGTTGCCGTCGACGACGGTGAAACCGCGGCGCGGCCGGGATGCCGTGTCGCGTACGGGCAGCGGGTACGTACTGGCGGCCGTGACCTGCCGTCCGGAGGTGTAGCGCGCCGTGGACGGGGAACAGGGAACGGGACCGGAAGCACTCAATCCGATCATCCACCTGCCCCCGTTCGAAAGTCCCCGTCATGGCTGGTTCCGCCCCCCTGCCCGCTCAGCACCGACAGCGAGCCGTCCGGCCCCGACCGGGACGTCGGCTGCTGACCCGGGCGGTGGCCGTCGGAGCGGTCGCGGTGCTGTACACGGCGGCTACGGGGACCGGAGCGCAGGCCATCGTGCGCGGAACGGACTCCTCCGAGCCGTACCCGTTCATGGTGGCCATCCCGATGACCCCCGGGGACGGCGAGGGGTCCATGGACGCCATGTGCGGCGGGGCCCTGATCGCCCCGCAGTGGGTGGTGACGGCCGGGCACTGCGCGCAGGAGGTGATGCCGGCGCACCCCAGCGGGACGGTGCGGGTCGGTAGTGACCACCGCAAGGCGGGCGGCACCGTACGCAAGATCGTCGCCAAGATCGTCCACCCGGGGTTCGACGCCGTCGGTGACAGGCGCTCGAACGACGACATCGCCCTGCTGAAACTGGACCGTCCCGTCCGTGAGCGGCCGATCCGGATCGCGGGCAGCGCGCCCGAGGTGGGCGCGGACACCCGGGTGATCGGATTCGGCACGGTGGTCGACGACCCCGAGCCGAGTCGGTGGGTGTTCCCCGACCGGCTCCAGGAACTGGACACGCGGCGTACCGCGACGTCGGACTGCATGGACATCAACGGCAAGGGCGAGCTCTGCACCAGCAGCAAGGTGCGGGGCGCGATGGCCTGCTCCGGGGATTCGGGCGGCCCGCAGGTCCAGCGGGTGGGCGGCCGCTGGGAGCTGGTCGGCGTGACCTCCGGCGACGGCGACTACGCCGTCGACCCGCACTGCGGGAGCGGTCCCGGCATTTGGACGTCGGTGTCCGCGTACAAGGGCTGGATCGACCGGACCATCGCCGCCCACCGCTGAGGCCGATCGGGCGGACGGGATTGGCGGCCGGCGTGCCTGCCCGTCCACCGGTACGGCCGAGATCCGTCCGGTCAGATCCGTGGTTTGGTCAGGTCTGCGCGGTCCGGGCCGTCTTGCCGGGGGCGACCAGGGTGAACGGTGCCCCGTCGGGGTCGATGAGGACGACGCGCCGGCTCGCGGGGGAGGTCTCGACCGGGGAGCCGGCCCTGCCGCCCAGCCGTCCGGCGGCCTCCACCGCCGCCTCCAGGTCGTTCACCCGGAAGTGGACGTGCCAGCGGGCACGGACCGCGGGATCCGGCGCCGCTTCGAGCGCCCCGCCGCGGATGCGGGCGATGGTGTCCCGACCGTGGCGCAGGACGACGTGGTCGTGCTCGTAGGACACCGTGCAGCAGCCGGGCCGCTCGCCGGCCCATTCGAGCACTTCGCCGTAGAAGATCGCGGCGGCGAACGCGTCCCGCGTGCGCAGTTCGAGCCAGGCCGGGGCGCTGCCGCGGCCCACCGACCAGTCGGGGAGCACGTCGCCCTCCCAGAGCCCGAAGACGGCTCCCGCGGGGTCCGCGGCCAGCCCGGCCCGCCCGGTACCGAAGGCCAGGGGACCGACGGCCATGGTGGCGCCCCGCTCGCGGATCCGGGAGGCGGCCACGTCGGCGTCCTGGACGGCGAAGTACGGAGTCCACGCGGCCGGCACGTTGAACACGTCCGTCACGGCGCCGATGCTCGCCACGGGCGCACCGTCGCGGAACGCCACGCTGAAGCCGTCACCGAAGGGTGCGGGCCGGAACTCCCAGCCGAGCACGGCGCCGTAGAACTGCTGCGCGGAGCCGAGGTCCCGGACCAGCAGGCTGACCCAGCAGGGCGCCCCCGAGATGTCGTGGCTCGATGTCGACACGGTCACCAGCCCCATCTGCCGCTCACGGGTGACGGACGTTCCCACACTAGCCCGGCCGGTCGGCCGGGCCCGCGAAGCCCGGCCGCCCGCGCGGCTCCCGGGTGGCGGCGCGTCACCCCAGCAACCTTAGGACGGCCGCCTCCACCTCGCCGTGCGTGGCGGGATGGCCGTACAGGACGCCGGTTCCGATCCGGTCCAGGGCCGGTCCGATCGTGACGCCGTTCTCGTACAGCTCGAAGAGCCGCGGGTTGATGTAGGAGGCACGGCACACCGCTGGGGTGTTCCCCAGGTAGCCGCTCACCTCGCGGACCGCTCGGGTCATCGCCCGCCTGCGCTGGGTGGGGGAGCCCGATGCCACGTTGCTGGAGACACCCAGGGCCACCGCCGCCAGGACGGTCGCGTGCCAGGTCCGGAAGTCCTTCGCGGTGATGTCCGCGCCGGACCGGGCGCGCAGGTAGTCGTTGACGTCGCCCGCCCGGACGTCGTGCCACACCCGACCCTGGCGGTACACGAACAGCTGGGACTCGATGGCGCGCCGGCGCAGCAGGGCCCTGACGACCTCGTAGGCGGCCGGGTCCACGAGCGCCCGTACCTGGTCCTGGCCGGACTTGCCCGGGTAGCTGAACGCGACCTCTCCCCGACGGCAGGTGGCGTGCTCGTGCAGCAGCGTCGTCAGCCCGTAGGCCTCGTGGTCCCTGCGGTACGTCGTGCCGCCGACCCGGAAGAAGCCGAGGTCCAGCAGGCGGCCGGTGCAGGCCAACACCCGGTCCCGGCCGAGCCCGCTCGCGGCGAGGTCGGCGGCGATCTGCTTCCTCAGCCGCGGCAGCCGCGTCGCGACCTCCAAGACGTGCGCGTGCTTGGCGGTCTCCTGCCGTTCCCGGAAACCTTCGTGGTAGAGGTACTGGCGCCGGCCCGCGGCGTCGGTCCCCATGGCCTGGATGTGACCCGTCGGCCACGGGCAGATCCACACGTCGGCCCAGGCGGGCGGGATCGCCAGCGCCTGAAGCCGGGTCGTCTCGTCCGGGTCCCGCAGAGGGGCACCGGCCGTGTCCAGGTAGCGGAAGCCGCGTCCGTGGCGCACCCGTCCGTAGCCGGGTCGGTCGGGGCGACTCGTACGCAGCCGCATGGTCGTGCTCCCTGTTCAGGCGGCGGCTCCGGCCGGGTCGGTGCCGGCGCGTGATCACCGCACGGGTGCTAGGCGGCGACGGCGACCGCGGCGCAGCGGGCTTCCACGGCGGCGACGGCCTGCGCCGTGGTGGCGTGGACGTCCGGGGCGGGTACACCGACGCCGGCCTCCAGGGTGCGGCGCGCCTCGACACCCGGGGTGACCACGGCCAGCGGCACACCGAAGCCCAGGCAGGTGCGGTGCGCCCGTACGACGGTGCTCACGGCCGCGGGGCTGATCGCCTCACCGGACAGTTCCAGGACGACGGGCGCCGCGCGGTGGGCGGCGAGGAGGTCGTCGATGTCCCATGCGGCCGTGGCGCGGCCGCCGATGTCGAGGTCCGCTCGCAGACGGATGATCAGCACGCCACTGTCGGTCACCTTGCTGGGCAGCACGGGCACTCCTTCTCTACGCCAATCACACCTTGTGTGCACCGTGTGCCCGCCCGTGGCGTTCGTATGCGCGCGGGACGCGGGGCCATGTACGGGGCGGCCGCGATGGCCCACCCTGCGGCCCGGCGCCGGCGGGGGCGCGCCGGCAGTGGTCAGGCGCCGCCCTTGCGTCGCAGTGCGCCGGGCTTGTGGACGGCGGTGCGACCCGTCTTCTCGCTCTCCACCTCGTACTGGGGCTCCTCGGGCGAGGCGGCGACCGTCCGGCCGGAGGATCGCGTGCGCCGGGTGATCCGACGCTTGACCTCCCCCGCCACGCGCCGGCCGTGGCTCTTCCAGGTGACCTCGTCGCCCCGGTGCAGTTCGTCATCGTGTCCGGCCATGTGGTCCTCCTCGGCGTCGCGGGGGCCGCCTTCGCGGCCGTCGTGGGGCGCCTGCCCCGCTCCGGTCGCCGCACGCCGGCCGGAGACGTCGGCCACTGGTCGGCGCTGGGAACGGCGAGGGGACCGGCCCGGCGGGCTCTTCGCGGCCGCCTCTCCGTGAGGCGCGGCGGGGACACCCGTCCGGGGGAGGGGACTGAGCCGTACGCCGGTCCGGGAGGGTTGATCCCGGGTGCCGGGGGCAGTCGCTCCCGGTGACCCGCAAGCCACCGCCGCCGCTGACCCCCGACGGGCGCTACATCATCGTCGGGGGCCGCCGCTGGCGAGCCACCGATCCGGCCGTGCCCGAGGACGCCGGTGCCCGGCTGCGGGTGCACCTGATGGCGGCCCGCCGAGCGGTCGGCGTCGCACTGCGGGCCGACGACCCCGGGGCGGAGCGAGCGGCCCGGGACCGGGTGCGGATCGCGAAGGTGGCCCTCGGAGAACGCGGCACCCCGTGGTGGGACCAGAGCGCGGCGGAGCGCGCCGCGCGGTGGCGGGACGGGCTGGCGGAGCTCGACGGCTGAGGCGCGGCAACCGGACCGGGATGCCGGGCCCGGGCGGCGGCCGGCGTCAGAAGGCGTAGCGGATCCGCAGCCACGGGGCGTGCGCGGCCACCAGACGGCGGACGGTGTCGACGGCCTCGGCCTTGGTGTCGTTGCGGTAGCGGACGTTCCAGCTGCCGTTCTCGGAACGCTTGGGCTGTTGCAGCTCGGGGCGCCACAGGGCGTCCTCCGCGCGCGGGTGCCAGCCGAGGTTCAGTTCGTGCAGGTCCTTGTTGTGCGTCAGCATGATCACCTCGGCCGCGGCCTGCTCCTTGACCGCCCGCGGCAGGACGTCGTCCATGTGTCGCAGGAGCAGGCTCCAGTCCGCCTCCCAGCCCGGCCGGACGACGACGGGCGAGAGGTTGAAGTGGACCTCGTACCCGGCCTCCAGGAAATCGCCGGCGGCCGCGATCCGCTGTTCGACGGGGCTGGTGCGGATGTCGAGCAGCCGGGAGTCCCGCGGCGGCATCACGGAGAACCGCACCCGGGTGCGGCCGCGCGGGTCGAGCAGCAGCAGGTCGGGGTTGACGAACTTGGTGGCGAAGGAGGCCTTGGCGGTGGGCCGGCGGGCGAAGGCGCGCACCAGGTCCGCGACGTTGTCGCTGATGAGGGCGTCCACCGAGCAGTCGCCGTTCTCGCCGATGTCGTAGACCCAGGCGCTCGGGTCGCACTGGTTCGGCTCCCGCTTGGGCCCTTGGCGCGTGATGTGCCGGTCCAGGTGGGCGATGATCCGCTCGATGTTGGTGAAGACGGTGATCGGGTTGGCGTAGCCCTTGCGGCGCGGCACGTAGCAGTAGGCGCAGGCCATCGCGCAGCCGTTCGACGGCCCCGGGGCGATCCAGTCGGCCGATCTGCCGTTCGGGCGGGTGGCGAGGGTCTTCTTCTCGCCCAGGACCAGGACCTCGCTCTTGACCCGGACCCAGCGTTCGAGGTTGCCCTCGTTGCCGTGGAGTTCGGGGATCCGCCAGTGCGAGTCCACGTCGATGACCCGGGCGTCGGGGAAGCGGGCCAGGATCGCCCGGCCGCGGGGCGACGCCGCGGCGGCGGGTTCCGCGTGGATCTCCCGTACGGACAGCAACCGGCGGGCGGCGGGGGAGTCGCGGTACGACGGCTCCCGCGCGGCCCGGTCGGCGGGGGTGTCCCCGGGCCCGGACCGCAGCTCCTCCAAGCCGAAGAGCGCGTCCGCGTCGTCCTCGGGGGCCCGCGACGCGCGGTCCCGGCCGGTCCCGTCCGGTGGCCGGGGGACGCCAGAGGCCGCAGGGTCGAACATGACCGCACTCCGTGATCCTCGCGCCGGCGACGTCGCGTCCCGAGGACTCGCGTCGGCGGCGGCCGACAGGGACTCACCACTGTAGGCGCCGCGCGCCGATCGGGTCCGCGCCCCGGCTGAGCAGGCCCGGGGCTTAAGGCGCGAGTGGGCGGGCAGGCGTCCGAGGAGTCGATCGCCCGTTCGGCCGGGCCGCACACGGCCCGGATCGAAGGGCACGGGAGCGAAGAACATGATGGACGTGGTGGGGCCCTCCGATGCGAGGGCCGTCGAAGGTTGTCCGCTGCCGCACGCCCACCGGTCGGGGGGCACTCCGTGTGCGGCCTGAGCGGTGAGGTGCGCTTTGACGGAGGCCGCCCCGATCTCGCCGCCGTCGAACGCATGACCGACATGCTGGAGCCGAGGGGACCCGACGGCCGCGGGGCCTGGTCGCAGGGGGCGGTCGCCCTGGGGCACCGACGGCTGAAGATCATCGACCTTTCGGAGCGCGGCGCCCAGCCCATGACCGATGCCCGGCTGGGTCTCACCGTCGTGTTCAACGGCTGCGTCTACAACCACCGCGAGGTGCGCCGCCGGCTCGAAGGCGTGGGGCACCGGTTCTTCTCCGAGTCCGACACTGAGGTCTTCATCAAGGCCTACGCCGAATGGGGTCGTGAGTGCGTCGACCACCTCATCGGCATGTTCGCCTTCGCGCTCGTCGAGCACCACACGGGCCGCGTCGTCCTGGGTCGGGACCGCCTCGGCATCAAGCCCCTGTACGTCACCCAGGACGCCGCCCGGCTGCGGTTCGCCTCCACCCTGCCGGCGCTGCTGGCCGCCGGGGGAGTCGACACCTCCCTCGACCCGGCGGCGCTGCACCAGTACCTGAGCTGGCACGGCACGGTGCCGGCCCCGCGCACCGTACTGGCCGGCGTACGCAAGATCCCGCCGGCCACCGTCCGCGTCATCGAGCCGGACGGCACCCACCGGGACCACTGCTACTGGCAGCCCTCCTACACCCGGCACTCCGTGCTCGGCGCGGACCCCGCGCTCTGGCGGGAAGCCGTGCACGACGCGCTGCGCACGGCGGTACGCCGGCGCACCGTCGCGGACGTCCCGGTGGGCGTGCTGCTGTCGGGTGGCCTGGACTCCAGCCTGATCGTGGCCCTGCTCGCCGAGGAGGGCCACGAGAAGGTGCCGACCTTCGCGATGGGCTTCGAATCCGAGAACGGCGAGGAGGGCGACGAGTTCCACTATTCGGACCTGATCGCCCGCACCTTCTCGACCGACCACAGCCAGTTCATGATCCCCTCCGACCGGCTCCCCGCCGCACTCGAGGGCGCCATCGCCGCGATGAGCGAACCCATGGTCAGTCATGACGCGGTGGCGTTCCACATGCTGTCCGAACAGGTCGCCAAGGACGTCAAGGTGGTGCTCTGCGGTCAGGGGGCGGACGAGGTCTTCGCCGGCTACCACTGGTATCCGCCGATCGCCGCGGTGGCCCGCGAGGACGCGCCCGCCGCGTACGCCGACGCCTACTTCGACCGGACGCACGACGACCTCGCCGCCATGCTGGACCCGGGCACCGGCGCGGCCCGCGACGCCTCCACGGACTTCGTCCGCGCCCACATGGCCGCCCCGGGCGCCGAGACCGCCCTCGACGCGGCCCTGCGGATGGACGTCCACGCGCTCATGCCCGACGACCCGGTCAAGCGGGTCGACAACATGACGATGGCCTGGGGCCTGGAGGCCCGGGTGCCGTTCCTGGACCACGAGCTGGTCGAACTCGCCGCCGCGTGCCCGCCCGAGCTCAAACTGGCGCAGGGCGGCAAGGCCGTCCTCAAGGACATCGGCCGCAAGATCCTGCCCCCGGAGGTCGTGGACCGCCCCAAGGGCTACTTCCCGGTGCCCGGGGTCCGGCACATGGCCGAGCCGGTGCTGGCCCGGGTACGGGACGCCCTGACCGCGCCGGAGGCGCGCCGGCGCGGGGTCTTCGACCAGCGGTACGTGGCGCGGCTGCTGGCGGAACCCGACCGGCACCGCGCCAAGCGCGGAGCCAACACGCTGTGGCAGGTCGCCACCCTGGAGCTCTGGCTCCAGGCACACGGCATCCACTGACCGCGGGGGCGCGCCCCCCCCCCCCCCCC
>NZ_JBEZKS010000013.1:0-153102 GCF_040651775.1 Streptomyces sp. NPDC048383
GCGGTGCCCCGCGGTGCGGTGCCCCGCGGTGCGGTGCCCCGCGGTGCGGTGCCCCGCGGTGCGGCGCCCCGCGTGGCGGGCCCCGGGGAGGGAGCCGAGAATGGGAGGGCCGGACCGCGCCCCGTGCCGTCACCCGTCGGGTGGGGGCCGGGGCGGGTCGGGGTGGGCCCGGGTCGGGGCTCGCACTCCAGGGACCACAGGTGATGGCACATGTGCCGATGGCTCGCGTACTCGGGAACGCCCATGTTGCTCGACACCATCCTGTACAAACCCGCCCACTCGCTGATCGATCAGAGCCTGCACTCGAAACTCGGTGTGGAGACGACGAACGGCGACGGTTTCGGCGTCGGGTGGTACACGGAAACGGAGGACAGCGAAACACCTGCCGTCCTGCGTGACATCGGACCGGCGTGGAACAACCGGAACCTGAGGGAGATCGCGGACCACGTCCGCTCCCCGCTGTTCTTCGCGCACATCCGCGCTTCCACCGGCACGGCCGTGCAGCAGACGAACTCGCACCCCTTCCGGCACGGCCGCTGGATGTTCATGCACAACGGCGCCGTCTCCGGTTTCCACCTCATGCGCCGCGAACTCTGCATGCTGGTCGACCCGGCCCTGTTCGCCGAGATCGAGGGGACGACGGACTCCGAGGTGATGTTCTACCTGGCCCTCACCTTCGGTCTGGAAGAGGACCCGCCCACCGCCGTCGCCCGCATGGCGGGTGTGGTGGAGCGGGCGGGCCGTGACCACGGCGTGGAGTTTCCCCTGCAGATGACGCTCGCCATCACCGACGGCGTACGGATCTGGGGCTTCCGCTACTCCAGCGGGCACAGCTCCCGCTCGCTGTTCTACAGCAGCCGGGTCGAGACGCTGCGCCGACTGCACCCCGACAAGGCGTTCCTGCGGGGCATCTCCGACGAGACCCGGCTCATCGTCTCCGAGCCCCTCGGTGACCTGCCCGGCGCGTGGAACGAGGTACCGGAGAGCACCTACGGCGTCGTACGGCCCGACGGCGTCGACGCCCTGTTCCCCTTCCACCCGGCGGCGGTCTGACGCACGCTCCCGGCGGCCCGTCCGGGCCCGGCGCGACGTGCGCCCGTCCGGCTCACGGCCGGTCCAGCGCCGGGTCGATCACGGTCTCGCCCCGGGAGGCGCGGCGCAGCGCGTCCGCGAGGTCGTCGACGGGTCCGTCGCGCAGGACCAGGCCGGCCGCGCCCGCCGCGAGGACGGCATCCAGCAGGCCCGGCCGCGTCGAACCCGTCAGGACCAGGATCCGGCATTCCGGATCGTCGGCCAGCAACGCGGCGACCGAGGCCGGGTCCTCGACCAGGGCCACCACCGGGCGGGCCGTCAGGTCCCGGACGACCTCGATGTCCGGCTGGAGGCCGAGGTGCACGGCCAGGGCCGGGTTCGCCGGGTGCAGCAGCACGCGCAGGGACCGGGCGGGGCGGCGCGCGGAGGGCATCTCTTCCACCCCGGAAGGGTAAGTCCGGGCACCGCCCCCGAACGGCAACACGCGTGACGGAAAGTGCGTCTGACGTGAGGTCAGGAGTCTTCCCAACTGCTGGGGCGTGCGTTATACATTCCCTCACCAGCCCTAGAACGCGTTCTAGAACGCGGTCCGGGGCCGGTCCCGCATACGACCTCGGTGCGGCCGACGGTGCGGACGGCCGCACCGAGGTCTTCCAAGGCCCCGACGGCCTCGGTTTCCGACGACCCCTGGGTTCCGGTGTCCGGTTTCTCGCGGGCCCCGGTCTCCAACGACAGGGAGCAGCAGCCTCATGCCGATCGATGCCGCCAGGGCCCTCGCCGCCGAACCCCGCCAGGGGGACATCGGCTGGGACCACAAGGACATCCAGCTCTACCACCTCGGACTCGGCGCGGGCCTGCCGGCCACCGACCCGGACGAGCTGCGCTACACCCTGGAGTCCAAGCTCCACGTGCTCCCCAGCTTCGCCACCGTCGCCGGCGCCGGCATGGCCATGCTCGGCGGACTCGCCGCACCCGGCATCGACGTGAACCTCGCCTCCGTCCTGCACGGCGGCCACTCCATCGAGCTGCACCGGCCGATCCCCGTCAAGGGGCGGGCCACCTCCACCTCCAAGGTCGCCGCCCTGTACGACAAGGGCAAGGCCGCCGTGATCGTGCTGCGCTCCGAGGTCGCGGACTCCGACGGGCCGCTCTGGACCAGCGACGCGCAGCTCTTCGTACGCGGCGAGGGCGGTTTCGGCGGCGAGCGCGGGCCCTCGGTGCGGTCGGACCTGCCGGAGCGGGCCCCCGACCGGGTCGAGGAGCGCCGCATCCGGGAGGGCCAGGCCCTGCTCTACCGGCTCTCCGGCGACTGGAACCCGCTGCACGCCGACCCCGAGTTCGCCAAGCTCGCGGGCTTCGACCGGCCGATCCTGCACGGCCTGTGCTCGTACGGGATGACCCTCAAGGCGGTCGTCGACACCGTGCTCGGCGGCGACGTGTCCCGGGTCCGCGCCTACCGGACCCGCTTCGCCGGGATCGTCTTCCCCGGCGAGACGCTGCGCATCCGGATGTGGCAGGAGACCGACCGCGTCCTGATCGCGGTCACCGCCGTCGAACGGGACGACGCGCCGGTCCTCGCCGACACCGTCGTCGAACACGCGTAGGGCGCCGCCGCAGCCATCGGGCGACGAGGCGACGAGGCGACGAGGCGGCGAGGCGACGAGGCAACGCACCCACGCACCGCAGCAACACAGTCGGACCGACCAGAAGGAGCCGCACCGTGCGCGCAGCACTCCAGAGCGAGATAGGCCAGGACAAGCTGGAGGTCGTCGAGGACATGGAGGCCGTCGGTCTCGGTCCCGGCAAGGTGAAGATCCGCATCAGGGCCACCGGCCTGTGCCACTCCGACCTCTCCGCGATGAGCGGCGTCCTGCCCCAGCCCGCGCCCTTCATCCCCGGCCACGAGGGCTCCGGGGTCATCGCCGACGTCGGTGACGGGGTCACCCACCTCAAGCAGGGCGACCGGGTCCTTGTCTGCTGGCTGCCGCCGTGCGGGGACTGTCCGTCCTGCAAGCGCGGCCAGGGCCACCTGTGCCTGGCGAGCCTGGTCAACGCGGGCACCCCCAACTTCCGTCGGGCCGGCGGGGACATCTTTGGTTTCGCGGCGACGGGCACCTTCGCCGAGGAACTCGTCGTCGACGCCAAGTGCGCCGTGCCGATCCCCGACGACGTGCCCTTCGACATCGCCGCGCTCATCGGCTGCGGGGTCACCACCGGACTCGGCGCGGCCATCAACACCGCCAAGGTGGAGGCCGGTTCCTCCGTCGCCGTCATCGGCTGCGGCGGCGTCGGCATCTCCGTCATCCAGGGCGCCAAGCTCCAGGGCGCCGCCCAGATCATCGCCGTCGACCCGGTGGAGTCCCGGCGCGAGGCGGCCCTGCGCTTCGGCGCGTCGGAGGCCATCGCCCCCGACGCCTTCGACGACGCCAAGAACCGGATCACCTCCGGGGAGGGCTTCGACTACGTCTTCGAGGTCGTCGGCAAGTCCGCCACCGCGCAGACCGCCTACCGGATGACCCGGCGCGGCGGCAGCGTCGTCATCGTCGGCGCGGGCGCCCTCGACGACACCTACCAGATCGACATGTTCTCGCTGTTCTTCGACGAGAAGAAGATCCTCCCGTCGATGTACGGCGGCGGGGACGTGCTGCGCTCCTACGAGCGGACCATCGCCCTGTGGCGGGCCGGCCGGGTCGACCTCGCCGGCCTGATCACCCACCGGGTGAAGCTCGCCGAGATCAACGAGGCCCTCGACCAGATGCGCACCGGCACGGCCCTGCGCACCTGCATCGAACTCTGACCCGCGGCGAACCCACCGTAGCGAGCCCCGACCCGTAGCGACCCCTGACCCGCATCGAGAGGAACCGTACGGATGTCACTGCCACTTGAGGGACTCTCCGCCATCGTCACCGGCGCCGGACGCGGCCTCGGCCGGGCCGAGGCGATCGAACTCGCCCGGCTCGGCGCGAGCGTGGTCGTCAACGACTTCGGGCAGAGCGGCCGGGACGGCTCCGGGGAGGCCTCCGCCGCGCCGGCGGAAGAGGTGGCCGAGGAGATCCGGGCGGCGGGCGGACAGGCGGTGGCGCACCTGGGCGACGTGGCCGACTTCGAGCAGGCCCGGGAACTCGTCGCCCTGGCGGTGTCCCGCTTCGGCAAACTGGACGTCCTCGTCAACAACGCCGGGATCCTGCGGGACCGGATGGTCTTCTCCATGTCGGAGGAGGAGTGGGACTCGGTGATCCGGGTCCACCTCAAGGGCCACTTCAACACCACGCACTTCGCCTCGGCGCACTGGCGGGAGCGGTCCAAGGCGGCGGGCGGCCCGGTCTACGGCCGGATCGTCAACACCTCTTCCGAGGCCTTCCTCGGCGGTTCCGCCGGTCAGCCGAACTACGCGGCGGCCAAGGGCGGCATCGTCGGTCTGACCACCTCCACCGCGCTGGCGCTGGCCAAGTACGGGGTCACGGCCAACGCCATCTGCCCGCGCGCCCGCACCCGGATGACCGAGGACGTCTTCGCCGGCTTCCAGGTCCCGGAGGAGGGCAGGTTGGACGCCCTCGCCCCCGAGCACGTCGCCCCGCTGGTCGGCTACCTGGCCTCCCCGGCCTCCGCGAAGGCCAACGGGCAGCTGTTCGTGGTGCACGGCGGCATCGTGGTCGTGATGGAACGCCCGCGGGTGGCCGCCAAGTTCGACACCACCAAGGAGGCCTTCTCCTACGAGGAGCTCGACGAGGTCCTCACCCCGCACTACGACTCCCGTCCGGCGGACGAGACCTTCGCGGCGACCGAGGTACTGGGCCTCAAGCACGACTGACCGCCACGGAACGCGGAGGGGCGGCGGCCGGGGTGGGGACCCCCGGGCCGCCGCCCCGCCGTGTCCGCTCCGGTCGTGCCCCGCGCGGGCGTGTCCGCAATGGCTCAGTCCAGGAAGCCGAGCGCGTCCCGCAGGTCGGCCGGGCGGCGGTAGTGCACGCCCGTCATCCCGAGTGCCTCCGCCGCTTCGACGTTCTCCCGCCGGTCGTCGACGAACAGGCAGCGGGCCGGCGGCGTCCCCGCCCGCGCGAGCGCGATCTCGTAGATCTCCCGGTCCGGCTTGACCACGCCGACGCGGGCGCTGCTGACGACGTGGTCGGCGAGGCCGGTCAGGCCCATCGTCTCCAGGTCGTCCTCCAGGTCCAGGGTCGCGTTCGTGATCAGGACCAGCGTGAGCCCGGCCGCCCGGGCCTCGCGCAGCGCTTCGACGGTCCCGTCGTCCGCCGCGAACGGGGCCCCCGCCAGCGCCGAGGCCAGCTCGTGCGCCCGCTCCTCCGGGAGACCGTGCGCGCCGGTCAGCCCCTCGGTGACGGACTCCACCCACTGGGCCGGGGTGATCCGGCCTCGCATCAGCGGACCGTCGCGCTCCGGAGCGAACGCGACCTCCGAGGTGGCGCCCTCGGGCAGGCCCGCGCGGCGTTCCAGCCCGGTCAGGCGCGTGGAGTCGTAGAAGCGGATCACATTGTCGACGTCACACAGCACCGCGTCGAAGGGGCGGGTCGCACCACCGGATGCCGGACCACTGGATTCGGAGATCGTCACCGCCCCTGCCTACCAGGGGCCGGTCGAACCTCAACCGAGCGGGGCCTGTTGGAGCGGGACCGGCCGGGGAGCCGGCTCCGGCGGCGGGTCCAGCCGCACCGGCGGGTCCAGCCGTACCGGCGGGTCCAGCCGTACCGGCGGAGGCGGGGCGACGGGCCGGCCCAGGCTCATGATGCCGCAGGGGACCTCCGGGACGGCGTACGGGAGGTGCAGCCGGCCCTCCGCCGTCCACAGGCCCGTACCGCCCAGCCAGCCCTGCGGCGCCGCGAGCCGGAACACGTGCCGGTCGGCGGGATGCCACAGCGCGAGGCCGGCCTCGCCCACGCGCAGCGCGACCCCGCAGGTCTCCGGCATCAGGACCTGGCCCGGCTGGACCGCGAACGGGGTCGCCTCCTCCTCCAGCCGCAGGCACTCCGGGAAGCGGACGGGCCGGGCGCTGCCCAGCACCCCCCAGCCGAGCCGCGTCTCGCCCGGGGCGTCCGAGCGGATCACCAGCAGCCCGCTGTCGGGGGCGGCCAACAACAGCCGGTCGTCACTGTCCTCGGAGATCTGCAGCAGCGGGCTGACCGCGCCGGCCAGGTCCACGGCGACGGTCTTGGTCCGCCCGTCCAGTTCCCGGTCCAGCGCCAGCAGCCGGCCCGCCCGGTCCAACCAGACACCGCCCGAGCAGAGCCCCGGGACGTGGGCGACCCGCTGCGGGCCGGCGGGATGTCCGGCCACCTGCCAGACGGTGCTGTCCTCGGCCCCCACGGTCAGGGCGTAGGCGCGGATCCCGTCGGGCGAGGGGGGCAGCAGGGTGACCCGCAGCCCCTCCTGGGCCGGGATCGCGCCGAGGACGAGCTCCCCGGTGCGGGGCCCCGCCCCCGTGCCCGTCGGGTACAGCAGGGCGAACACGTGCCGGTCGGCGACCCGGCGGTGGATCAGCACCCGCCCGTCGGCCAACGGCAGCACCTCGCTGTCGGCCTCCTCCGGCTGGGCGAGCGGCAACGGCACCGCGTACGCCTCCGGCCCGGCCAGCGTCCAGCGTTCCGGGTAGCGCGCCTCCCCCTCACCGGCCAGCCGAGCGGCGTACGCGCCGTCGGCGGTGATCGTGAACGGGTCGGTCCTCGTGATCTCGATGGCGCAGACAGTCATCCGGGCCGTCACCTCCGCTGAGGAAGCTAGTTTCGTCCCCCCTGCCGAACCACAGGTCGCAGCAGGCTTCACACGTACGGGTGGCCACGGGGTGGTTCGCCCGCAGAAGAAGGCACGTTTGTGCTGTTGCATATCGGGGCGTTTGGGGTACGGGCGCGCTGAGGTGCGTCCCACCGCGCCGCGCATCCGTCCCTGCGCCCGCCGCCCACCCCGGGCGCCGAGCGGCGTTCCGCGGACGTACACACCCCCCGGCCGGGCCCTGAGCGGCCCGGAGGCGAAGGGGGGCCCGAAAAAGGGGCGGTAGCCTTGGCCTGTGCCCCGTCTCTCTGAAGTCATCGCCGCGCTGGACGCTCTCTGGCCCCCCTCGCGGGCCGAGGAGTGGGACGCGGTCGGAACCGTGTGCGGCGACCCCGACGCCGAGGTGTCCCGCGTGCTGTTCGCCGTGGACCCGGTCCAGGAAATCGTCGACGAGGCGGTGAAGCTGGGAGCCGACCTGATCGTCACCCACCACCCCCTCTACCTGCGCGGGACCACGACCGTCGAGGCGGGCACCTTCAAGGGCCGCGTCGTGCACACGCTGATCAGGAACGAGATCGCGCTCCACGTCGCCCACACCAACGCCGACACCGCCGACCCCGGCGTCTCCGACGCCCTGGCCGGCGCCCTCGACCTGCGGATCACCGGCCCCCTCGTGCCCGACCCCACCGACCCGACGGGCCGCCGCGGCCTCGGCCGGATCTGCGAACTGGACCACCCCGAGACCCTGAGCGCGTTCGCCGCCCGCGCCGCCGCCCGGCTGCCGCACACCGCGCAGGGCATCCGCACCGCGGGCGACCCCGACGCCGTCATCCGTACCGTCGCCGTCAGCGGCGGTTCCGGCGACAGCCTCTTCGCGCAGGTCCGCGCCGCCGGCGTGGACGCCTTCCTCACCGCGGACCTGCGTCACCACCCGGTGTCCGAGGCCCGCGCGCAGAGCCCGCTGGCCCTCGTCGACGCCGCCCACTGGGCCACCGAGTGGCCCTGGTGCGAGCAGGCCGCCGCCCAGCTCGACGCGATCTCCGAGCGCCACGGATGGGGTCTGCGGACCCACGTCTCGCGCACGGTCACCGACCCCTGGACGGCGCACGCGCCGTCCGTCACACCCCCTTCTCACTCAGGAGCCCCCAACTGAACGCCGAGCCCGCCGACCAGATCCGACTTCTCGACATCCAGGCCCTGGACGTCCGGCTGTCTCAGCTCGCCCACAAGCGCAAGTCGCTGCCCGAGCACGCCGAGGTCGACTCCCTGACCAAGGACCTCAGCCAGCAGCGCGACCTGCTCGTCGCCGCCCGGACCCAGGCCGGCGACGCCGCCCGCGAACAGACCAAGGCCGAGCAGGACGTCGACCAGGTGCGCCAGCGGGCCGCCCGCGACCAGCAGCGCCTCGACACCGGCGTCGGCATCTCGGCCCGCGACCTGGCCAACCTGCAGAGCGAGGTCGTCTCCCTCGCCAAGCGCCAGGGTGACCTGGAGGACGTCGTCCTGGAGGTCATGGAGCGCCTGGAGGCCGCGCAGGAGCGCGTCACCGGCCTGACCGAGCGCGTCGCCGCCCTGGAGACCAAGCTGACCGACGCCACCGCGCGCCGCGACGCCGCCACCGGTGAGATCGACGACGAGGCCGCCCGGATCTCCAAGGACCGCGAGGTCATCGTCGGCTCCATGCCGGACGCCCTGATGGCCCTGTACGAGAAGATCCGCGTCAAGCAGGGCGGCGTCGGCGCCGCGCGCCTGTACCAGCGCCGCTGCGAGGGCTGCCGGTTGGAGCTGGACATGGCGGAGATCAACGAGATCAAGTCCGCGGCCCGCGACCAGGTCGTCCGGCACGAGAACTGCGGCCGCATCCTCGTCCGTGCGGCGGACTCGGGCATCTGATGCCGCACTTCGTCGTCGAGGCGGACGGCGGATCCCGGGGCAACCCGGGGCCCGCCGGCTACGGCGCGGTCGTCCTGGACCCGACGACCGGTGAGACGCTCGCCGAGCGCGGCGAGTTCATCGGCGTCGCGACCAACAACGTCGCCGAGTACAAGGGCCTCATCGCGGGCCTGAAGGCGGCGCGCGAACTGGCGCCCGACGCGACGGTCCGGGTCCGGATGGACTCCAAGCTGGTCGTCGAGCAGATGTCCGGCCGCTGGAAGATCAAGCACCCGGACATGAAGCCGCTCGCCGCCGAGGCCGCGAAGGTCCTGCCGCGCGCGCAGGTCACCTACGAGTGGATCCCGCGCGAGCGCAACAAGCACGCCGACCGGCTCGCCAACGAGGCGATGGACGCGGGCAAGCGCGGCAAGCAGTGGGAACCCTCGGCCTCCACGGCCGTCTTCGCGGCCCCCGCGACCCCCGCCGGGCCGCCCGGCGACGCGGCGAAGGGCGCCGCGGCCGTCCGCGCCGCCCTGGCCGCCGGCGGAGCCACGGGCGCCCGCACCCCCGATACCGCCCCCGACACCGCCGCGGCGCTCTCCGTCGCGGCCGGCGAGTCCGCGCAGTCCGGGACCCTGTTCGACGACGGGACCGCCCCCGGCGGCCCCGCGGCGGAGCCGCGGGCCGGGAAGACGGGCACGGGCACCGGCTGGGGTCCCGACATGGGCGCGCCGGCCACGTTCGTGCTGCTCCGGCACGGCGAGACGGCCCTCACCCCGCAGAAGCGGTTCTCCGGCAGCGGCGGCACCGACCCCGAGCTGTCCCCGGCCGGCCGCCGGCAGGCCGAGGCCGTCGCCGCCGCGCTGGCCGCGCGGGGCACCGTACAGGCCGTCGTCAGCTCACCGCTGCGCCGCTGCCGGGAGACCGCCCAGGCCGTCGCGGACCGCCTCGGGCTCCCCGTCACCGTCGAGGAAGGGCTCCGCGAGACCGACTTCGGCGCCTGGGAGGGGCTGACCTTCGCCGAGGTGCGCGAGCGGTTCCCGGACGACCTGCAGGCCTGGCTGGACTCCGCGAAGGCGGCGCCCACGGGCGGCGGCGAGAGCTTCGCGGCCGTCACCCGCCGGGTCTCCACCGCCCGCGACCGCCTCACGACCGCCCACGCGGGCCGCACCGTCCTGCTGGTCACGCACGTGACCCCGATCAAGACGCTGGTCCGCCTCGCCCTGGGCGCCCCGCCGGAGTCCCTGTTCAGGATGGAACTCTCCGCGGCCTCCCTGTCGGCGGTCGCCTACTACGCCGACGGCAACGCCTCGGTCCGCCTCCTGAACGACACCGGCCACCTGCGCTGAGCGCCGGGCCGGGCCGGTAACGCCGAGAACCCCCGCCGTCCCGGCGGGGGTTCTCGTACGTGCGCCGTCGGGCGCGAAGGAGGGGTACGGCAGACGAGCCGGCCTGTACGCCGGGTTCTGTCGCCCGGAGACCTCGCGGTCGCCGGGGAGACGGCCATCCATCTAGGACCGGCGTTGCCACCGGCCTCGTGCGGTCTACCCGCGGACATCGGGCGGGCAGCCCTCGGTCGTCCGCGCAGACCCGTCCGGGGACGGATCCTCTTGACCTTGCTCCGGGTGGGGTTTACCTAGCCGCCTGAGTCACCTCAGGCGCTGGTGGTCTCTTACACCACCGTTTCACCCTTACCGAGGACCGAGGTCCCCGGCGGTCTGTTTTCTGTGGCACTGTCCCGCGGGTCACCCCGGGTGGCCGTTAGCCACCACCCTGCCCTGTGGAGCCCGGACGTTCCTCGGCGGGATCCGGGGACCCCGACGCGGCCGCCCGGCCGACTCGTCTGTCGTGCCGACCATGCTACCGGCTGTCCGTGGCGGCTTGACCTTGCCGCAGCGTCAGGGTTTCTACTGAGGGGCATGCGGATCGGATTGATCGCCGCGCTCGTCGGGGTCACCACCCGGGCGATCCGGCACTACCACCATGTCGGGCTGCTCCCGGAACCGGAGCGGCGCCCCAACGGATACCGGGCCTACACCGTGCGCGACGCCGTCCTGCTGGCCCGCGTACGAAGGCTCACGGAACTCGGCCTCAGCCTGGACGAGGTGCGCGACGTGCTCGCCGACGACGCCGGGCGCGAACTGGCCGACGTCCTGCGGGAACTCGACGCCGACCTCGCCCGGCAGGAGGCCGAACTGGCCGAACGCCGGCGCCGGCTCGGCGTACTGCTCGCCGCCGGCCCCGGCGAGGGCGAACCCGTGTCGCCCGCCCTCGCCGCGCTGCTGGCCCAGGCACCGCCGACGGAATCGGCCGCGGCCGCCAAGGACCGCGAGCACCTCACCCTGCTGGACGGCGCGGGCGCCGGAGGAGAGGCCGTGTACGCGGCCCTCGGGCAGGTCGCCGCCGGCCCGGGGATCCTCGAACTCTACGAACGGCTCGACGCGCTCGAAGGGGCCGCGGCCGACGACCCGCGGATCGGGCCCCTCGCCGACGCGCTGGTCGCGGCCGTCCCCGAGGAGGTGTTCGCCGCGATCCCCACCGACGGCCGAGTGCTCGCGGAAGGGGTCAAGGAGGCGCTGCTCGCGGACTACGCCCCCGCCCAGGCCGAGGTCGTCCGCCGGGTCATGGACGCCTTCACCCGGCGCGTGGACGAGGGCGGCCGGCGATGAGCGCCGTCCGCGCGGCCCGCGTCGCGGCCACCGCCGTCATACCGGCTGAGCTGCTCCTCGTCCTGTGCGTCGCCTCCGGTGTCCGGCTGCCCGGCTGGGCCTTGGCCGCCACCGAGGCCCTCGTCCTGGGGGTGCTGCTGCTGGAGGCCCGGGTCATTCGCTCCCTGTACGGGGCCGCCCGCGCCCGCGGCGCCGACCCGGCCGGGGCCCGCCGGGAGGCGGTACGGGCCGTGGTGCCGGTCGCCGTACGCCGGCTGCTGCTGCACGAGCTGCGCGCGGTCGCCTCGTTGGGTCGGTGGGTGCTGCGCCGCGAGCACGGGGTCCGCCCCGGCGACGTCACCGCCGGCTACACCGGACCGCAGACGGCGATGATGTACGGCCTGGTCTTCGTGTCCGTGGTCGAAACCGTCGCCCTGGCGTTCCTGATCCCCTGGCCGGCCGTGCACCGGGTGGTGCTGGTCCTCGACGTGTACGGGATCCTGCTGGTGCTGGCCCTGCACGCCGCCTGCGTGACCCGACCGCACGTGGTGCGCCCCGACGGGTCCCTGCGGATCCGCTACGGGGCCCTGTTCGACCTCACCGTCCCGGCGGACGCGGTGACCTCGGTCCGGGTCGACCGCCGCTACCCGGAGGGCCGACTGGTCACCCTGTCCGACGACCCGGAGGGGGGCGACGCCGAGGTGCTGGACCTGATCGTGGGGAGCCAGACCACGGTGACCCTGGAGCTGAACCGCCCGCTGGAGTTCCGCCGCCCGCTCGGCGCCCGCGCCCGGGCCCGGACGATCCGCTTCCACGCCGACGACCCCCGCGCGCTGGTCACCGCCCTGCGGCAACCCGCACCCCCGTGATCCGGCCCGACATCCGGTGCAGGGCCGAGCCCGGCGGCCCGGGGGGCCACGGCCGCAGCCGCGCCCACCTCCGGGGCCCGCCCCCGGGCCGGATCAGGCGGGTGCGAACAGGACCTTCGGGGTGCTCGGGTCGGCCTCCGTCAGGCGGACCCGGATGCGGGCGCCGAGCGGGAGGTCACCGGTGGCGGATTCGACGCGGCCGACGACCGCCGGGTCCTTCAGGTGGACGGTGCCGACCCGCGGCTCGTGTTCCTTGACGTCGATGACCGTCGCCTCGAAGGTCTCCCCGACGTGGTCCTCGAGGACGGTCGCCTCGACGAGGTCCACGCAGGCGCGTTCCACCGCGTTGGCCGTCCGGGTGCCCTCGGCCATCTCCCGGGGCAGCGCCGCCAGCGCGTCGGCGGCCCACGCCGCCGGTTCGGTCCCGGCCGAAGCCGCCACGCACAGCTCGCCCGCGTACCGGTCCGCGAGCCGGCGCAGCGGGGCGGTGCAGTGGGCGTACGGGGCGGCGACGGCCGCGTGCACGGCCGGGTCGGGGGTCCCGCCGTCGGTGAACACGGTGTACCCGGCGCCGCGGAGCAGGGTCGTGCACTCCTGGAGGAAGGCGGCGTGGGCCGGCAGCCGGGGGTCGAGGGAGCGGACGAGACGGGCGTACGGGACGTGGTGCGGCCAGTCGATCCGCAGGGCCTGCGCGGCGCGCCGCAGCCGGCCGACCGCGCCGTCCGGGGCGGTCGGCAGGGTGCGCAGGATGCCCGTACCGGCGGCGAGCATCAGCTCGGCGGCGGCCATGCCGGTCATCAGGGAGATCTGCGCGTTCCAGCCCTCGGCGGCCAGCGGAGCCCGGTAGGCGAGCCCGTACGTGCCCCCGCGCTCGGTGATCTCCTGTTCGGGGACGTTCAGGGAGATGCCGCCGCGTTCGGTCTCCAGCGTCTCGCGGAGCTTGCCGATGTCCCTCAGCAGCATCAGGGAGGCGTCGGCGGTGCCGGTGTCCAGGGCCTTCTGCACGCCGTCGTAGTCGAGGCGGGCGCGGCTGCGGACCAGGGCCCGACGGACCTCGGTGGCTTCGACGCGGCCCTCGGCGTCCAGGTCGAGCCGCCACAGCAGGGCCGGTCGGGTCCGGTCGGGGAGCAGGCTGCCCGCGTCCTCGGAGATGACCGGCGGATGGAGCGGGACCTTGTCGTCGGGGAAGTACAGGGTGGTGACCCGCCGGTGGGCCTCCGCGTCGAGGGCGCCGCCGGGGGTGACGAAGGCGGCGACGTCGGCGATGGCGTAGTGGACGCGGTAGCCGCCGCCGGTCCGCTCCGCGAGGTGCATGGCCTGGTCGAGGTCGACGGAACCGCGCGGGTCGATGGTGAAGAGGGGGATGTCGGTGGCGTCGAGGGACGGCAGCCGGGGCTCGGCGGCGGCCCGCTCGGCCTCGGCGAGGACCGCCGGCGGGAACTCCTCGGGCACGGCCAGGCGGGTGCGCAGTGCGCGCAGCGCGGCCCGCAGGGCAGCCCCGTCTGCGCCGGTGATGTGCATGAGGCGGCGTGGCATGGATCCGAGCCTAGGCCGTCTCCTTCGGATTCGCCCGACCCGCGCCGCCCGGAACCGCGCCTGCGCGGGTTGTCGGCGGCGCCCGAGCGCCCCCGTACGCGGTTGCCCCCGGCCTTCGGATCCACGGCCGGCCGGCACGACCCGAAGGGGACGAGCCGGGCCCCGTGGCCGGGTCGGGGCGGATCGGTCGCCGCCGCCCGGGTGGTCGGGCGGCTTCATCGGCGGGTCCGGGGCGTGCGGTGCGCCGTCTACCCTGGCTCGGGGGCCGCACCCCCTGCGTCGCGTCGTACTGAAGGAGAACCACCGTGCTCGTGCTGCTGCCGCCCTCCGAGGGAAAGGCCGCCGGCGGCTCCGGCGCACCGCTCGACCCGCACTCCCTGTCCCTGCCGGGCCTGGCCGGTGCGCGTGCGGCCGTGCTGGAGGAGCTGGTCGAGCTGTGCTCGGCGGACGAGCTGAAGGCCCGTGAGGTCCTCGGGCTCAGCGAGGGCCTGCGGGGCGAGGTCGCGAAGAACGCCGGACTGCTGTCCGCGCCCGCCCTGCCGGCCGGGGAGATCTACACCGGAGTCCTCTACGACGCCCTCGGCCTCGCGGACCTGCCCGCCGCCGCCAGAGCCGCCGCGGAACGCTCGCTGCTGGTCTTCTCCGGGCTGTGGGGCGCGGTCCGGGTGACCGACCGGATCCCCTCGTACCGCTGCTCGATGGGCGTCAAGCTGCCGGGGGTGGGGGCGCTCGGCGCGTACTGGCGCACCCCGATGGCCGCGGCGCTGCCGGCGGCGGCGGGCGACGGGCTGGTCCTCGATCTGCGGTCCTCGGCGTACACCAGCGCCTGGAAGCCGAAGGGCGAGGCGGCCGGCCGCCTCGCCGGCGTCCGCGTGCTGCACTCGCAGCTCGTGGACGGGGTGGAGAAGCGTTCGGTGGTCAGCCACTTCAACAAGGCGACCAAGGGCCGCCTGGTACGGGACCTGCTGCTCGCCGGGGCCGCCCCCGTCGACCCCGCCGAGCTGGTCACCGCCCTGCGCGACCTCGGCTACACGGTGGAGGCCGAGGCCCCCGCGAAGGCGGGCAAGGCCTGGTCGCTGGACGTGGTCGTGACGCAGATCCACTGAGGCCGCGCCCGCCCCCGGAGCCGGGCGGTCCGGGGGCCTCCCGCCGTACCGCCGGTGCCTAGTGCTGTGACCGGAAAGGTCCACCGGGTCGTGGCGCCCGGCCCGGCACCTCGCCGCGTTGTCGGACCGCGGAAGTACGTCCGGTACGAGCCGCGGCCCTCCGCCTTGCGACGCACCGCACCGAACACCGCGACCCGGCAAACCTTTCCGGCCACAGCACTAGCGGCCCAGGGGCCAGGCCACCGCGGCCGGGGTGTGGCCGGCCTCGCCCGCGTACTGGGCGCAGGCGTCGGTCAGGGTCTCCAGCAGGGTCAGGGGATCCGGGAGTGGCTGGCCGACGTCGCGCAGCCAGCTCACGGCGAGGTCGCCGGGCAGCGTGGACGGGGGGAGCAGGACGTAGCTGCCCCGGCAGTGCCAGCGCAGGCCCGGGTGCTCGTCCATCGTCTCGGGGTGGCAGTCCAGTTCGCAGGGCCACCATTCGTCCTCGTCCTCCGGCGTACCGCGGGTCGCCGTGAAGAAGAGCATGCGGGCCTGTTCGCCCGTGCCGGCCGATTCGGCGACGGGACCGACCTCGATCCCGGCGGCGAGCAGGCGCTCCAGCGCGCCGCGGCCCGCTTCCAGGGGCACGTCCAGCACGTCGTGGACGATGCCCGTCGCGGTGATGAAGTTCGCCTGGGGCTGGTTGCGCGCCCAGCGTTCGATCTGCGCCCGGTCGGTGGTCGACTGCGTCTGCCAGGCGAAGGAGATGGGATGGCGCGCCGGGGTCGGGCAGCCGATGCGGTCGCACGAACATCGGTATCCGGCGGGATGGGCGGCCGGGGAGATCGGGAGACCCGCGGCGGCCACGGCCAGGAGCAGTGCCTCGCGTTCCCTGCCGGGGTCTTCGGCAGCCGGTTTGGAGCGGCGGCGCAGCCACTGGGAAATCCTGCTCTGCTCGCCGCGTTGGACGCGGCCGGACTCAGACCCCATCTATCCCCTCACCTCACCGTTGCCCCGGTGGACTTTCCCCATGGTCCCACCATCCGGCGGCGCGGGTGACCGCACCCCTGGATCCGGGACCCCGCGGCCCGGTCGGATCCGGCCGTACGTTCTCGGCCGACCGGGCTCCGGCCCGCCCGCGCCCGGGTCGGGGCACCCCGGGGGCCGTGACCTATCCCACCCCGCCGGGCGCCGGCTCCGTACGGCCGCCCGGTGCGGCGGCCGACCGCAGGACCGCGTCCACGAGGGCGTCGACGTAGGCGTGCGTCAGCGGCGCGGTCCGCATCAGCCAGCGGTACGTGAACGGCCCGAGCAGCATCTCCACCGTCAGTCGCAGGTCGGTGTCGGGGGCCAGCAGCCCGGCGTCCCGCGCGGACCGCAGCCGCGCCTCGTACAGGGCGAGCTGCGGCCCCAGCACCAGTTCGGTGAACCGGGCGCCCAGCTCCGGGTCGGTGGCGCCGGCGGCGGTCAGGGCGCGCGCGGGCGCCTCGTACTTCTCGTCGTTGAACTCGTCCACAGTGGCCCGCAGTACGGACTTCAGGTCGGCGGCCAGGTCCCCGGTGTCGGGGAAGCCGGTCCACTGCGCGTCCGTCTCCGCGTCCCCGGCCAGGGCGAGCGAGGCGTCGAGCAGGACGGCCGCCTTCGAGGGCCACCAGCGGTAGATGGTCTGCTTGCCCACGCCCGCGCGGGCGGCGATGGCCTCGATGGTCAGCTTGTTGTAGCCGACCTCCCCGACCAGGGCGAGGGCGGCGTCGAGGATGGCGCGCCGCGAGCGGTCGCTGCGGCGGGTGGCGTCGGGTGTCTTGCTCATGGTGCCCAACGTACCAATGCGAGACGTCTCGTCTTTCGGCGATTCCCTGAACCACCCGGTCAGTTCACTGCGCGGTTCGCCCGGAGGAGAGACGATTCCTTCCACACAACGCACGCCTCGTGAGTTCGCAGTCGTGAGGAGCCTTCTTTGCGCAGAGACGCCACACCCCGGCGTTACCTGATGTGCCCACCGGCACACTTCAAGGTCACGTATTCCATCAACCCGTGGATGGACCCCGCGAAACCGGTGGACCTGCCCCTGGCCCAGGCCCAGTGGGAAGACCTCCGGGACCGCTACCGGTCCCTCGGACACACGGTCGAGACCCTCGTCCCGCACCCCGGCCTGCCCGACATGGTCTACGCGGCCAACGGGGCCCTCGTCGTCGACGGCCGGGTCCTCGGGGCCAGGTTCGCGCACCCGGAACGCACCGCCGAGGCGGAGATCCACCTCGACTGGTTCCGCTCGCACGGCTTCCGGGACGTCCACGAACCGGCCCACGTCAACGAGGGCGAGGGCGACTTCGCCGTCACCGACACCTACATGATCGCCGGCCGGGGCTTCCGCTCCAGCCCCCTCTCGCACGACGAGGCGCAGGAGTTCTTCGGCCGCCCCGTCATCGGCCTCGACCTGGTGGACCCGCGCTTCTACCACCTGGACACGGCCCTGTGCGTGCTCGACGGGGACGAGATCATGTACCACCCGCAGGCCTTCTCGCCCGGGAGCCGGGCGGTACTGCGCCGGCTGTTCCCGGACGCCCTGCTCGTGGACACCGCGGACGCCGAGGCCTTCGGGCTGAACTCCGTCTCGGACGGCCTGCACGTCCTGCTCCCGCAGGCGGCGGCCGGACTGCTCGCACCACTGCGCGAGCGCGGCTTCGAGCCCGTTCCGATGGACCTGGGCGAACTGCTCAAGGGCGGCGGCAGCGTGAAGTGCTGCACGCAGGAACTGAGGCCCGCGCCCCCCGGGGACTGACCGCCCCGCGCGGGGTTCGCGGACGTACGGGCCCCGCGGGGCCCGCGGGACCTACGCGTCCTGCGGGTCCTGCGGCTCCCCGGTCCCGGCCGGCGGCCACGCGTCGCCCCAGTCGGCGTTCCGCGCCGCCTTGTAGAGGCCGCCGTGGCGCTTCGTCACGGTGGCCCGGGTCAGGCCCTGCTCAGGGGGGCCGCACAGCTCCAGCTGGACGAGCCCCTTGCGGATCTGCGGCCTGCGCGTGATCCGGGAGGGGACCGGCGTCACCGGGAAGCGGGTCGCGGCGACGAAGCTGAACTTCTCGTCCTCGTACGCGAGGGAGCCGCCCTTGACCTGCCGGTGCAGGGAGGAGCGGCTGACCCGCGTCGAGAAGTGGCACCAGTCCTGCCCGACCTCGATCGGGCAGGTCCCGTCGTGCGGGCAGGGCGCCGCCACCTTCAACCCGGCCTCGATCAGCTGCGCGCGGGCCTCGCGGACGCGCAGGTACCCCTCGGGCGTGCCCGGCTCCACCAGGACGACGGCCTGCCCGGCGCGGGCGGCCTCCGCGACGACGGCCCGCCGGGCCGGCTCCGTCAGCTCGCCCAGCACGTACGACACCGTCACCAGATCGGCGTCGGGCAGCGCGATCCCGCTCCCGATGACGGCCCGGCGCCACTCGGCGCCGCGCAGCACCGCGGAGGACGAACGGCCCGCCAGCTCCTTGCCCAGGGTCAGCGCGGCCTCCGCCCAGTCCAGGACCGCGGCGGTCCGGGGGCCGTCCCAGGTGGCGTCGACCGCCCAGGTCGCCGCGCCGGTGCCGCCGCCCACGTCCACGTGCGAGGCGGGCGCCCACCGCGGCGCGGCCGCGGCCAGCCCGTCCAGGGCGGACCGTACGGCTTCGAAGGTGGCCGGCATCCGGTACGCCGCGTACGCGACGACGTCGGAACGGTCGCGCAGCACGGGGGTGTCGGTCGGGATCGTGCCCCGGTAGTGGGAGATGAGCCGCTCGACGGCGGCCGTGGCCTGCTTCGGCGGGAGCCCGTCGAGCAGCCCGCCCAGCGCGGACCGGAGGGTGTCGGCGGTGGTCGGGGCGGAGGCGGGGACGGAGACGTTCACCCGGGAAGTTTACGGCGCCCCGAGGGGCCGCCCGGCATCACCGGCACGGCCCCCCGACGGGCGGACGGGAGGCCGGCGGCGTCCCGTCCGCCCGCGCGCGCTCAGCCCGCGGTCGCCATCGGGTCGCGGGGCCGCCACGGCCGGCACATCCCGAAGAAGCAGGCCGCCGACAGCAGCGAACAGACCAGCTGGACCAGCGCCATCGGCACCGCCGTGTCCTCGCCCGCGATCCCGACCAGCGGCGAGGCGATCGCCCCGACCAGGAACGAGGACGTCCCCAGCAGCGCGGACGCCGAGCCGGCCGCGTGCGGGGTCCGCATCAGGGCCTGCGCGTTCGTGTTCGGCAGCAGCAGACCCATCGCCGACATCAGCACGAACAGGGCGGCGGCGACCGGGAACAGCCCGACCTCCCCGAACACTCCCGTGGACATCAGCAGCAACGCCACGGACGCGACGGTGATGACCCCGATGCCGGCGGCCAGCGCCTTGTCCAGGCTGACCCGGCCGACCAGCAGCTTCCCGTTGATCTGGCCGACGATGATCAGGCCGACGGAGTTCACGCCGAACAGCAGGCTGAAGGCCTGCGGGGAGGCCCCGTAGATCTCCTGCACCACGAACGGTGAGGCGGAGATGTACGAGAAGAGCACCGCGAAGGCGAAGCCGCCCGTCAGGGTGTAGCCGGCGAAGACCCGGTCGCCGAGCAGTCCGCGCATCGTCCGCAGGGCCGCGCCCACCCCGCCGGTCTGGCGCCGCTCGGGCGGCAGCGTCTCGTCCAGGGTCCGCCAGACGACCGCGGTGAGCGCGGCGCCTACGACGGTCAGCACGACGAAGACCCCGCGCCAGTCCGCGAACCGCAAAACCTGGCCGCCGATCAGCGGCGCGACGATCGGGGCGGCCCCCGATATCAGCATCAGGGTGGAGAAGAACCGGGCCATCTCGACCCCGTCGTAGAGGTCGCGCACCACCGCTCGCGCGATGACGATGGCGGCCGCGCCGGCCAGGCCCTGGAGCAGTCGGAAGCCGATCAGCAGCTCGGCGGTCGGGGCCAGGGCGCAGATCGCGGTGGCCAGGACGTAGACGATCATGCCGATCAGCAGGGGCCTGCGACGGCCCCACTTGTCGCTCATCGGGCCGATGACCAGCTGGCCCAACGCCATGCCGGCGAGGCAGGAGGTGAGGGTGAGCTGGACGGTCGCGGCCGGGCTGTTCAGGGCGTTGGTGACCTCCGGCAGCGCCGGCAGGTACATGTCCATGGACAGCGGGGGGAGGGCGGTGAGCCCGCCCAGCACGAAGGTGACGAGCAGGCCGGTGCGCCGCGCGGCCGCCAGGGGTGCGGGGGCGGCGCCGGTCTCCGGGACGCCGACGGCGGCGGTCGCGGCGGCGGGGTTCGGGGCGGGGACGGACGGTGTTCGGGGGGACGGCTCGGGCGACGACCCGGGCGAGGGGGCCGTCGAGGGGCCTCTCTCCGACATGCGGAACTCCAGTCTTTTCATCTGCTTTATGCACCCCTGACCGACCCATGCTCTCAGCTGTCGGAACGTCCGTGGCCCTGCCGTCGGTGTGACGTAGCCTGCGGCCCCATGAGCGCACGTCCGAGCAAGATCGCAGTTGTCACCGGGGCCGGCTCCGGCATCGGCCGCTCCGTGGCCCTCGCCCTCGCGGGGGCCGGCTGGTCCGTGGCCGTGGCCGGCCGCCGGACCGGATCCCTGGAGGAGACCGCCGCGGCGGCCGGCGCCGACGCGGACGTGTTCCCCGTACGGGCCGACGTCAGCGACCCCGACGACGTGAACGCGCTCTTCGGGGCCGTGCGCGAGCGCCACGGGCGCCTCGACCTGCTCTTCAACAACGCGGGCACCTTCGGGCCCGGCGGGGTCCCGCTGGAGGACATCTCCTACGAGGCCTGGCGGTCGGTGGTCGACGTCAACCTGACCGGGGCCTTCCTGTGCGCGCAGGCGGCCTTCCGACAGATGAAGGCGCAGGACCCGCAGGGCGGGCGGATCATCAACAACGGCTCCATCTCCGCCCACGTCCCGCGCCCGAACTCCATCGCCTACACGGCCACCAAGCACGCCATGACCGGCCTGACGAAGTCCCTCTCCCTGGACGGGCGCCCGTACCGGATCGCCTGCGGACAGGTCGACATCGGCAACGCGGCGACCGAGATGACCGAGCGCATGCAGACCGGCATCCTCCAGGCCAACGGACAACTCGCGGTGGAACCCGTCATGGACGCCGCCGACGTGGCGCGCACCGTGCTGCACATGGCGGAGCTGCCGCTGGCGGCCAACGTCCAGTTCGCGACGGTGATGGCGACGGCCATGCCGTACATCGGGCGCGGCTGACCCCGACGCGACGCGCGGCCGACCGCGACCCGACGCGCGGCCGACCGCGATCCGGCGTGCGGCGGACCGCGTTCGGGACGCGGGCCGTTCGTCGGGAATGGCGTCCGGGCCGCCGGGGTTGAGCCGATCATGACGACCGAAGTGCTGCGCTACACCGCCTTCTCCGAGGACCCCGCCGGCGGCAACCCCGCCGGGGTCGTCCTCGACGCCTCCGCCCTGGACGAGGCCGCGATGCTGGACGTCGCGGCCCGGCTCGGCTACAGCGAGACGGCCTTCCTCACCGGCCCGGCGGGTTCCGGGGCCGCCGCCCCGGAACCCGGCCGCGGCTTCACCGTCCGCTACTTCAGCCCCAGGGCGGAGGTGCCGTTCTGCGGGCACGCCACCGTGGCGGCCGCCGTGGCGCTGGCCGAGCGGATCGGGCCGGGGGAGCTGGTCTTCGAGACCCGGGCCGGCGTCGTACCGGTGTCCGTCACCGCCGAGGACGGGCACCTGCGGGCCACCCTGACCAGCGTCGTCCCGCACGTCGAGGACATCGCCGCGGCCGACCTCGCCGAGGCGCTGGCCGCGCTCGACTGGCCGGCCGCCGATCTCGACCCGCAGCTGCCGCCGCGCGTCGCCTACGCCGGCGCCCGCCACCTGGTGCTCGGCGCCGCCACCCGCGCCCGCCTGGCCGACCTCGCGTACGACTTCGACCGGTTGGACGCCCTGATGCGGCGCCTGGACCTGACCACGGTCCAGCTCGTGCACCGCGCCGGCCCGGCCCTGTTCCACGTGCGCGACCCCTTCCCGGTCGGCGGCGTCGTCGAGGACCCCGCCACCGGAGCCGCCGCGGCCGCCTTCGGCGCGTACGCCCGGCAGCTCGGCCTGGTCGCCGAGGACGCGGTGCTCACCCTCCACCAGGGCGAGGACATGGGCCGCCCCGGCGTCCTGACCGTCGAGCTGCGGGCCGGCGACCCCCGGGTGCGGGTGGCCGGCGCGGGCGTACGCATCCCCTGATGCGACTGCTCTCGTACGCGGAGGCCGATCTCCCCGAGGAACTCGCCGCCCGGATCGCCGCCCTGGAGGCGACGGCCTGGCCGCACGCCACCCCGGGGCACGACCCGGCGCTCGGCCCGCGGGCGCTGCTGCTGGTGGACGCCGACGGGACGGTCGGCGCCTCGTTGGCGCTGCTCCACAAGGAGGTCCCGCTCGCCGGCCGGACCTGGCGCGCGGCCGGCCTCAGCTCGGTGGTGACCCGGCCGGAGCTGCGCGGGCGGGGCCTGGGCGGCCGGCTGGTGGCGGCGGCCCGCGCGGCCCTGGCCGCCGACCCGGCGGTGGACCTGGCGCTGTTCAGCTGCGACCGGCCGCTCGTCCCCTTCTACGAGGGGGCCGGCTTCGACCCGCTGCCCGGCACCGTCCTGGTCGGCGGCACCCCCGACGACCCCCTGTGCACCGACGCCCCCGGCTTCGACAAGACCGTCCTGGCGGCGTTCTTCACCCCCGACCCGGACGCCGACCGGGCCGCGCTGAGCGGCACCCGCGTCCCGCTGCACCCGGGGCGCGTCGACCGGCTCTGGTGACGGCGGACCCCCGGGGTGCGGCTCAGCCCCGCGGGGCCCCGGCGGGCGCGCCGGCGGGCCGGCCGGCGCGGGCCGGCAGCAGGAACAGCGTCAGGACCACCCCGAGGTACAGCGCCCACACCACGAGCTGGAGGACCGTCGGGTCGGGCTGGAAGTTGAAGACGCCCTTCAGCAGCACCCCGTACCAGCTGTCCGGCGGGACGGCGCCGCTGATGTCGAACGCCCGGTTCTCCAGACCGCCGAGGAAACGGGCCTCCTGGAGGTCGTGGACCCCGTACGCGAGGACGCCCGCGGCGACGACGACCAGCATGCCGCCGGTCCAGGTGAAGAACTTCGACAGGTTGATCCTGAGCGCGCCGCGGTAGAACAGCCAGGCCAGCACGATCGCCGTCGCGATGCCGAGCAGCACCCCGACCAGCGGAGCGGAGGAACCCTCGCCGCTCGCCCGTACCGAGGCCCACACGAACAGCGCGGTCTCCAGGCCCTCGCGGCCCACCGCGAGGAAGGCGGTGGCGACGAGCGCGCCGGTGCCCAGCGCGAGCGCCGCGTCGAGCCTGCCGTGCAACTCGCCCTTCAGGTGACGCGCGGTGCGCTTCATCCAGAAGACCATCCACGTCACCAGGCCGACGGCGACGATCGACAGGGTGCCGCCGATCAGTTCCTGCGCCTCGAAGGTCAGTTCCTGCGTGCCGAATTCGAGCAGGGCGCCGAAGGCGAGTGAGATCGCGCAGGCGATCCCGACGCCGATCCACACCGGGCGCAGCGCGGCCCGGTTGTCGGTCTTGACCAGGTAGGCGACCAGGATGCAGACGACGAGGCCCGCTTCCAGGCCCTCGCGCAGGCCGATCAGATAGTTGCCGAACACGGCGGTTCCTCTCCGGAGGGGACTACGCGAACAGCGTCCGGCCCCACCAGTCGTCCTCGTCGAGGACGCCCGGCGGGACGGCGAAGACCGCCGAACCCACGTGCTGGATGTATTCGTTGAGGACGTCCGACTTGGCCAGCGCGCGCTGGATCGGGACGAAGCCCGTACGGACGTCACGCTGGTAGGCCAGGAAGAACAGGCCCGCGTCGAGCCTGCCCAGCCCGTCCGTGCCGTCGGTGAAGGAGTAGCCGCGGCGCAGGATCGTCGCCCCGTCGTTGGAGTCCGGATGGGCCAGGCGGACGTGCGCCTCGGGCTTCATCGCCTTCAGGAACGGCTCGTCGCGCTCCTTGGACTTGCCGACGGGGGCGCCCTCGCCCTTGTCCCGGCCGAAGATGTCCTCCTGCTCCTGGAGGGAGGTGCGGTCCCAGGTCTCGATGTTCATCCGGATGCGCCGGGCGACCAGGTACGAGCCGCCGGCCATCCAGTCGCCGCCGTCGCCGGTGGCGGCCCACACGTGCCGGTCGAGGGCGGCGGTGTCGGTGCCCGAGATGTTCCGGGTGCCGTCCTTGAAGCCCATCATGTTGCGCGGGGTCTGCTCGTCGGGCGTGGTCGACGAGGTCTTGCCGAAGCCGAGCTGCGACCAGCGCATCGCGGTCCGGCCGAAGCCGATGCGGGCCAGCTGCCGGACGGCGTGCACCGCGACCTGCGGGTCGTCGGCGCAGGCCTGGACGCACAGGTCGCCGCCGGAGCGGGCCGGGTCCAGGTTGTCGCCGGGGAAGAGTTCCAGGTCGACGAGGGCCGCCGGGCGCCGGCCCTCCAGCCCGAAGCGGTCCTTGGCGAACAGGCCCGGGCCGAAGCCGATGGTCAGGGTGAGGCGGGAGGCCTTCAGGCCGAGCGCCTCGCCGGTGTCGTCCGGCGGGGCCTCGGGGAGGCCGCCGAAGCCGCCTTCGCCGACCGGCAGTCCGGCGGTCATCAGGCGGGCGGCCGCGGTCCACTCCTTGAGCAGCGCGACCAGTTCGGCGCGGTCCTTGGTCTTCACGTCGAAGGACGCGAAGTGCAGCCGGTCCTGGACGGGCGTGGCGATGCCGGCCTGGTGCGGCCCGTGGAAGGGCACGGCCGCGCCGGACATGCCGGCCGGGACCGGGTCCGATCCGGAGCGGAAGGCCGCGACCCCGCCGCCGGCCGCGGCGGCGCCGAGCGCGATGCCGGCCCCGCCCCAGCCGAGCAGGGCGCGCCGCGAGGGACCGTCCGCCGTGCCGCCGGTCTCCCGCGAATCCGTCGCCGAGTCGCCCATTTGTCTCTCCCGTCTCTCCCGTCCCGTCCGCTACTTGGCGACCGCGGCGGCCAGCTTCGACAGCGGCTCCGCCAGCGCGTTCACGCCGTCGGAGAGCTCCTTGCGGTCCGCCTCGGCGACCTTGTCGTAGGCGGTGAACTCGTAGGAGGTCTTGTCGGCGCGGTACTTGTCGAGCAGCGCGGTCAGTGCGGCGAACTGGGTGTCCAGTTGCTTGGTGAGCGCCGGGTCGTTCTTCTCGGCGGTCGGCTTGAGCAGCTCGTAGGACTTCTGCGCGCCCTCGACGTTGGCCTTGAAGTCGACGAGGTCGGTGTGGCTGTAGCGCTCCTCCTCGCCGGTCACCTTGCCGGTGGCGACCTCGTCGAGGAGCTCCTTGGCGCCGTTGGCCATGGAGGTGGGGGTGATCTCGGCCTGGCCGACCTTCTTCTGCCAGTCGGTGAGGTCGGCGATCAGGGTGTCGGCGAGCTTCTTGTCGTTGTCGTCGATCTTGTTGTCCTGGAAGAGGGACTTCTCCAGGCGGTGCCAGCCCGTCCAGTCCTTGGCCGGGTCCTGGCCGGCCTCCAGGCCGTCCTCGCGGACGTCGACCTTCGGGTCGATGTCGCCGAAGGACTCGGCGACCGGTTCGGTGCGCTCCCAGCCGATGCGGGAGGGCGCGTACGCCTTCTTCGCGGCCTCCACGTCCCCGGCCTTGACGGCGTCGGCGAAGGCCCGGGCCTTCGGGAGCGTCTCGTCGGCCTGCTCCTGCACGTACTTGCGGTACGCGGCGACCGCGGCGTCCAGCTCGGGGCTGCGCTTCTCGCCGCCGCCCTGGCCGGTGGCCTTGACCGCTCGGCGGATGCCGTCGCCCTTCATGCCGGGCTTGCAGACGATCTCGTAGTCGCCGGCCTTGATCTCCGCGGTGATGGAGGCCTTGGTGCCGGGGCCGATGTTCTCCCGCTCGGTGACGATGCGGTCGTCGGGGAAGAGCACGTAGAGCTCGGTGACCTTGGAGCCCTTGTTCTCGACGTCGATGGTGACCTTGCCCGCCGGGAACTCCTTCGCGGAGACCTCGCAGGCGCTGTCGGTCGCCGTCACCTTGATCGCGTCGGAGCCCGCCCCGCCGCTCTTCTCGGCGCAGCCGGTGACGGCGGTGAGCGCGGCCACGGCGGCGGCCGCGGTGAGGACGGTGATGCGGGCGGGGCGCATGGGGGCTCCTGGCGAGGCTGAGAAAGGGGGAGAAGCGGCTGAGGCAGCCCTAACTTAACCGAGGCTTACCTCACCTCAACCCGCCCGTCCAGTGAATCACCTCTCACATTTCCGTCCCGGACACAAGCCCGTCACGGCCCCGCCATTTCGCTCTCAAGCAGAGGTCAAGCGCGGGTCAAGTCGGGGCCCGCGGCCCGATCGGCCTGACCCCCGACCGACGTCGAGCCGTCCCGCGCGCGCGACGGGACGACGAGCGGCGCGCCGGTGCGCGGGTGCGGGAACACCTCCACCGGCTGCCGGTAGACCCGGCTCAACAGTTCGTCGCGGAACACCTCGGCCGGGGGACCGTCCGCCGCGATCCGACCGTCGTGGAGCACGGCCGTCCGGTCCGCGTACGCCGCCGCCAGCCCGAGGTCGTGCAGGACGACGACCACCGCGTCCCCGGCCGCCGCCCGCTCCCGGCAGATCCGCAGCACCAGTTCCTGGTGGCGCAGGTCCAGGGCCGCCGTGGGCTCGTCGAGCAGCAGCAGCGGCGCCCGCTGGGCCAGGACGCGGGCCAGCGCGACGCGGGCCCGTTCGCCGCCGGACAGGGCGGAGAAGGGCCGCCCGGCGAAGTGGCCGACCTCGGTGGCGGCCATGGCGGCGGCCACCTCGGCCTCGTCCGCGTCGGCGAAGGCGGTGCCCGCCCAGGGCGCGCGGCCCATCCGTACGACGTCCGCGACGGGGAAGGGGAAGGACAGGGCGGCGGACTGGGGGAGCACGGAGCGGCGCAGGGCCAGCTCGGGCGCCGACCAGTCGCCCACCGGGCGCCCGTCGATCCGTACGGTCCCGGAGGTGGCGGGCAGGTCGGCGGCGAGCGCGGCGAGCAGGGTGGACTTCCCCGCGCCGTTCGGCCCGACCAGCGCCAGCACCTCGCCGGCCACGGCGCTCAGGCCGATCCCGGCGAGCACCTCGCGGTCCCCGAGCCGCAGGTGCAGGTCCTCGACCTCCGCGAGCACGGCGCCGGGCAGCGGGCGGTCCGGCAGGGTCCGCTTGCGCCGGCCGAACAGCCCGGTCAGCTTGCTGGTCACGCCCAGCCTCCTTGCCTGCGGCGGGTGCGGCGCAGCAGCCAGAAGAAGAACGGGCTGCCGATCAGGGCGGTCAGCACGCCGAGGGGCAACTCGGCGGGCCGGGCGAGCGTACGGGCGGCCAGGTCGCCCGCGAGCAGCACGAGGGCCCCGGCCAGCGCGCTGCCGGGCACCAGGAACCGGTGCCCGGGGCCGTTCGCCATCCGCAGCAGGTGCGGGACCAGCAGGCCGACGAAGGTGATGACGCCCGCGACGGCCACGGCCGCCGCCGTCAGCAGCGCCACCACCAGGATCAGGGCCAGCCGCAGCCGTTCCACGTCGATGCCGAGGTGGCGGGCCGGGCGCTCACCGAGCGCGAGCAGGTCCAGCTCGCGCGCGTAGAAGGGGGCGACGAGCAGACCGGCGAGCGCGCAGGGGAGCACGGCGAGCACCTTGGGCCAGGTGGCCTGGGCGAGTGAGCCGAGCTGCCAGAAGGTGATCTGGTTGACCTGGCCGCTGTCCGCGAAAAAGATGAACATGCCGATCAGGGCGCCCGCGAAGGCGTTCACGGCGATGCCGGTGAGGATCAGGGTGACGACCTCGGTGCGGCCCCCGTTGCGGGACAGCAGGTACACGGCGCCGACGGTGATCAGACCCGCGACGAAGGCGCAGGCGGTGATGGTCCAGTTGCCGAGGAAGCTGAGGCCCAGTCCGATCGCGGCGACCGCGCCGACGGCGGCGCCCGCCGAGATGCCGATCACGCCGGGCTCGGCGAGCGGGTTGCCGAAGACGCCCTGCATCAGCGCGCCGGCGCAGCCCAGGCTCGCGCCGACCAGCAGCGCGAGCACGACGCGGGGCAGCCGTACGTTCCACAGCACGCTCTCCCCGACCCGGTCGAGGGCGGACCCGCCGAGGCCCATGTGGTGCTGGAGGGAGGCGAGTACGTCCCCGGTCGGGATGCGGTAGGCGCCGGTCCCGGCGGACAGCAGCGCGAGCGCGACGAGGGCGGCGGCGAGGACGACGGTGAGCACCGGGGCCCGGCGCCCGCGCGGCGTGGCGGGAGCCGCGTCGGGTCCGCCCGGTCGGGCGGGCTCCCCGGCGCGCTTCGGGTCCGCTACGCGGTCCGCGGGCCGGTCCGCCGGCGCGGCCGCGGTCGGTCGGTCCGCGGCGGAACCGGCCGCCTGCGGGGGGTCGTAGGGGAGGGTCATGCTCAGGCGCCCTTGCCGTGGAGCTGCGCGACCAGGGAGGAGAGCACCTGGTCGGTGCGGGGGCCGTAGTTGAGCAGCACGCCGTCGTCGACGGAGACCACCCGGCGGTCCATGCCGGCCGGTGTCTGGGCGACACCGGGGACCTTGACCAGGCCGTCCACGCCACCGACCGATTCGAGGCCCTTGGTCATGACGAGGATCGCGTCGGGCGCGGCGGCGGCGAGGGCCTCGCTGGTGATCGGGGTGAAGTCCTTGCCGAGGCCGGACTCCTTGCCGGTGTCGACGGCGCCCGCGGCCTCCAGCAGCGAGGCCGCGCCGGAGTCGGAGCCGCCGAGCAGGTACACGGAGGCGGTGCCGCGCAGGTAGAGGAAGGCCACGCGGGGCTTCTTCCCGGCGCCGGCGGCGGCCGGAACGTCCTTGCGGGCGGCGGCGATCCGGTCGGCGGTGCGTTGGTTGAGCCGCGTACCGGCGTCCTTGACGCCCAGCGCGCCGGCCACCGCGTCGATCCGCCTCGGGACGTCCTCCAGCGCCTTGGCGGGGGCGATCACCAGGACCGGGATGCCGGCGTCACGGATCTGCTGCACCGCTTCCGCGGGACCGGTGGTGGTTTCGGCCAGCACCAGCGTCGGGCGCAGCGACAACACGCTCTCGGCGGAGACGTCGTGTCCACGTGTCACCACCGGCAGGGCGGAGGCCTGCGCGAAGGTGGCGGTGATGTCCCGGGCGACGACCTGCTTGCCGAGCCCGAGGGTCTGGACGATCTCGTTGAGGCTGCCCGTCAGCGGAATGATCCGCTCGGCCGAGGTGACGGTCACCCGGGCGCCGTCCGCCGAGGGCACCGTCACCGGCAGCGCCGGCACCGGCGTCGCGGCGAGCGGTTCGATCCGGTCCGCGACGGTCGCGGCGCTCGCCGCCGGGGAATGTTCGGGGGCGGCCGTACCTCCGCAACCCGTTACCGCGAGGGCCGTCGCCACGAGGGCGACGGCGAGGCGGGGGAAGCGGTTTGACGCGGCGGGCGTAGGCACGAAGGCACCGTCCTGATCGTCCGACTGGGGGCTTTGAGGTTCTGCCGGGCGTGGGGGTTCCCCCCTCGACCGGGATAGCTTAGGTTAGCCTAACCTCACATGCCAGACCCTGGAGGGGACGTTCATGCCCGCAAGACCCGTCCGTGTGTTCGCCGTCGCCCTGCTGGCGGCCCTGCTGGGAGCCCTGCTCCCGGCCACCGCGGCGCATGCGGCGAGCCGTTCCGTACAGGGCGGCCGACTGGACTGGGGCCTCAAGTCCTCCTTCCAGAGCTACGTCACCGGTCCCATCGCCAAGGGCGGCTTCACGCTGCGCGGCGGAGCCGCCACCGTCGGCGGCAGCCTCTTCCGCTTCCACTCGGCGAACGGCTCCTACGACCCGGACACGGGTGAGTTCACGGCCGCCTTCACCGGCGGCGTGGCCTTCCAGGGCCACCGGAAGCCCGACGGCGCGTACGAGCTGGACATGACCGTCAGCCGGCCGACCGTCAAGATCTCCGGCGGCGGCGGCACCCTCTACCTGGACGTCTCCAGCAAGGCCAAGGACACCGGGGCGGTCACCCAGCAGTCCCAAGTCCCCTTCGCCACGCTGGGTCTGCGCGGCATCAACATGAAGGGCGGCGGCAGCCCGCTCACCCTCACCAACGTTCCGGCCACCCTCACGGAACAGGGCGCCAAGGCCTTCGCCGGCTACTACCGGGCCGGCGCGCAGCTCGACCCGCTCTCGCTGTCCGCCGACGTCAAGGCGCCGGCCGCCGAACAGCCCGCGCAGCAGCCCGCGCCGCAGGCCCCGCAGACCCCGGGCGCCCCCGCCGCGACCCCCCGGGCACAGGGCGGCTTCACCGACGCCGCCGTCGACTGGGGCATCCGCCGCACCTTCCGCGAGTACGTCTCCGGATCCGTCGGCCAGGGCCGGTGGACCCTCACCGACGGCGCCCAGGACGGCGGCGCCCTCTTCCGCTTCCCCCAGGGCAAGGGCGCGTACGACGCCCGGGAGGGCACCCTCGACGCCGCGTTCGCCGGCGCCGTGCACTTCACCGGCGCCCACCTCGACCTCAAGCTCGCCAAGGTCGCCGTGAAGGTGGAGAACGGCAAGGGCGTCCTGTCCGCCGACGTCACCACCGGAGCCGACACCAAGAGCGCGGTGCCCCTCGTCGAGTTCGACGCCAAGGCGCTGAAGACCGAGGGCAACCTCGCCACCGTCACCGAAGCCCCGGCCACCCTCACCGAGGGCGGCTCCCGGGCCTTCAACTCCATGTACAAGGCCGGCACCGAGATGGACCCGATCTCGCTCGCCGTCGCCCTGGACGCCGGCGCGCGGCTGCCCGCCCTGCCCGACCTGGGTTCCACCGCCGCCCCCGCGCCGGCCTCCCCGGCGGCCTCGCCGTCCACCGGCCCCGCCCCGGCGCCCGCCGCCGCGGCGGCCGAGTCCTCCGACACCGGGCTGTACGTCGCCCTCGCCGCGGCCGCCTTGGTCCTGGCGGGCGGCGCGGCCTTCCTGGTGCTGCGGTCGCGCCGCGCGAACGCGGCCGAGCCCGCGGCCGGGGTGCCCGCGTCCCCCGACGCGCCGTAGCGCCCGCCCCACCTCCCTTCCTTCCTTTCCGGTCCTTCAGGAGCACTTGAGCCATGTCGTCCCACCGCCGTCCGATCGCCGTCGCGGCCGCCGTCCTCACCGCGGTCGCCCTCGGAAACACCGCCTTCGCCCTGCCCGCGACCGCCAACGGCAACGCCCGGGTCCCGGCCGTCGGCGCGCCGCCCGCCGCCGCCCCCGTCCCGGTGCTCGACGGCACCCTGGACTGGGGGGTGCTGACGAGCCTGCGCGAGTACGTGAAGGGCGTCGGCTCGGTCACCGCGCAGGACGGGGCCACCGAGATACCCGGCGGCTTCCGCTTCGGCCGGGCGACGGGCCAGTACGACAAGGACGGCGGCCACGTCGTGACCGCGGCATTCAAGGGCCGGGTGGTCTTCGACGCGAGCGCGCACGGGTTCGTCGTGAAGATGGAGAACTTCCGGATCAGCACCGGTACGAAGAAGCTGACGGCCGACGTCACCGAGAACGGCACGCTCACGCCGAACGTCCCCGTCGCGGACGTGGCCTTCGCCGGAATGAACATGGCGGGCCTCAGCACCAAGCTGACCCCCGAGTTCGCCGCCGTGTTCGCCCGCCCCGCCTACGCGGGCGCGGACGGGGACAAGGTGACGGTGGCGCTGGAGTTCCAGGCGCCCCCGAAGCCGCCCGTGACGCCGCCGGTCACTCCGCCCGTTACGCCGCCCGTCACCCCGCCGGTGACGCCGCCGGTGACCCCGCCCGTGACCCCGCCGGTGACGCCTCCCGTGACGCCGCCGGTGACCCCGCCCGTGACGCCCCCCGTCACCCCGCCCGTCGACGGCCCGCAGAAGATCCTGAGCGGCAAGCTGACCTGGGGCGTCATGCAGTCCTTCCGCGACTACGTCGGGGAGAAGGGCATCACCGCGTCCGGCGGCGCCGTCAAGAGCGGCACCACCTACGCGTTCGCCTTCGGCGAGGGCGAGCTCGACACCAAGAACCGCAAGCTGAACGCCGCCTTCGACGGCACCCTGCGCTTCGAGTACCCGGCACACGGCCTCGACCTGACGTTCAGCAACATCCGCGTCGTCGGCAACGGCGGGACCGGCACGTTGACCCTGGACGCGAAGACGACCGCGGGCCTGCGCGAGGACATCCCGTTCGCGACGCTCGACCTGTCGAAGGTCGAGTACCGGGCCAAGGGCGGCCTGCTGGCCCTCAACGCGGTCCCCGCCGTCTTCACCGAGCAGGGCTCCGCCGTCTTCGCCAACGACAACGCCGTCCTGGACAAGTACAAGCCGGGCAAGCCGATGGACTCCCTCGACCTCTCGGTCGCCGTCGACAAGGACGTCACCCTCCCGCCGGCCGGCACCGCCGGCGGCAGCGGCTCCTCGGGCGGCAGCACCACGGGCGGCGCCGGCACCACCGGCGGCAGCACGGGCGGCGCCGCGGGCGGCGGCTCCGTCGGCGGTGGTGGTTCGGTCGGTGGCGGCGGCTCCGTCGGCGGCCACCTGGCCACCACCGGATCCGAGGTCCCTGCGGGCGCCCTCCTCGGCGCCTCCGCCCTGGTGGTCGCCGCCGGCGCGGGCGCGGTGTACGTCGCCCGCCGTCGCCGAACGGCCCAGGCCTGAGCCGTGTTTGAATGCCCGCGTGAACGATCTGGATGTGCTCAAGGTCTTCTGCGCGGGTGACGGCCGCTTCGGCAATCCGCTCGGAGTGGTCCGCGACGGCCGCACCTGCCCGGACGACGCGTCCCGGCAGGCGCTGGCCGCCGAACTCGGCTACAGCGAGACGGTGTTCGTCGACGACCCCGAACGCGGGGTCGTCGACATCCGTACGCCCGGCACCCGGATGGCGTTCGCGGGGCACCCGCTCGTCGGCGTCGCCTGGTTGCTCGACATCGAGGAGCTCAACCCGCCGGCCGGCTCCGTATGGGCCCGCGGGGACGGGGAGTTCACCTGGATCACGGCCCGCCCCGAGTGGGTCACCGGCAAGCGCACCGAGCGGTACGCGAGCGCGGCCGAGGTCGACGCCCTGCCCGCCCCGCCCCCGGGCGAGGGCTGGCTGTACGCCTGGGCCTGGGAGGACGAGGCCGCCGGCCGGATCCGGGCCCGCGGCTTCCCCCGGCGCCCCGACGGCGCCGTCACCGAGGACGAGGCCACCGGCTCGGCGGCGCTCCTGCTGACCGCGCAGCTCGGCCGTGCCCTGAACATCACCCAGGGCGAGGGCTCACAGATCCTCACCGCCCCCGCGCCCGACGGCACGATCGAGCTCGGCGGCCGCGTCCGCTTCGCCGACTGGCGGGACCCGAACGCGACGGAGGGCCGGCCCGGTGCGGTGCGCACCGGGCCGGCCCTGTCGTTCCCGTACAGGATCAGGCGCTGAGGCGGAACTGCTCGCCCAGCTCGCGGAAGACCGCGCCGTTGAAGTCGAAGGCGCGCTTGCACTCGTCGACGATGCGCTGCTTCTCCAGGTCGTCCGCGGCGATCGCGTCCAGCAGCTCCCGGTAGGTCCGCTTGAAGGCGGCCGGGTTGGAGATGTCGGCGAACACGTAGAACCGGACGCCGTCGCCCTTGCGCTCGAAGCCCCAGGTGCGCTCCGCCTTGTCGCGGATGATCTGGCCGCCGGAGAGGTCGCCCAGGTAGCGCGTGTAGTGGTGGGCCACGTACCCGCCCGGCCAGGACGTCGCGCACTCGGCGACGCGCTCGGCGTACGCCGCGGTCGCGGGCAGCGCGACCATGCTCCGGCGCCAGTCGGGCCCGCGCAGGTGGGCCAGGTCCCGCTCGATCTCGGCCAGCCGCATCAGCTCGGGCTGTATGAACGGCCCGGCCACCGGGTCCTCCCGGAGGGCTTCGGCCGCGTCCTCCAGCGCCCGGTACACGAACCACAGTTGTTCGGTGTAGCGGGTGTAGGCGTCCACGCCGAGCCGCCCGCCGAGCAGGTCGCTCATGAACGTCGAGGTCTCGGCCTCGGTGTGCTGCTCGTGCGAGGCGACACGGATGACCGTGGAGAAGGCGTCCAAGACGGACCTCCGGAAGGAAGGAAACAGGCGTGGCGGCAGTGCCGCCATGCCCGATCTTCCTACTTAGGCATGCCTAAGTCAATGTGTTCCCGACGTCTTGTCGGTAAAAGGGTCCGGATGGTTCATGCCTATGGCAAGGTCAGGATCTCCGCCCCGCCGTCCGTCACCACGAGCGTGTGTTCGAACTGCGCGGTCCGCTTGCGGTCCTTCGTCACCACGGTCCAACCGTCGTCCCACATGTCGTACTCGTGGGTGCCCAGCGTCAGCATCGGCTCGATGGTGAAGGTCATGCCGGGCTCGATGACGGTCGTGGCGTGCGGGCTGTCGTAGTGCGGGATGATCAAGCCGGAGTGGAACGACGAGTTGATGCCGTGCCCGGTGAAGTCCCGGACCACCCCGTACCCGAAGCGCTTCGCGTACGACTCGATGACCCGACCGATGATGTTGATCTGCCGGCCCGGCTTGACCGCCTTGATCGCCCGGTTCAGGGCCTCGCGGGTGCGCTCCACCAACAGCCGCGACTCCTCGTCCACTTCCCCGCACAGGTAGGTGGCGTTGTTGTCGCCGTGCACCCCGCCGATGTACGCGGTCACGTCGAGGTTCACGATGTCGCCGTCCCGCAGGACGGTCGAGTCGGGGATGCCGTGACAGATGACCTCGTTGAGCGAGGAGCACAGGGACTTCGGGAAGCCCCGGTAGCCCAGCGTCGACGGGTAGGCGCCGTGGTCGCACATGTACGCGTGGGCGACCGCGTCCAGCTCATCGGTGGTCACCCCCGGCGCGATGAGCTTGGCGGCCTCCTCCATCGCCTGGGCGGCGATCCGGCCGGCGATGCGCATGGCCTCGATGGTCTCGGCCGTCTGCACCTCCGGTCCGGTGTACGGAGTGGGCGCGGGCTTGCCCACGTACTCGGGCCGGCGGATGTTTCCGGGAACGGAACGGACGGGAGAGAGCTCGCCTGGTACGAGCAGCGACTGGCCAGACATGCGAGCGAGTGTATCCAGCGGGGATGGGGCAGCATGGCTGCGAGAGCAGCATCGAGAGGAGCCGGACGACGATGCCCCTGTTCAAGAAGCGTCAGGTGGGCAAGCCGGGCGAGTGGTACTACTGCCTGGTCCACAACAAGGTCGAAGAGGGCCCCGACTGCCCCGCCAAGGACCGCTTCGGCCCGTACGGGAGCCCCGAGGAGGCCGGCCACGCCATGGAGACGGCGCAGGAGCGCAACCTCGAATGGCAGAACGACCCCAAGTGGAACGACAAGACCCGCGAGGGCGAGGGCGAGGGCGGGAGCAGCACGCCGTAGCGCCCGGCGCGCCCGGCGCGCCTACCAGCGGCTGGGCGGCGGGGCCGTCAGCTGGTCGGCCAGCCGCGCCAGCCGGTCGCGCAGCCGCCCCGGCCCCCGCCGGGACGGTGGGCCGTTCTCCCCCGCCGCCGCACTGACGAGGTGCTGCACCGTGTCCAGGTCCAGCCCGGCGGTGTCCCGCGGCACCGACAGCGCCTCGTGCGCGAGCCCGGTGAGCTCCGGGTCCCCGCCGTCCAGCGCCAGTACGGTGGCTCCCGCGCGGCGGGCGTCGTGGACCCGCTCCAGCAGCCCCGCGCCCGGCCGCTCCGGGGCCACCACCAGCAGCGTGTGCCCGCGCCGGGCCGCCTCCAGCCGGCCCAGCCCGACCGACAGGTGCGGCGGCTCGCCCGGCAGCACCCGGTGGCGCACCAACGTCGGCGCCAGCTCCGCCAGCCCCGACCAGGCGGCCTCGTCCACCAGGTGCGCGGCCATGTGCCAGGGCTCGTACTGCTCCGTGCCCACCAGCAGCAGCCCGCTCCCGGACGGCGCCACCGACCGCCGCAGCGAACCGGCGAACCGGCGGGCCTCCCGCGGCCACTGCGTACCGGCGAGCACCTCGCGCAGCAGCGCGACCCTGACGGCGTCCATGGCGGCATCCTGCACCATCGGGCCCACCCGCAGGAGCGCTTCCTTCCACTTGGTCGGGTCCACGGGACTCGAACCCGCGACTACTCGGCAGTACCCTCGCCCCCATGACCTCCACAGACAGCACGCAGAAGCCGCCGGCCAAGGACCCCTGGGACCTGCCGGACGTCTCCGGCCTCGTCGTCGGCGTCCTCGGCGGCACCGGCGACCAGGGCCGCGGCCTCGCCTACCGGCTCGCCCGGGCCGGCCAGAAGGTGATCATCGGCTCCCGCGCCGCCGACCGGGCCGAGACCGCCGCGACGGAACTCGGCCTCGGCGTCGAGGGCGCCGACAACGCCGACTGCGCGCGCCGCAGCGACATCGTGATCATCGCGGTGCCGTGGGAGGGCCACGCCAAGACCCTCGAAGCCCTCCGCGAGGACCTCGCCGGCAAGCTCGTCGTGGACTGCGTCAACCCGCTCGGCTTCGACAAGCAGGGCGCCTACGCCCTCCGGGTCGAAGAGGGCAGCGCCGCCCAGCAGGCCGCGGCCCTGCTCCCCGACTCCCGCGTCACGGCCGCCTTCCACCACCTGTCGGCCGTCCTGCTCCAGGACGCCTCGGTGGAGGAGATCGACACCGACGTGATGGTCCTCGGCGAGTCCCGCGCCGACACCGACCTCGTCCAGGCCCTCGCCGCCCGCATTCCCGGCATGCGGGGCGTCTTCGCGGGCCGGCTGCGGGGCGCCCACCAGGTCGAGGCGATGGTCGCCAACCTGATCTCCACCAACCGCCGCTACAAGGCCCACGCGGGCCTGCGCCTCACCGACGTGTGAGCCCGCCGCCGGGGCCGCCCACCGCGGTCCCGGCGCCCGCGGCCGTGCCCCGGCCGTGCCCCGGACGTCCGCGACGCGCCGCATGGGGGACACTGGATGGGCTCGACCCCGCCCCGTGTCGCCGAGGAGCTGTTCCCGATGCCCCGCCTTGCCGTGTTCGCCGTTGTCGTCTGCGTCCTCGCCGTGGCCGCCGCCGTGGTCGCCTTCGTGGAGGGCAGCTTCCTGGGGATCATCTGGGTGCTGCTGGCCGGCCTGACGTCCAACATGGCCTGGTACTACGTACGCAAGGCCAAGGCGGAGAAGGCCCAGCAGGTCTGACCCCGCCGCCGGGCCGGCGCCCGCCGCTACTCGGCCGGGACCGCGCAGAAGTAGCCGTCGGAGTCGTTCCAGAAGCGGTACAGGTCGCGACCGCAGTACGTGTCCAGGTCCGACACGCCGAGCGCGCTCAGCACCCCGCTCACCGTGTCGAAGAAGAACGTGTTGACGGCCGGGATCCACAGCAGCACGAACACCCCGATCAGCGCGAACGGCGCCAGCGGCTCCACCTCGCGGCGCACCCGCGGCGGCAGCCATGGCTCGATGACGCCGTACCCGTCCAGCCCCGGCACCGGCAGGAAGTTCAGGATCGCCGCCGACACCTGGAGCAGCGCCAGGAAGGCCAACGCCACCCGGAACGGCACCGGCACCCCGTCCAGGGCGCCCAGCCAGAACGGCGCGGTGCACACCACGGCGAAGGCCACGTTCACGAGCGGGCCCGCCGCCGAGATCAGGCTGTGCTTCCAGCGGCCCTGGATCCGACCCCGCTCGATGTACACGGCGCCACCGGGCAGGCCCAGCCCGCCCAGGATCACGAAGACCACCGGCAGGACGATGCTGAGCAGCGGGTGCGCGTACTTCAGCGGGTTCAGCGTCAGGTAGCCCTTCGAACCGACGCTGATGTCACCGCCGTGCAGGGCGGTGCGGGCGTGCGCGTACTCGTGCAGGCACAGCGAGACGATCCACGCCGAGGTCACGAAGAGGAAGACGGCCAGCCCCGGGCTCGACGCGTAGCCCGTCCACACGGCCCAGCCCGTGACCGCCATGACGGCGACGACGCAGAGGAATACCGAACTGATCTGCCGCTCGCCGCGGCTGCCCTGGTGACCCATGCGGCGAAACCTATCCCGGCCCGTGCGCGGGGCGGAGTGCGGGGGCGGTGACAATGGGCCGGTGCATTACGCGATTCTCGGCACCGCCCAGGCCCTCCGCGACGACGGGAGCACCGTCGCCGTCGGCGGCCCGCGCCTGCGCGCCCTGCTGACCGCGCTCGCCCTGCGGCCCGGGCGGGCCGTCCCGCCCGCCCTGCTGGTCGCCGACGTGTGGGACGCCGACCCGCCCGCCGACGCCCCCGCCGCGCTCCAGGCGCTCGTCGGGCGACTGCGGCGCGCTCTGGGCCACGGGGCCGTGCGCTCCGCCGACGGCGGCTACCTGCTCGACGCGCGGCGCGAGGACATCGACCTGTACCGCTTCGAACGGCTCGTCCGCGAAGCAGCCGACGCCCCCGACCCGGCCCACGCCGCCGCCCGCTACGACGAGGCCCTCGCCCTGTGGCGCGGCCCGGCCCTGGCCGACCTGCCCGACCCGGCAGCCGAGGCCGCCCGCTGGGAGGCCGTACGCCTGGACGCGCGCCGGGGCCGGCTCGCCGCCGCCCTCGACCTCGGTGAGGCCCCCCGGATCCTGCCGGAGCTGGCCGAGCTGTGCGCCCGCCGGCCGCTGGACGAGCCCCTCCAGGTGCTGCGGATCCGCGCCCTGCGCGACGCGGGCCGGCCCGCGGAGGCCCTGGCCGCGTACGAGGACGTACGCCGCGACCTCGCCGCCCGCCTCGGCGCCGACCCGGGCCCGGCCCTGCGCGCCCTGCACACCGAACTCCTGACCTGCGTCGCCGAACCCGGCGCCGCACCCACAGCCCTCCCCGCACCCGCAGCCCTCCCCGCGGCCGGGCCGCCCCTCGCGCCCGCCGCGGGCACCCGGCCCGCATCCGCGCTGGGGAACCTCCGGGCCCGGCTCACCACCTTCGTCGGCCGCGAGGAGGACATCCGGGTCATCGGCGAGGACCTCGCCCGCGCCCGGCTCGTGACCCTGCTCGGCCCCGGCGGCGCCGGCAAGACCCGCCTGTCGCAGGAAGCCGCCGAGGCCCACGCCGGCCGAACCCCGTCCGCCGCGGCCCCCGCCGCGCCCGCCGCGGACGCCTGGACCGACGGCGTGTGGTTCGTCGAACTGGCCCCCGTCGACGATCCCGAGGACGTCGCCGAAGCCGTCCTCGCCGCCCTCGGCGCCCGCGAGACCAAACTCCGCGGCGCCGCCGCCGAGGAGATCCGGGCCCTGACCGACCGGGCCGGCGACGACCCCCTCCACCGGCTCACCGAGCACTGCGCGCGCCGGCGGATCCTGCTGCTCCTCGACAACTGCGAGCACGTCATCGGCGCCGCCGCCGAACTCGCCGAACGCCTCCTCACGCACTGCCCCGGCGTGCAGATCCTGGCCACCAGCCGGGAACCCCTCGGCGTACCGGGGGAGACCCTGCGCCCGGTGGAACCGCTGCCCGACCCGGTCGCGCTCCGCCTCCTCGGGGACCGCGGGGCCGCCGCCCGACCCGGCTTCAGCCCGGCGGACGACCCGGTCGCCGCCGCCGAGATCTGCCGCCGCCTCGACGGCCTGCCGCTCGCCATCGAACTGGCCGCCGCCCGGCTGCGGCTGCTCACCCCGCGCCAGATCGCCGACCGGCTCGACGACCGCTTCCGGCTCCTGACCGGCGGGTCCCGTACCGTGCTGCCCCGCCAGCAAACCCTGCGGGCCGTCGTCGACTGGTCCTGGGACCTGCTCGACGAACCCGAACGCACCGTGCTGCGCCGGCTGTCCGTGTTCGCCGGCGGCTGCGACCTCGCCGCCGCCGAGACCGTCTGCGCGCACGGCGCCCTCGACATCGCCGACACCCTCGGCTCCCTCGTCGACAAGTCCCTCGTCGTCGCCACCCCCGGCCCCGACGGCGCCGACATGCGCTACCGGCTCCTGGAGACCGTCGGCGAGTACGCAGCCGAACGCCTCGCCGAGGTGCCGGGGGACCTGCACGCCACCGAGCACCGCCACCTCGTCCACTACCGCGAACTCGCCCGCACCACCGAACCCCTGCTGCGCGGGCACGGCCAGCGCGCGGCCACCGACCGGCTGGCCACCGAGTACGAGAACCTCCGTACCGCCCTGCGCCGGGCCGTCGCCACCCGCGACGCGGACGAAGTGCTCTGCCTGATCCACTCGCTGGGCTGGTACTGGCACATGCACGACCTGCGCACCGAGTCCCGGCACTGGACCGAGGCGGCCGAAGCACTCGGCCCCAACCCGTTCGCCGCGCCCGTGGTCCCCGCCGAGCCCGTCCACGAGCGGCTCGTCGACTCGCCGCCGCCCTACTCCGGCGAACTCCTCGCCGAGGCCTGGCGCGCGGTCCACCTGGTCCGGCTGGCCGCCCGCGACCAGACCAACGACGCCTGGAACACCCCGGAGGTCCGGGCCCAGATCGAAGGGGTGCTCACCGCCTACCGGCCGGGCCTGCCGCAGACCTGCCGCACCCCCAGCTCCCTGTGGATCTACGCCGTGATGATCTCGGGCAATCCCGGCCTGCTCAAGGAGGTCGTGGACGCGACCGTCGTCACCGCCCGCGAGCTCGGCTACCGCTGGGAACTGGCCTCCGCGCTGCAACTGCGCGCCAACGTCCTCGCCAACCGGGCCGACTGGGCCGGCGACGCCGCCCGCGACGCCGAAGAGAGCCTCGCGCTGTTCCGCGAACTCGGCGACGCCTGGGGCTGCGCCGAGGCGCTCTCGGCGCGCGCGGAATCCCTGGAGAAGCGCGGCGAGTACGGCCCGGCCACCCGGGACTACCGCGAGGCCATCGCCTACGCCGAACGCCTCGGCGCCAAGGCCCAGGTGGCGGTGCTGCGGGTACGGATGTCGGGGACGCTCTCCGAGAGCGGCCGGTACGAGGAGGCCGAACGGATCCTCGTCGACGTCACGGCCACGGTCCAGCAGTACGGCAACGAGGCCCTGCCCGCGGCCCGGATGTTCCTCGCGGGCCTCCTCGGCCGCACCGGGCGCACCGTCGAGGCCCGTGAGCAGCTCCACCTCCTGCGCGACGAGTTCGCCTTCGGCGCGTTCGCCGTCTTCGAGGGCTTCCTGCTCGGCACGCTCGCCTGGCTGGACAACCAGGAGGGCCGCCACGAGGAGGCGCTGGCCCGGATCCGTGAGGCCATGGGTTCCGTCCAGGAGCCGATGGCGCGGCTGGTGGCCCCGCAGATGCCCGCCGTCTATCTGCTGACCGGCGGCCTCTCGATGGCCCTGATCGGCGGCGACCGGCGGATGCGCGACGCCGCCCGGCTGCTCGGCGCCTACCGGGCCCTGCTGCCCGTCGGCCACTTCCCCGTGACGACGGAACGCGAGGACGCCGCCCGTACCGAGGAACTGGCCCGGGCGGCAGTGGGCGACGCCGCCTTCGAGGCGGCGTACGCCGAAGGCGGCGGCCTCACCCTGGAGGAGGCCACCGCCCTCATCTGAAGCGGGCCCGGATCGGGGCCCGTCCGGGACGCGATCCGAACGGACCGTCGCGATCCGGCCGGATCAGGTCTTCTGCCGGAACTTGCGGACCGCGAGCGGCATGGTGACCGCCGTGATGGCGAAGGACCAGGCCAGCGTCATCCACACCGAGTCGCCGACCGGAGTGCCGTTGATCAGGGCGCGGGCGGCGTCGGCCAGGTTGGACAGCGGGTTGTAGTCGGTGAAGCTCTGCAGCCAGCCGGGCATCGTCGCCGGTTTCGCGAAGATCGAACTGCCGAACTGCAGGGGCATCAGGACCAGCATCGCCATGCCCTGGACGGCCTGCGCGGTCTTCATGGTGAGACCCAGCAGGATGAAGATCCACATCAGCGAGGCGCCGAAGACGACCGACAGACCGACGGCGAAGAACAGGTCCAGGATCGAGCCGTCGATCGACAGGCCGAGGATGAAGCCGACACAGAGCAGGATCGTGATGGCGATCAGCATCCGGCCGATCTCGACGACGATCTTCGCGAGGAGGACGGACGACCGGGCGATCGGCATGGACCGGAAGCGGTCCATCACGCCCTTCTTGAAGTCGTCGTTGACGCCGGTGCCCACCGCCATGGCGATGTTCATCCCCATCATGGCCATCAGGCCCGGGACCAGGTAGCTGACGTACGCGCCCTGGTTGCCCTTGCCGGAGACCGCGCCGCCGAAGACGAACACGAACAGCAGCGTGAAGATGATCGGCATGAACAGGACGTCGAACATCGACTCCGGGTCCTGCTTGATCTGGAGGGCGTTGCGGCGCACCAGGGCGCCGATGTGCCGCAGGTTGGCCCGCAGGCCGATCCGGCCCTCGGCGGGCGGTGCTCCCGCCGGGGCGGCGGGGGAAGCCGCGGTGTCGGCGGGCTTCGTCGTGGTTACGGTGCTCATGCCGCGACCTCCTGATTCTGCTCGGTCTTCTCGGTGGGGACGGAGTCCTCGACGGAGGACGGCTTCTGCCCGGTGATGGACAGGAACACCTCGTCGAGGCTGGGCAGGTACGTGCCGAGGTCGGCGATCGCGTACCCGCGGGCGGCCAGCAGCCCGACCACGGCGGTCAGCTGCTCGTCGCTCAGGATCGGGACCAGCAGCGCGCCCTCGTCCGGTACGGCCTGCGAACCGGCGATGCCGTCGAGACCGGCCTCCGCGAGGGAGCGGGCCATGCCCGGCAGGTCGGACGGGTCCGCGGGACGGACCCGCAGGGTGCGGCCCCCCACGCGCGCCTTCAGCTCGTCGACCTTGCCGTTGGCGATGACCTTGCCGCGGTCGATGACCGTCAGTTGGCTCGCGAGCTGCTCGGCCTCCTCCATGTACTGCGTGGTCAGCAGGACGGTCGCGCCCTCGGAGACCAGCCGCTGGACCTCGTCCCACACCTCGTTGCGGGTACGGGGGTCGAGGCCGGTGGTCGGCTCGTCCAGGTAGAGGACCGCCGGGTTGCCGATCAGCGAGGCGGCGAGGTCGAGTCGCCGCCGCATGCCGCCGGAGTAGTTCATGGCGGCCTTCTTGGCCGCCTCCGTCAGGGAGAACCGCTCCAGCATCTCGTCCGCGCGCTTGCGGGCGTCCTTGCGGGACAGGTCCAGCAGCCGGCCGATCATGTAGAGGTTCTCCCAGCCGGAGAGCTTCTCGTCGACCGAGGCGTACTGGCCGGTCAGGCCGATGGTCCGGCGCAGCTGCCGGGGCTGGCGGACCACGTCGTAACCGGCGACCCGGGCGGTCCCGGCGTCCGGGATGACCAGGGTGGACAGGCAGCGCACCAGGGTGGTCTTGCCCGCGCCGTTGGGACCGAGGACCCCGAGGACCGTGCCCTCGCGGACATCGAGGTCGACACCGTCGAGGGCCTTGGTCTCGCCGTAGTGCTTGACCAGACCCCGCACTTCCACGGCGTTGGGATGGTTGTCGTTTCGCGTCATGCCCACCATGGGACCATCCGCCACTGACAAAGCTCCTACAGTTTTCCGACAGGCGGCCGACGGCCCGCCGACATCCGTGTCGGCGGGCCGTCGGCGCGGCCCCGGTCGTCCTAGTGGAAGGCGTGCTCCGGCTGCGGGAACGAGCCGCCGACGACGTCCTCGGCGAAGGCCTTCGCCGCGTCGGTCATCGTCTTGCGGAGCTCGGCGTACTGCTTCACGAACCGCGGCATCTTCCCGCCGGTCAGGCCCATCATGTCGGTCCACACCAGTACCTGCGCGTCGCACTCCGAGCCGGCGCCGATGCCGACGGTCGGGATGTGCAGGGACCGGGTGACCTCGGCGGCCAGCTCGGCCGGGACCAGCTCCAGGACCACCGCGAAGGCGCCCGCGTCCTGCGCGGCCTTCGCGTCGCGCAGCAGCTGGTGCGCGGCCTCGTCGGTGCGGCCCTGCACCCGGTAGCCCATGGCGTTCACGGACTGCGGGGTCAGACCCAGGTGCGACATGACGGGGATCCCGGACTGCACGATCAGCTCGGTCTGGGCCAGCGAACGCTCGCCGCCCTCCAGCTTGACCGCACCGACTCCCGCCTCCTTGACCAGCCGGGTCGCGCTGCGCAGCGCCTGCACGGCGCCTTCCTGGTACGAGCCGAACGGCAGGTCGCCGACGACCAGGGCCCGGCTGGTGCCCCGTACGACGGCCGCCGACAGCAGGGTCATCTCGTCCATCGTGACGGGCACGGTGCTCTCGTAGCCGAGGTGACAGTTGCCCATCGAGTCGCCGACGAGCACGACCGGGATGCCGGCCTCGTCGAACACGGACGCGGTCATCGCGTCGTAGGCGGTGAGCATGGGCCACTTCTCGCCGCGTTCCTTGGCGAGGGTGAGGTCGCGGACGGTGACGCGGCGGGTGCCCGCGCCCCCGTACAGGGTCGGAGAGGCTTCCCGGGCAGGCGAAACGGTATGCGACATTGCAACTGCTCCTTGTGTCATCTCGAGGCGCCCTCACGGCGTCCCCGGACTCACCCACCATGGTGGCACCCGCGCGGCCCGGGACGGAAGTACCGCGACGGGCGGCGGATGACCCGTCCGTCACACTCCGGGCGCGCTCCGGGCGCGCCCGAGCCAATGTGCGCGTTTCGTGACAAGCGGAACCCTTGCCGCACGGCCGTTCGTCCCTCCGGTTGTACGGCCGCCAAGGACGGCACCGAAGGCTCCGCGCATCGCCTAGGGTCAAGGGGCGGGGACGGAGCGCGAGCACGGCAGCGAGGACATGGGCATGGCACAGGCGTACATGACGGAGACGGGGAACGGCGGCTCCGAGCCGGGTCCCTCGCGAACCGGTCTGCGGCGCCGACTGGCCGGACTGAGGCACGACCGGGGCATCTGGAAGCGCGGCATCGTGACCGCGTCCCTGGCCGCGCTGACCTCACTGGTCATGATCTTCCACGCGGACCTGCCCAACGACATCGGGAACCTCGGCAGCCTCATCGAGACCTTCCTGCCCTGGCTGGGTCTGATGGTGCCGGTGCTGTTGGTCGCGGCGGTGCTGCGCAAGTCCGCCACCGCGCTGATCTCGATACTGCTGACCACCGTGGTCTGGGCGAACCTCTTCGGCGGGCTGGTCACCGACAAGTCGGGCTCCGGCGGCAACCTGATGGTCGCCACGCACAACGTGGACGCCGACAACCTCGACCCGCTCGGCACCGCCGAGTCCGTGGCGAAGTCCCGGGCCGACGTGCTGGCGCTCACCGAACTCAAGGCGAGCGCCGTCCCCGTCTACGAGAAGGCGCTGGCGGGCACGTACAAGTACCACGCCGTCGAGGGCACCGTCGGGGTGTGGAGCAAGTACCCGCTGACCTCCAGCAAGCCCGTCGACATCCGGCTCGGCTGGACCCGGGCCATGCGCACCACCGTCGCCGGCCCCACGGGCGACATCGGCGTGTACATCGCCCACCTCCCCTCGGTACGGGTCAAGCTCAACGCCGGCTTCACCGCGAACCAGCGCGACAACAGCGCCGACGCGCTGGGCGCGGCGCTCGCCTCCGAACCCCTGCGCAAGGTCATCCTGCTCGGCGACCTCAACGGCACCATGAACGACCGGGCGCTGTCCGAGGTCACCTCGCAGATGCGTTCCACGCAGGGCGCGGCGGGCGACGGCTTCGGCTTCAGCTGGCCCGCGCAGTTCCCGATGGCGCGGATCGACCAGATCATGGTGCGCGGCATGAAGCCGGAGGCCTCCTGGACCCTGCCGCGCACGGGCAGCGACCACCTGCCCGTCGCCGCCCGCCTCAGCGTCAAGCCGTAGCGGCGGGCCGTAGCGGCGGCCGGGGCGGCGGGCCGGGCCGGCCGCGACCCCGGCCGGCCCGACGCCGCCTACGTCCGTTCGCGCCAGCCGTTCGTGATGGGCAGCCGGCGGTCCTTCCCGAAGCCCTTCGCGGAGATCTTCGTACCCGGCGGGTACTGGCGCCGCTTGTACTCCGCCGTGTCGACCATGCGCAGGGTCCTGGCGACCAGCTCCCGGTCGAAGCCGGCCGCGACGATGGCGTCGAGGCCCTGGTCGCGGTCCACGTACAGGTCCAGGATGGCGTCCAGCACCGGATAGTCCGGCAGGGAGTCCGTGTCCACCTGGCCCGGGCGCAGCTCGGCGCTCGGCGGCTTCACGATCGAGTTCTCCGGGATCGGCGGGATCTCGTCGCGCTCGACGGCGGCCCGGTTGCGGTAGCGGGCCAGGCGGAAGACGTCCGACTTGTAGACGTCCTTGATCGGGCCGTACGCGCCGACGGAGTCCCCGTAGAGGGTGGAGTAGCCGACCGCCAGCTCGGACTTGTTGCCCGGGGCCAGCACGAGGTGGCCCTCCTGGTTGGAGACGGCCATCAGCAGGGTGCCGCGCAGTCGGGACTGGAGGTTCTCCTCGGCCAGGCCGGTCAGGCCCAGCGCACCCATGTAGGCGTCGAACATGGGCTCGATCGGTACGGTCCGGAAGTTCAGGCCGGTCCGCTCGGCGAGCCCGGCGGCGTCGCCCCGGGAGTGGTCCGATGAGTACTTCGAGGGCATCGAGATGCCGTACACGTTCTGCGCGCCGACCGCGTCGCAGGCGATGGCGGCGACGAGCGCGGAGTCGATGCCGCCCGACAGCCCGATCAGGACGGAGTGGAAACCGTTCTTCCGGACGTAGGCGCGCAGGCCCACGACGAGCGCGTCGTAGATCTCCTCGTCGTCGTCGAGCCGCTCGGCGTAGCCGCCGGGGACGACGGGCTCGTACGGCTCCACGGGCTCCTCGGAGAGGACGACCCGGTCGATCCGCAGGCCGTCGCCGACGATGCCCTCGGGCGCGTCCGGGGAGGCCGCCGGGAGGTCCAGGTCGACGAGGACGCAGCCCTCGGAGAACTGCGGGGCGCGCGCGATCACCTCGCCGGAGGCGTCCACGACGATCGAGTCGCCGTCGAACACCAGCTCGTCCTGACCGCCCATCATGGCGACGTAGGCGAGCGTGCAGCCGGCCTCCTGGGCCCGCTTGCGGACCAGTTCGAGGCGGACGTCGTCCTTGTTGCGCTCGTACGGGGAGGCGTTGACGGAGATCAGCAGCCCGGCTCCGGCGGCGCGGGTGGCCGGGACGCGGCCGCCGTCCTGCCAGAGGTCCTCGCAGATGGCCAGGGCGACGTCGACGCCGCGCACCCGGACGACCGGCTGGGTGGTGCCCGGCACGAAGTACCGGAACTCGTCGAAGACGCCGTAGTTGGGGAGGTGGTGCTTGGCGAAGCGCAGCGCCACCCGGCCGCCGTGCAGCACGGCGGCCGCGTTCTCCGGGGACCCGGCGGGTTTGCCCAGGCGGGGCACGGCCTGCTCGGTGCGGTCGAGGTAGCCGACGATCACCGGCAGCTCGCCGAGTCCCTCGGCGGCGAGGCGCTCCGCGAGTTCGCGGAGCGCCGTGCGGGAGGCCTCGACGAACGAGCCGCGCAGGGCGAGGTCCTCGACGGGGTACCCGGTCAGCACCATCTCCGGGAACGCCACGAGGTGAGCGCCCTGCTCGGCGCAGTGCCGGGTCCAGTGGACGATCGAGTCCGCGTTGGCGTCGATGTTGCCGACGTGCGCGTCGATCTGATTCAGAGCGAGACGAAGTTGAGGCACGGGGCCCAGTCTAATCGTCTTTCTGACGCGATGTCCTGGAGTCGGGGTCCCGGGCCGGTCGGCATCAGCCGATCGGGCCGCTGAACTTCACGTCGCGTTGCAGGCCGCCGGGGGAGACCTCGGCGTCGATGGTGGTGGCGCCCTCGGGAATCTCGTAGGCGATCGTGCCGGTGGCGGACCGGCCGGGCGCGATGACGCCCTCGACGGGCTGCGGCATCCGGACGTCGTAGACGACCTCGCCCTCGTTGCCCTTCTCGTCCCGGATGTCGGGCACCGCGTAGATGACCTCGTGGGGCTTGTCCGTGGTGTTGGTGATGGTGAGCGTCAGCTGCACCGCGTTGCCGATCTTGAACACCTCGCTCTTGCTCACGTACTTCTTCGGCGACGACAGGCTGACCTGGATGCCGTTCGGGTACGTGTACGTCTGGCCGAACGCCAGCGGGGTGCTGATGCCCGGGCCCTCGGCGGGCGCCTTGGGCGGTCGGCCGGCCGACGGGCCGCCCGTCGGGCCGGTCGACGGCAGGGTGAAGGGCTCGTCGTCCACTCCGTCCCATTCGCCGTTCTCGATGCTCCGCTCCATCCGGTCGGACGCCTGGTCGAGCACGCCGACGGTGAGGAAGAAGCCGCCGATGCTGGTCAGGATGCTGACCACGCCGAGGATCGTGCCCGTGAGGGCCATGCCCTTGCGCGGGGCGCCGGAGCGGGCGGAGACCAGGCCGCCGATGCCGAGACCGAGGCCGGTCAGGCCGATGAGGGTGCCGATCCAGAAGAAGAACGGCGTGAACGAGGCGGGGACGGCCAGGATGCCGAGCACGAGGGAGGCGACGGCGACCCCGTTGGCGGGCGGCGTCGCCGGGGCGGGCGGCGGGTAGCCCGGGTAGCCGGGGTGGCCCGGTTGATGGGGGTGGCCGGGGTGGCCGCCGCCGGGGCCGGCCGGGGCACCCCAGGCGTTGGCCGGAGCACCGTACCCGCCGGGCGGCGGGGTCGGCACGAGCGGGGCGAACCCGCCGGGGGCGGGCGGGGCGAACGGGTTGTGCTCGGCGGGGTCGGCGTGGCCGCTGGGGGTCGCGGGGGCTCCCGGTGCGGTGGGGGCGCCGAAGCCACCGAGGGGCGGGGCGGGGGGAGTCGGGGCCGCCGGGGGCACGTCGGGCCCGAAGTGGTCGTGCCGCGTCGGCGGCGGCGGGGCCGGCATCGGCGTCGGCGGGGCCGACGTCGGCGCGGGGGTCGCCGGGGGCGCGTCCTGCGGGGCCTTGTCCAGCGACGGGCCCGGGGGGGTGGGGCGCGCGTCGGCCGGGGTTTTGTCCAGCGACGGGCCCGGGGTGGCCGGGGGCGCGTCGGCCGGGGTCTTGTCCAGCGACGGGCCGGGGGTCGGCGGCGGTGCGTCGGTCGGGGGCTTCGACAGGGACGGCCGGGACGGGGTCTCGGGTATGGGCGTGCCCTCGGGTTCCGTCGGCGGGCCGACGGGGTCGCTGGGCGGGTTCGGGGGCGTGCTCATACCGGGGCGTCCTTGTGCGGTGGGTGGGCGAGGGGCGTCCGTCAGCCTGCCACGACCGGGCAGCCCCACCAACCGACTTCGCGCCCCCGGACCACGCCCCGGGCCACGTCCCGGGCCTCCGCCGGGCCCGAATCCGGTGACTTCGTCCGTTCCGCACCGATCTGCCCGAGCGCCGCCCGCACCGGCTCCGGGGGCACGTGGCGCTCGCCACGCGCGGCTCGGGCAACGTCGGCGGGCGGCCGTACGTCCTACCCCCCGTGGGCCTCGATCGGACGGGTGGGTTCCGACCACGGGTCCGGCCCCGGATCTGCTTAGGATTAGTCACACTATGCGTAGACATGGCAGCAACGGTCCCTCCGCACCGAGCGCCTGGCCCGTCGCCGGCTTCATCGGTCTCGGCGCCGCCGCCTACACCGCGTGGGTGCTGGAAGTCGTCCTCTCGACCGGCCTCAACCCCGTCGAGACGTACGTCAGCGAACTCGCCGCCCAGGACCAGCCCCTCGGCGGCCTGTTCCGCGCCACCGACTTCACCGCGGGGCTGCTCGTCCTGGTCGGCGGACTCCTCGCCCTGGCCCGGCTGGTGCGGTACCCCGAGTCCCGCCGCCCCTGGGCGGTCATCGGCTGGGCCGGCGTCACCCTGTTCGGCGCGGCCACCGCCGCCGACGCCTGGCTGCCGCTCAGTTGCGCGCCCACCGTCGATCCCGAATGCGCCGCCCGCGAGACCGCCGGACTGGTCCCCGCCACCCATCAGGCCCATGCCGTCAGCAGCAGCCTCGCCATGACCGGCGCCCTCACCGGCATCGTCGCCCTCACCATCGCCGCCCGCCGCTACGGCTGGTTCGCCCCGCTCGCCCGCTACGGCCCCGCCCTCGTCGTCCTGGAACTCCTCGCCACCGCCTGGACCCTGACGGCCATCGCCATGTTCACCGCCGGCCACGGCACCTGGGCCCTCGGCGCCGGCCAGCGGCTCCAGGTGCTGCTCGTGGCGCTCTGGCTGGGGCTGCTCGCCCACTCCGTCCACCGGGAACGCCGTACATGAGCGGCGGTGCGCCGGACCCGAGCGGCGCCGGACGCCTCGTACGCGTCGACGGGGTTCCGCTGCACGTGGTCGTCGAGGGGCGGGGGCCGGTGTGCGTACTGGCCGCCGGGCTGGCCATGGCCTGGTTCGACTGGGACCCGGTCGCCCGGCTCCTCGCCGACCGGGGCCGCACCGTCGTCCGCTTCGACCGGCCCGGACACGGACTGAGCGGACCCGCCGCGCAGCCCCCGAGCACGGCCGGCGAGGCGCACCGGATCGCCGCCCTCCTCGACGCCCTCGGCCCGGCCGTCGGCCCCGGGCCCGTCACCGTCGTCGGGCACTCCCTCGCCGGGTTCCACGCCGAGGCCTTCGCCCGACTGCACCCCGGGCGCACCGCGGCCGTCGTCCTGCTCGACTCCAGCGTCGAGGAGCACCCCCGTACGTTCCTGCCCGCCGTGCTGCGCACCGGCGCCGCCCGGGCCGTCGGCCGGGCGGTGACCGCCGCCGGACTCCCCGCCGCGCTCGGCCCGACCGCCCGCGGCCTGGTCGTACGGGCCTCCCGGACCGGCGGCGGCGACCCGGCACCCGCTGACCTCGTACGCCGCTGCTACCGCACCGGGCGCGTCTGGCGCGGGGCGCTGCTGGAGAACTCCCGCTACCCGGACATGGCCGCCGAACTGGCCGCCCTGCGCGCCACGCACCCGCTGGCGGCGCCCGTCACCGTCGTGGTGGGCCACAGCGGTGACGGCCGCCCGGCCCGGCGCTGGCTGGCCCGGCAGGAGGAGCTGGCCGAGTTGCTCGACGCCCGCTTCGAGGTGGCCGAACCGTCGGGACACCTGGTCATGCTGGACCGCCCGCACCAGGTGGTACGGGCGGTCCTGGAGGCGGCGGAGCGGCCCCGTCCGACCCGGGCGTAGGGCGGTCGGGTCGGGCCGGGGGCGCGGGGCCGTCAGCCCCGGGCGTAGACGTGCTCGGCCCCGTCGGCCATCTGCTTGTCCGACAGGTGCCGGGCCAGGTCGGCCTCGCTGATCATGCCGACCAGCTTCTTGTTCCTGATCACGGGCAGCCGCTTGATCTGGTGGCTCTGCATCTCCTCCAGCACCTCGGAGACGTCCGCGCCGGCGTCGATCCAGCGTGGGGTGCCCTTGGCCAGGTCGCCCGCCGTGATGCGCGGACGCGTCCGTCCCGGCGTCCCCATCCTCGTTCGCCCGTTCGGAGTACGCGACTCAAGGCGATTCCGGTCGGCTGTGACAGCGCCTCGACGCGCGGGGCGCTCGCGGCGCGGGGGACGCTCGGGAACACGACGCGGGGCACTCCCGCGACGCGCGGGACAGGAAACGGAAGCGCCCGTACGGGTGGGGCAGGCCCCCTGACCCGTACGGGCGTTCCTGGTCGAGCCGGCCGCGCGTCAGCCGCGCGGCGCCGACCCGCGCTGCTTCAACATGTCGGCCATCAGGGTGAGTTCGGCCTGCTGGGCCTCCACCATGCCCTGGGCCAGCGCCCGCTCCGCCGGGGTCTGGCACTGGCGCGCACAGCCCTCCGCCATCGCGACGCCGCCCTTGTGGTGGTCGGTCATCAGCTGGAGGTACAACACCTCGGCGTCCCGGCCGCCGGCGGCGCCGAGCCGCGTCAGCTCCTCCTTCGTGGCCATGCCCGGCATGATCGCCCCGGACCCGACGGCTCCGGCCTCCCCGGTCGCCGTCCCGCTGGGGGTGGCGCCGTGCCCCGAGTGCGCGCCGTGCCCGGACGTCCCGGCGTCCGTCCCCGTTCCCGTCCCCATCCACGACATGGGCGGCTCGTCGGACACCACCTTCGGCAGCCCCCACAGGTCCAGCCAGCCCAGCAGCATGCCGCGCTGGTTGGCCTGGGTGTTGGCGATGTCGTAGGCGAGGCTGCGGACCGCCTCGTCCTGGGTGCGGTCGCGGACGACGAACGACATCTCGACCGCCTGCTGGTGGTGCACCGCCATGTCCCGGGCGAAGCCCGCGTCCGGTGAGTGCAGCCCCGGGGTGCGGCCCGCCGCACCGCCGCCCGAGCCGCCGCTCGCGGTGGCGACCGTGGCGCCGACCGCGAACAGCACGGCCAGGACGACGGCCGCGCCCGCGGCCCAGTACGTACGGCTCACTTGCCGGTCAGCCCGTTCGTGCAGGCCGCACCCGGTTCGGGGGTCTGCGCGCCCATCACGTACTTGGTGAAGAACTGCTCGACCCGGGGGTCGGCCGCGCTCTCCACCGTCACCTGCTTGCCCCACGCGCTCAGCATGATCGCGCCGGCCTGCTCCTTGACCGGGCTCATCAGCGTGTACGGGAGCTTGCTCACCTTCGCGGAGAGCTTCTCCAGGTCGCCCTTGGCGGCCTTGTCGTTGTACGTCACCCAGACCGCGCCGTGCTCCAGGGAGTGGACGGCGTTCACCTCGGGCACCGGCTCCGTGTAGACGTCGCCGTTGCAGTTCATCCAGCGCGGGTGGTGGTCCCCGCCGACCGGCGGGTTCATCTCGTACTTCACCGGCGTCTCGACGTGGTTGCGGCCGAGCTTCTTCGCGTCCCACTCCTGCTCGCCGCCGACCGGGTTCTTCACGGCCGCGGCCTTGGCCTTCGCCGCCGTCTCGTCCTTCTGCTTCTGCTCGATCAGCACCCACGCGCCGAAGCCGACGAGCCCGGCGACGATCGCCGTCGATGCCGTGATCGCGATGATCTTGTTGCGCCGGTCGCGTGCTTTGTCGGCGCGGCGCATCTCGGCTATGCGCGTCTGGCGGGAGTGCTGGTCTGGCGTCCTGCTGGCCATGTGCCCTGGTTCCTTCTGCTGAGGGGGGTGTCGGGGTCGAACCTGTCGTACGGTGCGCGGCGGGACCGTCAGGTCCGCAGCACTTGCAGGGCGTGCAGGTCGGGGGCGCGGGCGAGCGTTCCGGGCGGGCGGACCGGCCCCGTGGCCGCCGTACGCACGACGGGCCCCGGCCCGGCCCCCGCCACGGCCGCGGCGGGCGGCGGGGCCGGCGGCACGGCCGGCGTCATCCGGGACAGCGGCGAACAGCCGGGCAGGTCGTACGGGGACACGCAGACGGCGTGCGCGGGCTGCGCCCGTGCGGGGTCGGGCTGTACCCGTACCGGGGCGGGCTGCGCCCGTCCGGGGTCCGGGACGTGCGCCTCGGCGGGCCGCACGCACAGGAAGGCCACCCCGGCCGCCACCGAGAACGCGATCAGCAGGAGGACGGCAGCGCGGCGCACGGGCGTACGCCCGCGCTCCCCGCGCCCGATCCGCTCCCCGGCCCCCATGGGCGCCGATGGTAATGCTCATGACCGGCCCGCGGTCAGTGCGGGGTGTCATCACCTTTCGGGTGTGCGTAATGTGGCGGAAACCACCGCTGGCGATACTGGGCCGGCCCGACTGTGCCCACCCGCTCCTCGGGGCGGTGGTGCACAGGCCGTCTGAACTGCGAGGATGAAGGCATGGACAAGCAGCAGGAATTCGTCCTCCGGACGCTTGAGGAGCGTGACATCCGCTTCGTGCGCCTGTGGTTCACCGACGTACTGGGCTTCCTGAAGTCCGTCGCGGTCGCACCGGCCGAACTGGAGCAGGCCTTCGACGAGGGCATCGGTTTCGACGGCTCGGCGATCGAGGGCTTCGCCCGGGTCTACGAGTCCGACATGATCGCCAAGCCGGATCCGAGCACGTTCCAGATACTGCCGTGGCGCGCCGAGGCCCCCGGGACCGCCCGGATGTTCTGCGACATCCTCATGCCGGACGGTTCCCCGTCCTTCGCGGACCCCCGCTACGTCCTCAAGCGCATCCTCGCCAAGACCTCCGACCTGGGCTTCACCTTCTACACCCACCCGGAGATCGAGTTCTTCCTGCTGAAGGACAAGCCGCTGGACGGGTCCCGCCCGGTCCCCGCGGACAACTCCGGCTACTTCGACCACACCCCGCAGAACGTCGGCATGGACTTCCGCCGCCAGGCGATCACCATGCTCGAATCGATGGGCATCTCGGTCGAGTTCAGCCACCACGAGGGCGCCCCCGGCCAGCAGGAGATCGACCTCCGCTACGCCGACGCCCTCTCCACGGCCGACAACATCATGACGTTCCGCCTCGTCATGAAGCAGGTCGCCCTGGAACAGGGCGTCCAGGCCACCTTCATGCCGAAGCCGTTCTCGGAGTACCCGGGCTCGGGCATGCACACCCACCTGTCCCTCTTCGAGGGCGACCGCAACGCCTTCTACGAGTCGGGCGCCGAGTACCAGCTCTCGAAGGTCGGCCGCTCCTTCATCGCGGGCCTGCTGAAGCACGCCGCGGAGACCGCGGCCGTGACCAACCAGTGGGTCAACTCGTACAAGCGCATCTGGGGCGGCTCCTCGCGCACGGCCGGCATGGGCGGCGAGGCCCCCTCGTACATCTGCTGGGGCCACAACAACCGCTCGGCCCTGATCCGCGTCCCGATGTACAAGCCGGGCAAGACGGGCTCCTCGCGCGTCGAGGTCCGCTCGATCGACTCCGGCGCCAACCCGTACCTGACGTACGCCGTCCTCCTCGCGGCGGGCCTCAAGGGCATCGAGGAGGGCTACGAACTCCCGGCGGGCGCCGACGACGACGTCTGGGCCCTCTCCGACGCCGAACGCCGCGCGATGGGCATCGAACCCCTCCCGCAGAACCTCGGCGAGGCCATCTCCCTGATGGAACGCAGCGAACTGGTCGCGGAAACCCTCGGCGAGCACGTCTTCGACTTCTTCCTGCGCAACAAGAAGCAGGAGTGGGAGGAGTACCGCTCGGAGGTCACCGCCTTCGAACTCCGCAAGATGATGCCGGTGCTGTAGGCGCAGCCCAGAGCCCTTTCGGGCCATGCGTTCCGGGCCGACGGTCGACGACCGCCGGCCCGGAGTCGTTCCGGCCCGCCGTCCCGGAGGAACCGCGCATGGTCGTGCACACCGCCGCCCCGCTCGCGGGAGCGGTCCCCCCACCCGACCGGGTCTGGTACGCCTCCTACGGCTCCAACATGCACCTGGACCGCCTCGCCGCGTACCTCGCGGGCGGCACCCCACCCGGAGCGACCCGCACCTACCCGGGCTGCCGGGACCACCGGGCGCCGGAACGCTCGATCGCGGTCGAGCTCGACGGCTGCCTCTACTTCGCGACGGAGTCCCCGGTGTGGACCGGGGGCCGCGCCTTCTACGACCCGACCGCCCCGGGCCGCACGCGTGCGCGCGCCCACCTGCTGACGACCGGCCAACTGTCGGACATCGCCGCCCAGGAGATGTACGCGCCCCCGGGGACCGACCTGGACCTGACGGCGACCCTGCGCGACGGCCGCGACGCCCTGGGCCCCGGCCGCTACGAGACCCTGATCTGCCCGGGCGCGATCGAGGGCATCCCGGTGGTCACGTTCACCGCCCCGTGGACCCTCCAGGACGTCGAAGTCCGCCCCCCGTCGGCCCCGTACCTCCGCTACCTGGCCGGCGGCCTCCTGGAATCCGGCCCCTGGCAGCACCACGACATCGCCACCTACCTCGCCACCCGCCCGGGCGCCGCGACCACCTGGACCCCATCGAAGGTCCACACCCTCCTGACGACCCGACAACCCGGCTCCCGCACCCGCGGGGATGACTCGGGCAGGGGGCCCGGTGTTACGGGGTCGGGGTGGGGATGGCCGGGTGCCAGGTCGGGGTGGGGGTGGGGGTTGTGGTGTGGAGGCGGGCGTCCAGGCCCAGGACTGCCGTGGTGACGCCGCCGGGTTCCTGGACGGCGGCGGGGGCGCCCGCGTACAGCATGCGGGACTCGGTCCAGGCGGGCGGGCCGCCCAAGGGGGCCGCCGCGATGGTGCCCGTGTCGGCGCGGCCCGTGACGAGGCGGCCCGCGACGCCGACCGCTCCGTAGCCGGCCCGGCCACCGGCCTCCGCGAGGGCGGAGACCTGGGGGGCGGCGGCGCCCGCGGTGACCAGGGTGCTGCGCACGGCGCCCGAGTCGGGGCGGCGGAACCAGAGGCGGACGCCCGCGCCGTCGGGGGTGGCCGTGAGGGGGACCGTGGTGGCGGGGAGCGCGGTCGGGAAGGGGCCGGCGAGCGGGGCGCCGGGGGAGGGCTGCGTCCAGGCGAGGACGGACGCGGCGGTGGTGGCGTAGACGTGGCGCCGCCCGGCCGCGTCCACCACGGCCACCGGGTCGCTCTGCAGGTCCTCGCCGCCCAGGCGCTGCCAGTCGCCGAAGCCGCCCGACGGCTGCTGGACGCTCGCGCGCAGGGTGCGGCGGGTGTCGCGCAGGTAGACGGTGAGCCGGCCCGCCGGGTCGACGGCGGCGGCCGGGGCGCTGATCGCCGAGGTGCCGGGTTCGTCGCCCGTCTCGGGGGTGCCGAGCGACTGCCACTGCGCGAACGGCCCGTCGGGGGCGGTCTGGACGGCGAGCACGACCTCGCGCCGGTAGTCGGCCGGCCGGGGCCCCAGCGTGGTGCGGGTGGCGAGGACCGCGACGCGGCCGTCGGGGAGCCGGGCCGTGCCGGCGCCCGGGTCGATGCCGGTGCCGGGGAGCAGGGCGGGCCCCGTCCAGGTACCGGCGCGGTCGCGGGTCCAGACGCCCATCCGGCCGTCCAGCGCGGTGAAGGCCCAGAGCCGGCCGGGCGTGCCCTCGGTCAGCCAGGAGGTGGTGTCGGCGCGGGCGTAGCGCAGCGACTGGGCCCAGTTGCGGCCGGTGGGACTGCCCGCCACCTTGCGGTCGCCGCAGCCGGAGGGGCTGCCGCAGTGGTCCGCGCGGTCATGCCAGGCGTACGTCCGCAGGTAGCCGGTCTTCGTCTCGGCCGTCTGCGGGTCCAGCGAGTGCGGCAGGTCGCCGTTGTGGTAGCCGAGGTAGTTCTGCACCGAGAAGCGGGGGCGGTCCCCGACCCGCTCCGCGTACGCGGCGGTGGCGGCCTGCACGAAGCGGGCGCCGTACATGTGGTCCTGGTGGTCGGTGTACTTGCCGGTCTTCTCGTACCGGCCGGGTGTCGGGTCCTGCATCCGTATCGTCGTCGGCCGGTACTGCTCCAGGACCCCGGATATCGCCTGTATCGCCTGGTCCTTCGTGTACGTGAATGGCTGCTTGACCGGGGTGCCGGAGGCCAGTTGGGCTTCGAGCGCGGGTATGTCCCCGTCCCACAGGCCGCGCAGGCTGTCCGGGTTCCTACCGGCCGGGCTGCGCGCCTCGCGCAGTTGGAGCCAGACGAGGTGGATCTCCGGCCGGGCGACGAGGACGTCGAGCTCGGCCTCTCCGCCGCCCGCCGTCGGTATGACCGTGCGCTTCCACGCGCTGGTGCGGTCGCCGGTGGCCATCTGGGCGTAGGCGGACCGGATGCCGTTCTGCCGGGCCTCCGCGTAGTGGGCGCGGTCGGCCGGCTGCTCGGGGTCCTTCGCCTCGCCGCCCCGCGCTTGGTTGCGACCGTCGGCCTCGCCGGAGGTGAGGTAGGCGGTGGTGACCCGGGTCCCGGCGGTCAGGGACCGGCTGAGGTCGGGGTTCATGAAGAACAGGTCGTCGTCGGGGTGGGCGACGACCTGCACCACCGTTCCGGCCGTGGTGCTCGCCGGGACGACGGGCAGCGAGCCCCGCGCGTCGGTCGCCTCGGCCGAGGTCTGTTGGCCCGAGGCGACGGCGAGCACACCGGTGGCGCCCAGGGTGAGCATGGGCAACACGGCCGCGAGGAGGAAGCGGCGGCGGGAAACGGGCATCGGTCACGCCTTGACGTCGTTCCGGGGCGGGAAGAACCGCTGTTCGGTCAGTGAGAGGTCAAATCGCGGGAGTTGGTTCACCGATTCCGCCGATGACGCATGCTTTCCGAAAACGACCGGGTGTGATGATGCCGGTTGGGGTCCGCAGCGGCGTATGTGCCCGACTGGTGGACGGAGTTGACCGCGCCGGAACAGCGGAGTCGGCGGAGGATGTGGAGCCGGCGAGGGACGCGAACCCGGCGAGGGACGCGGAGCCGGCGAGGGGCGCGAACCCGGCGAGGGACGGGGAGTCGGCGAGACCCGCGAACCCGGCGTTTCCTACGGCCCGGTGGTGCTCGGGCCCACCGGCATCCACGGCGCCAGGTACGCGTTCGCCCCGCCGATAGCCCCCGCGCCCCCGGCCGCCCCGGTCCCACCCGCTCCGCCCGAACCTCCCGCCCGGCCCGCCGAGGACGTGACGTACAGCCGCGCGTCGAGCCCGACGACGGCCAGGCTGACCAGGTTCTTCCCCGTCATCGTGCTGGACGGCGCGCCCACGAACATCAGCGGCGAGCGCCGCCACAGGTGGTCCGGCCCGAGGTCCGAGCCCAACTGCCCGCCCGCCGCACGGCCGGCGAGGAGGTGTCCGCTCGCCGTCACCGCGCCGAAGCCCTGGAGCCCGCCCAGGTCGGTGAGGCCGTTCACCTTCAGCCCGTCGGTCGCCGTCATCAGGGCGGTACGGACGTTGCCCGAGCCCGGCTTGCGGAACCACAGCCGCACCCCGCCCTCGCGGCTCGCGGCAGTCAGCGGCACCGTCGTCTCCGGCAGGCCGGTGGCGGTCGCCGGGCCCAAGGCCGCGCCCGGTTCCGGCTGCGCCCAACCCGTCACGGAACGGGTGGTCGCGGCGAACACCATCAGCCGCCCGGCGCCGTCCGTCGCGGTGACGGGGGTGCCGTGCAGGTCGGCGCCGCCGTGCCGCTCCCACGGCCCCCACGCGCCGTCCGCCCCCTGGGTCCGGCCGCGCAGGGTGTACGCGCCGTCGCGCACGTACACCGCCATCCGCCCGGCGCCGTCGACCGACACGGCCGGCGCGCTGATGTCGGACGTCCATTCCTCGTCCGCCGCCTCCGGCGTGCCCAGCGACTCCCACGCCCCGAACTCCTCGGAGTCAGGGGTCTGTTGGACGGTGTAGACGATCTCGCGGCGGTAGTCCGAGGGCGCCTCCCCGAACGAGGTGCGGGTGCCGAACGCGGCGATCCGGCCGTCCTTCAACGTGACCGTCGATATGCCCTGGTCCATCCCGGTTCCGGGCAGCAATCGCGGTCCGCTCCAGCGGCCTATCAGCCCGGTCCGGTGCCAGAGGGCCACCTGGCCGTCGAGCACCTTGAAGGCCCACAGGCCCTGTCGCGCGTCGGAGGTCAGCCAGGAAGTCCCGGTGCCGCGCGCATAGTTGATGGAATCGGTCCAACGGTTGCCCGCCGGCCGGTCGGCGACCTTGAGGTCCCCGCAACCGGCCTCGCTGCCACAGTGGTTCTCCCCGTCCAGCCAGGCGTACGTGTCCAGGATGTCCAGCTTCGCGCGGGCCTCGGCCGGGTCGAGGGAGCTCGGCAGCGAGCTGTTGAAGTAGCCGACGTAGTTCTGCGTCGCGAAGTGCGGCCGGTCCTTGACCTCCCGCGCGTACGCCTCGCTCGCCAACTGCACGAACCGGGCGCCGTAGAAGTGGTCCTGGTGGTCGGTGTACCGCTTGGTGTCCGGGGTCCGGCCGGGCGTGGGGTCCTGGGTGCGGATGGTGGTGGGCCGGTAGCGGGCGAGGATGCCCGCGAGGGTCCGGACGACCTGGTCCTTCGTGTACGTGAACGGCTGCTTGACGGGGGTCCCGGAGGCCAGCATCGACTCCAGGTGCGGGACCTTGCCGTCCCACAGGCCGTGCAGGCTGTCGGGGACGTCCCGGTAGACGTGGCCGGCCTCGCGCAGTTGCAGCCACACGAGGTTCACCTCGGGCTTCGCGACGAGCACGTCGACCTCGGCGTGCGCGCCGCCGGCGGTCGGCACGACGGTCCGCTTCCAGGCGCTGCCGCGGTCGCCGGTGGCCATCTTGGCGTAGGCGGCGCGGATGCCGTTCTGGCGGGCCTCGGCGTAGGCCGGCTTGTCGGGGCGGGTGGCCGCGCCCTTCGCGGCGCCCGCGTTGATGCCGTCGGACTCGCCGGAGGTGAGGTAGACGGAGGTCACGGGGTGACCGGCGGCTATGGAGTACCGCAGGTCCGGGTTCATGAAGTAGAGGTCGTCGTCGGGGTGCGCGACGATCTGGAGCACCCGGCCCGGATCCGGGAGTCCCGCGGCGGTGGCGGTGGTGGCCCGGGAGTCGGGGGTGGTGGGCGTGCCGAGACCGGTGAGGGCCTCGTTGCCCCGCAGGACGAGCATGCTCCCGGCAGCGGTGGCGGCGCAGAAGGCGACCACCGTGACGATCCGGGCGAGCCGGCGGTGGTGGGCATGGGCGTGCGCGTGCCCGTACGCCCGCCCGGACCGGACCCCGGCCTCAGTCGCGGCCCCGGCCTCAGCCTCAGCCCTGGCCTCAGTCGCGGCCTCAGCCCCGGCCCCGCCAGTCTCCCCGCGATCGCGCCCGCCCCCGTACGGGAGCCGGCCGGCCGGAGCGTGCTCGTCGGACGCGTCCGGCTCGGGTGCGGCCGCCGCGCGGACGGCACCCGAGCCCGCACCACCCCGCCCCCCGGCGCAGTCGCCCCGCGGGTGCCGCACACAGGCGTCCGGCGCCGACCGCGGCTTGATCACGGACGGACGGGCGGTCGGGGACGACTCGCGCCCGGCCCGCTTTCCGGAGGATGCGACCGACGCCGTCACGGCGTGGTCCGAGGTCTGCTCGGAGGCCCGGTCCGAGGCCTGCTCCGAAGCTCGACCCGCTAGCCCCTCCGAAGCGCGACCCGCGAGCCCCTCCGAGGCCCGACCCGCAGCCCGACCCGAGGTCCCCCGGCCGCGCGCGGCCGGTACCGCGCCCGCCCCGCCGCCCGCGCCGGCCCCGCCGCCCGCGTCCACGCCGGACCCGCCGCGCGCCCGCGGTGCGGGGTCGGTGGGGTCCTTGGGGCAGGGGGGATCGAGGAGGGGGCGTCCTTCGGACATGGGGCTCCTCAAGGCCGGTCAGCCGGGGACCGGTCCCCTTGGCGCATAGATCTACAAGTATTCAGAAAATCCGATAATCCGCCTCATGATGTGCGCCACGGCGCGCCGGTGAATCGAACGCCGCTCCGGCTAGGCTCACCACAGACCTGGCCGGGCCACCGGCCGCGACGCACGCGGGAGGCGACGGGATGACAGTCCCGGGACGCAGGAGCAGCACCTTCATCAGGCTGCTGCGCAGCGGTTTCACCGACCCCTCCGCCGCGGCCCGGCTCCTGGACGCCGACGCGCTGGCCTCCGTCCGCACCGACCCGGTGCTCCTCGACGCCCTCGGCGCGACCGCCGATCCGGACCTCGCCCTGCGCGGCCTCGTACGCCTCGCCGAGGCGCAGCCGCCGGACCAGCTGCCCGGGCTCCTCGACACCCTGGTCAGCGCCAAGCCCCTGCGCGACCGGCTCCTCGGCGTGCTCGGCGCCTCCGAGGCGCTCGCCGACCACCTCGCCCGCCACCCCCGGGACTGGCTCGCCCTCGTCACCTACGAGGCCGCCGACCTGCACCCCGGCCTGCCCGAGTTCGAGCAGGGACTCGCCGACGCGCACGACCCCGTCGCCCTGCGCGTCGCCTACCGCCGCTGCCTGCTGTCCATCGCCGCCCGCGACGTCTGCGGCACCACCGACGTCGCCCAGACCGCCGCCGAACTCGCCGACCTCGCCACCGCCACCCTGCGCGCCGCCCTGCGCATCGCGAGCGCCGCCGCCCCCGAGGACGCCGCCCGCTGCCGGCTCGCCGTCATCGCGATGGGCAAGTGCGGCGGCAACGAACTCAACTACGTCTCCGACGTCGATGTGATCTTCGTCGCGGACGCCGCCCCCGGCGCCGACGAGGGCAAGGCCATCCAGTCCGCCACCCGGCTGGCCTCCCACCTGATGCGGATCTGCTCCGAGACCACCGTCGAGGGCACCATCTGGCCGGTCGACGCGAACCTGCGCCCCGAGGGCCGCAACGGCCCCCTCGTGCGGACCCTCGCCTCCCACCTCGCCTACTACCAGCGCTGGGCCAAGACCTGGGAGTTCCAGGCCCTGCTCAAGGCCCGCGCGGTCGCCGGCGACCCGGGCCTCGGCGTCCAGTACATCGCGGCCATAACGCCCCTGGTCTGGCAGGCGGCCGAACGCGAGAACTTCGTCGCCGACGTCCAGAAGATGCGCCGCCGCGTCGTCGACAACATCCCCGCCGCCCAGGTGGAACGGGAACTGAAACTCGGCCCCGGCGGCCTGCGCGACGTCGAGTTCGCCGTCCAGCTCCTCCAGCTCGTCCACGGCCGGGGCGACGCCACCCTGCACTCCGGCACCACCCTCGACGCCCTCCACGCCTTGGCCGCCGGCGGCTACGTCGGTCGGACGGACGCCGCCCAGCTCGGTGACGCGTACCGGTTCCTGCGCTCCATGGAGCACCGCATCCAGCTCTACCGGCTGCGCCGCACCCACCTCGTCCCCGAGGACGAGAACGACCTGCGCCGCCTCGGCCGCTCCATGGGCCTGCGCACCGAACCGGTCGCCGAGCTCAACAAGGCCTGGCGCCGGCACGCCTCCGCCGTCCGCCGGCTGCACGAGAAGCTCTTCTACCGTCCGCTCCTCGACGCCGTCGCCCAGCTCACCCCCGGCGAGACCCGGCTCTCCCCGCGCGCCGCCGGCCAGCGCCTGGAAGCCCTCGGCTACGCCGACCCGGTCGCCGCGCTGCGCCACCTCGAAGCCCTCGCCTCCGGCGTCAGCCGCAAGGCCGCCATCCAGCGCACCCTGCTGCCCGTCCTCCTCGGCTGGTTCGCGGACTCGGCCGACCCGGACGCCGGCCTCCTCAACTTCCGCAAGGTCTCCGACGCCCTCGGCAAGACCCCCTGGTACCTGCGCCTGCTGCGCGACGAGGGCGCCGCCGCCGAGAACCTCGCCCGCGTCCTGTCCGCCGGCCGCCTCGCCCCCGACCTGCTGATGCGCGCCCCCGAGGCCGTCGCCCTCCTCGGGGACCCCGAGAACCTCCGGCCGCGTACGCACGAGGCCCTGGAGCAGGAGGTCCTGGCCGCCGTCGGGCGCGCCGGGAGCGGCGAGGCGGCCGTCGCGGCCTCCCGCGGGGTCCGCCGCCGCGAACTCTTCCGCACCACCGCCGCCGACATCATCGCCTCGTACGGTACGGAGGACAGCCCGGCCGAGACGGACCACGGCGCGCTCGTCGACCGGGTCGGCGAAGCCGTCTCCGACCTCACCGCCGCCACCATCGCCGGGGCCCTGCGCGCCGCCGTCCGCGACCAGTGGGGCGAGACCCTCCCCACCCGCTTCGCCGTCATCGGCGTCGGTCGCTTCGGCGGCCACGAACTCGGCTACGGCTCCGACGCCGACGTCCTGTTCGTCCACGAACCCCGCGAGGGCGTCGACGAGCAGGAGGCCGCCAAGGCCGCCCAGACCGTCATCTCCGAGATGCGGCGGCTCCTCCAACTGCCCTCCGCCGACCCGCCGCTGCTCATCGACGCCGACCTGCGCCCCGAGGGCCGCTCCGGCCCCCTCGTGCGCACCCTGCCCTCGTACGCCGCCTACTACCGCCGCTGGTCGCTGACCTGGGAGAGCCAGGCGCTGCTGCGCGCCGTGCCGGTCGCCGGGGACGACGAGCTCGGCAGCCGCTTCATCGACCTGATCGACCCCCTGCGCTACCCCGTGGACGGCCTCGGCGAGGAAGCCGTCCGGGAGATCCGCCGGCTCAAGGCGCGGATGGAGACCGAGCGGCTGCCCCGCGGCGCCGATCCGACCTTGCACACCAAACTCGGCCGCGGCGGCCTCAGCGACGTCGAGTGGACGGTCCAACTGCTCCAGATGCGGCACGCCTGGGCCGAGCCGGGCCTGCGCACCACCCGGACCCGTCGGGCGCTGTCGGCAGCCCACGCCGCCGGACTGATCCCGACCGAGGAGGCCCAGATCCTCGACGAGGCCTGGGTGCTCGCCACCCGGGTCCGCAACGCCGTCATGCTGGTCCGCGGCCGGGCCGGGGACACCTTCCCGTCCGAGGCCCGCGAACTGGCGGCCGTCGGACGCTACCTCGGCTACCAGGAGGGCCGGGTCGGCGAGATGCTGGAGGACTACCGCCGTACGACGCGGCGCGCGCGGGCCGTCGTCGACGACCTCTTCTACGGATCCTGAGCGGCCGGCCCACCCCCGTTCACGCCCGCGCCGCCCGCAGGGCCCGGGCGTGCGCGAGGAGGGCGGCGAGGCCGAGGTCGAAGGCCGCGTCGGCCCGCCCCGGCCCGCCCGCGGCGAGCGCCCCGGCCAGCAGGGGGGTCTGCGGCGAGGGCTCCCACATGGCTTCGGGGGCCGCGAGGTCCAGCGCGGAGCCCAGCACCAGGTTCTCCAGGGCGGTCAGCAGCGGCATCACCCGCTCCTCGCCGAACCCGGCCGTGAGGAGCAACGCGACCGCTTGTTCGTACTGGGCGAGCACGGCCGGAGCCCGTACCGGCGTGGTCATCAGCAGCGGGATGGCCCGCGGGTAGGCGGCGAACGCCGCCCGGTAGGAGCGGGCCCACTCCTCCAGCGCCCGGTCCCAGGGGGTCAGCGTCAACGCGGAACCGGCGATCGAGGCGCACACGCGTTCCCGGATCAGCTCCACCACCGCGGCCCGACCGTCCACGTGGTGATACAGCGAGCCCGTCTGCACCCCGAGCGCCCGGGCGATCTGCGGGACGCTGAATTCCCCGTGCTCCGCCACCAGTTGGAGGGCGGTCGTGGCGATCCGCTCCCGGTCGAGCAGGGGGGTGCGCGGCCGTGCCATCGGTGTCTCCCGCCATGAGGTCTTCCCGTACGCCAGAACCGGAGGCTACATTGCCGCAAACCGAAAGCCTTTAGGTTTTCGGACTCCCGCCGCCTGCCGTTCGCAGAAGGGTGCCCCCGCATGCCCGAAACGCCGGAACCCGCGCCGAGATCCACCCCCACCACCACCGCCGCCGGGTCCGCCCTGCGCAGCGGCGCCCTCGGTACGGCCGACATCTCCTTCTTCGTCGTCTCCGCCGCCGCCCCGCTGACCGTCATGGCCGGCGTCGCGCCCGTCGCGATCCTCCTCGGCGGCATCGGCGCCCCCGCCGGATACCTCCTCGCCGGCCTCACGCTCACCGTCTTCGCCGTCGGCTTCACCGCCATGAGCCGCCACGTCCGCAGTGGCGGCGCGTTCTACGCCTACATCGCGCGCGGCCTCGGCAAGCACGTCGGCATCGGCGCCGCCCTGCTCGCACTCGTCGGCTACAACGGCATGGAGATCGGCGTCTACGGCCTCCTCGGCACCACCACCGCCGACACCGGCCACGCCCTCGCCGGCGTCGACATCCCCTGGCCACCGGTCTCCCTCGCCGGCCTCCTGCTCATCTGGTACGGCGGCTTCCGCTCCATCGACTTCGGGGCGAAGCTGCTCGGCGTCCTCCTCGTCGCCGAGACCGGGATACTCGTCCTCCTCGCCGTCGGCGTCCTGGCCGAAGGCGGCGCCCACGGCCTGTCCGCCGCCTCCTTCGCCCCCGGCGCCGTCCTCGTCCCCGGTACCGCCGCCGTGCTGGCCTTCGCCTTCGCCGCGTTCACCGGCTTCGAGTCGACCGTCATCTACCGCCGCGAGGCCCGCGACCCCGACCGGACGATCCCGCGCGCCACCTACATCGCCGTCGCCTTCCTCGGCCTCTTCTACGCCTTCGTCGTGTGGACCGTCATCCAGGCCTTCGGCGCCGAGGAAGTGCTCACCGCCGCGGCCGCCGACCCGGGCGGCCTGTTCTTCGCCGCGATCACCACGTACGTCGGGCCCTGGGCGGCGGACCTCATGCACGTCTTCATCGTGACCAGCGTCATCGCCTCCCTGCTCGCCTTCCACAACGCCATCAACCGCTACGTCCTCGCCCTCTCCGAGGAAGGCGTGCTGCCCGCGGCCCTCGGCCGCGTCCACCCCCGGCACGGCTCCCCGTACCTCGCCGGAGCCGCCCAGACCGTCCTCGGCGCCGTCATCGTCCTCGTGTTCGCGCTCGCCGGGGCCGACCCGTACCAACAGCTCCTGCTCTGGGTGAACACCCCGGGCATGATCGGCCTCATGGCCCTGATGCTGCTCGCCGCCATCGCCGTACCGGTGTACTTCCGGCGCCACGTCCACGCCGAGGGGCCCTGGCGCACCTTGGTCGCGCCGGTCACGGCGGCCGCCCTGCTGACCGTCGCGATCTTCCTCGTCGTCTCCAAGGTCGGCCTGTTCACCGCCGCCTCCACCACCGTCAACACCGTCCTCGTGGCCGTCGTCCCCGCCGTGTTCCTCCTCGGTCTCGGCCTCGCCCGGCGACTCAAGTCCCGTCGCCCGGAGGTCTACGCCCGCTTCGCCGAGGACCCTACGGAAGCCGCGGCGGAACCCCGAGCCGAAGCCGAAGCCGAAGTCCCCCGCACCCCCCTCGAAGGAGCAGAGCCGTGCCCGCTGCCGACACCGTCCTCACCGGAGCCCGAGTCCGCACGCTCGACCCCGCCCGCCCGGAAGCCGGTGCGGTAGCCGTCCGCGACGGGCAGATCATCGCCGTCGGTCAGGAGAGCGACGTACGGGACTGGCGCGGACCCGGCACCGAGGTCGTCGACCTGGTCGGCGCCACCCTCACCCCCGGCCTGACCGACGCCCACAGCCACCCCGTGTGGGGCGTCGAGATGGCCGCCGGAACCGACCTCTCCACCGTCCGCGACCTCGATGAACTGCGCGCCGCGCTGCGCACGGCCGAGCGCGGCCCCGGCGGCTGGGTCCTCGGCCACGGCCTCGACCACAACGCCTTCGGCGGCCGGCCCGTCGACCGCGCCCTCGTCGAGGACGCCCTCGCCGGCGCCCCCGCCTTCCTGCGCCTCTACGACGGCCACTCCGCCCTCGCCACCGGCCCGGCCCTCGCCGCCGCGGGCATCACCGGCCCCCGCACGTTCGCCCAACGCTCCGAGATCGTCTGCGACACCGACGCCACCGGCGCCGTACGCCCCACCGGCCACCTCATCGAGCACGCCGCGATGTCCCTCGTCGGCGCCGTCGCCCCCAAGCCCACCGCCGCCGCCCGCCGCGCCCGCCTCCTCGCCCTGCTCGGCGAGATGGCCGCCACCGGCCTGACCGGCGCCCACGTCATGGACCTCGGCGACGGCGACGTACCCGCCCTCCTCGCCACCGTCGAGTACGAGGGCGACCTGCCGCTGCGGCTGCGCCTCGCCCCCTGGTGCATGCCGGGCGCGAGCGACGAGGAACTGGCCGAACTCATCGAACTGCAACTCACCGGCGGCCGGCACTGGCAGGTCGGCGGCGTCAAGTTCTTCATGGACGGCACCGTCGAGGGCGGCACCGCCTGGCTGGAGCACGCCGACTGCCACGGCCAGGGCACCGACGCCTTCTGGCCCGACCTCCCCGCCTACGCCCGCGCCGTACGCATCCTCGACACCGCCGGGGTCCGCACCGCCACCCACGCCATCGGCGACGCGGCCGTCCGACACGTCCTGGACACCGTCGCCTCCCTCGGCGCGCACGGCGCGATGCGGCACCGGATCGAACACATCGAGACCGTCCCCGACGACCAGCTGGGGCGGTTCGCCGAACTCGGCGTGATCGCCTCCATGCAGCCCCCGCACACCGCGTACACCCGCGCCGACCACACCGACGAATGGTCCAAACGGCTCGGCGACGAGCGGGCCGCCCGGGCCTGGCGCTGCCGGGACCTGCGGGACGCGGGCGCGGTCCTGGCCCTCGGCTCCGACTGGCCCATCGCCCACCACGACGCCCGCCAGGTCCTCGCGACGGCGCTGCGCCCGCGCGGCGCGGCAGCCGCCGGCCGCTACCTGACGGGCCTGATGGCCCTGGAGGGGATGACCTCGCACGCCGCGCTCGCGGCGGGGGAGCAGTGGGTGGCCGGCCGGATCGCCCCCGGCCACCGGGCGGACCTGACGGCCTTCGCCGTCGACCCGGTCACGGCCGCACCGGACGAACTGGCCGAGGCCCCGATCCGCCTGACGGTGTCGGGCGGCCGGATCACCCACCGCGACCAAGGCCCCGCCGCCTGACGCGGCGGTCGAGCGGGGTGTTGCCGGCCGCACCGACGCACGGTCCGCGGTGAACTCGGCCGGAATCCGGCTGCCGTTCGTCTCGTGTACCCGTCACCGTCATACACGGCTCCCTCCCCGGTTTTCCCGGGGCGCTGTCCTTGGGAACGGTCAACACCCACGAACAAAGCAGAGGTCACTCTCGCCATGGCAGAACTCAACCGCCGCCGGTTTCTCCAGCTCACCGGCGGCGCCGCCGCCCTGAGCCTGCTCAACGAGAGCATCGCGCGCGCCGCCTCCATCCCCGCGCAGGGGACCACCGGGACCATCGCCGATGTCGAGCACATCGTGGTCCTGATGCAGGAGAACCGTTCCTTCGACCACTACTACGGTGCGCTGCGCGGCGTCCGCGGCTTCGGTGACCCGCGCCCCGTGACCCTGCCGAGCGGCAAGTCCGTCTGGCACCAGAGCGACAACGCGGGCAAGGAGACGCTGCCCTTCCGTCCGCCGTCGGACGACCTCGGCATGGAGTTCCTCCAAGGCCTCAACCACGACTGGGCCGGCGGCCAGAGCGCCTTCAACAAGGGCAAGTACGACAACTGGGTGCCCGCCAAGACGCCGGCGACCATGGCCCACCTGACGCGCGAGGACATCCCGTTCCACTACGCGCTCGCCGACGCGTTCACCATCTGCGACGCCTACCACTGCTCGTTCATCGGCTCGACCGACCCCAACCGCTACTACCTCTGGTCCGGCCACACCGGCAACGACGGCAAGAACGGCGGCCCGGTCCTCAACAACGCCGAAGCCGGATACGACTGGACCACCTACCCCGAGCGCCTGGAGGAGGCGGGCGTCTCCTGGAAGGTCTACCAGGACATCGGCGACGGCCTCGACGCCGCCGGCTCCTGGGGCTGGATCAACGACGCCTACCGCGGCAACTACGGGGACAACTCGCTCCTGTACTTCAACAAGTACCGGGGCGCCCAGCCGGGGAACCCGCTCTTCGACAAGGCCCGCACCGGCACCGACGCGCGGACCGGCGAGGGCTACTTCGACCGGCTGCGCGCGGACGTCGCCGCAGGCACGCTGCCCCAGGTCTCCTGGATCGCGGCCCCCGAGGCCTTCAGCGAGCACTCGAACTGGCCCTCCAACTACGGCGCGTGGTACATCGCGCAGGTGCTGGACGCGCTGACCTCCAACCCGGACGTCTGGGCCCGTACCGCGCTCTTCATCACCTACGACGAGAACGACGGCTTCTTCGACCACGTCGTCCCGCCGTACGCCCCCGCGAACGCCGACCAGGGCCTGTCGACCACGCCGACCGCACTGGACGTCTTCCCCGGCAAGGCCGGCTACGTCGCCGGACCGTACGGGCTGGGCCCGCGCGTGCCCATGCTGGTCGTCTCCCCGTGGAGCACCGGCGGCTACTCCTGCTCCGAGACCTTCGACCACACCTCCGTGCTGCGCTTCATGGAGCAGCGCTTCGGTGTGCACGAGCCCAACATCTCGCCCTGGCGCCGCGCCGTCTGCGGTGACCTGACCTCGGCCTTCGACTTCGCCCGCAAGGACACCGCCACGGTGTCGCTGCCCGACACCGGAGCGTGGGCGCCGCAGGACCGCGAGCGCCACCCCGACTTCCGGGCCACCCCGCCGGCCGTGGGCGCCATGCCGCGCCAGGAGAAGGGCCTGTGCCGCACCCGCCCGCTGGGCTACGCCCCGTACGTGGACGGCTCGGCGCTCATCGGCGAGGGCAGGTTCCGGCTGACGTTCAGCGGCGGCCCGGACCTGGGTGCGCAGTTCTACGTCACCGCGGCCAACCGGACCGACGCCCCCTGGACGTACACCACCGAGGCCGGCAGGACGATCTCGGACACCTGGAACACCCGCTACTCGGCCGGTGTCACCGACCTCACCGTCCACGGCCCGAACGGGTTCCTGCGCGGCTTCCGCAACCCCGGCACCACCGCCGGCCCCGAGGTCACGGCCCGCCACAACGCGGGCACGGGCAACCTGGACCTCACCCTCACCAACGCGGGTGCTTCGACGGCGACGCTCACGGTCACCAACGCCTACGGCGGCGGCCCCAAGCGCCTCACGGTGGCCAAGGGCGCCACCGTCACCCACAGCGTCCCGTTGAAGAACACGAAGCGCTGGTACGACGTGACGGTCACCTCGTCCGAGGTCGCGGACTTCGGCCGGCGCTTCGCCGGCAAGGTGGAGACCGGCGCGGCCGGCCTTTCGGACCCGGCGATCCTGACGGAGCAGTCCTCCTGATCGCGGCGCCCGCGCGTCCGCACCCGCCTCAGGCGCGGGTGCGGGGGCGCAGGCGGTTCAGCAGGTCCGTCGCCGGGTGGGCGTCATCGCGCTCGGGGTGGCGCGGCAGCCGGTGCGGCAGTGCGCCGTACCAGGCCCGCGAGACGCCGTAGCCGAAGGCCAGGCAGATCATTCCGCCGACGGCGTCGAGCCAGAAGTGGTTCGCGGTGGCCACGATGACGACGAGGGTCGCCGTCGGGTAGAGCAGACCCAGGATCCGGGCCCAGGGGGCCGAGGCGACCGCGAAGATCGTCAGCCCGCACCAGAGCGACCACCCTATGTGCATGGACGGCATCGCGGCGTACTGGTTCGACATGTTCTTCAGGTTCCCGGAGGCCATGGAACCCCAGGTGTGGTGCACGAGCACCGTGTCGATGAAGTTCTGCCCGTTCATCAGCCGGGGCGGCGCGAGCGGGTACAGGTAGTAGCCGACGAGGGCGACGCCCGTGGTGGCGAAGAGGATCAGGCGGGTCGCGGCGTACCGCCCCGGATGAAAGCGGTAGATCCACACGAGCACGCCGATGGTCACCACGAAGTGGAGGGTCGCGTAGTAGTAGTTCATGCCGACGATCAGCCACGTCACCGAGTTGATGCCGTGGTTGACGCCCTGCTCCACGGCGATGCCCAGGCTCCGCTCCAGCTCCCAGATCCAGTCGGCGTTCGCCAGTGCGGCGGCCTTCTGCTCGGGCACCGCGTTGCGGATCAGCGAGTACGTCCAGTAGCTGACGGCGATCAGCAGGATCTCGAACCAGATGCGGGGCCGGCGCGGTGCGCGCAGCCGTGTGAGGAGGGTGCGTTCGGACGCCGGACGGGCCTCGTACTCGGTCACGGGGGGTGACGAGACGTCCGTCCGGGTTTCCAGTGTCTTCACGCTCGCTTCACCCATGGGGAGAGAGTCTGCCAGATGGGATCTCCCCTCCGATCATCCCTCGGGACGGTCTTGGGGAGCGGGGGGTCCGCCCTGCGGACTACAACCCCGGCTCCTACCGGGCCGAGGCTTCCCGGGCCCGCCGCTGGCCCGGCCCGGAAGCGGTCGAACCACGGACCACCAGCTCGGGCAGGAAGACGAACTCGCTGTGCGGGGCCGGCGTACCGCCGATCTCCTCCAACAGGGTCCGCACCGCGGCCTGCCCCATCGCCAGGACCGGCTGGCGGATCGTGGTCAGCGGCGGATCGGTGAACGCTATGAGGGGGGAGTCGTCGAAGCCCACGACCGACACGTCCTGCGGGACGCGCAGTCCCTGCTGCCGGGCGGCACGGATCGCGCCCAGCGCCATCATGTCGCTCGCGCACACCACGGCGGTGCAGCCCCGGGAGATCAGCGCGGCCGCCGCGGCCTGCCCGCCCTCCAGGGTGTAGAGGGAGTGCTGGATCAGCTCCTCCGCCTCGGCCCCGTCGAGCCCGAGCCGCTCCTTCATGCCCAGCCGGAAGCCCTCGATCTTGCGGAGCACCGGCACGAACCGCTTCGGCCCGACGGCCAGCCCGATCCGGGTGTGCCCGAGCGCCGTCAGGTGGGTCACGGCGAGCTGCATGGCGGCCCGGTCGTCGGGGGAGACGAAGGGGGCCCGCACCTTGTCGGAGAACCCGTTGATCAGGACGTACGGGACGCCCTGGCCGCGGAGTTGGTCGTAGCGACCCATGTCGGCGGTGGTGTCGGCGTGCAATCCCGAGACGAAGATGATCCCGGAGACGCCGCGGTCGACCAGCATCTCCGTCAGCTCGTCCTCGGTGGACCCGCCGGGCGTCTGCGTGGCCAGTACGGGGGTGTACCCCTGGCGGGTCAGGGCCTGCCCGATGACCTGCGCGAGCGCCGGGAAGATCGGGTTGTCCAGCTCGGGCGTTATCAACCCGACGAGCCCCGCGCTGCGCTGCCGCAGCCGTACGGGACGCTCGTAGCCGAGGACGTCGAGGGCGGCCAGCACGGACTCGCGGGTGCCTGCGGCCACACCGGGCTTGCCGTTGAGCACGCGGCTGACTGTGGCTTCGCTGACCCCCGCCTGGGCTGCGATGTCGGCTAGCCGTGCGGTCACGGGATGGGACTGTACCGGGCGCGCGTTCAGATTGCCCACCACGTGCAGGAATCCGCCGGGAGCAGGACGGTACGCCCGTCCGTCCGCACCGGCGAGCTCGACAGGACGGGCCGCCCCGGGGCCGGCAGCTCCACCGGCTCCGACCCGGTGTTGACGGTGCAGGCGAAGCCGGGGCGGGTGAAGAGGAGGACTCCGTCGGGCGCCGGCAGCCACTCCATGCCGGAAGGGGCGACGGCCCCGGGGGTGCGGGCGCCGGGAACCTCGGCCGCCGCGGTATCGGCCGGGGCGGGCGGAGCGTCCGCCGCGCACCGGCCGGCTTCCGGGGCGCCCAGGCCCGGCATCGCCCGGCGCAGTTCCAGGGCCGCCCGGTACAGCTCCAGGGTGGAGTGCGGGTCCCCGGTCTGGGCGGCCACGCTCAGCCCGGCCCAGTCACCGGGCTGCGGGAGCCAGCTGCCGGCGCCGCCGAAACCGTACGGCGGCTCCTCGCCGCACCAGGGCAGCGGGATCCGGCACCCGTCGCGGAGCCCGTCCTGCCCGGCGGCCTCGGCGGCCTCGGCGGCCTCCGCTTCCCCGCTCCCCGGCGCGGGGGCCGGGGAGCCGGCCTGGCGCGGGATCCGGCCGCGGCGGAACGCCGGGTCGCGGCGGGCCTCGTCGGGCAGGTCGGTGACCTCCGGCAGCCCCAGTTCCTCCCCCTGGTACACGTACGCCGAACCCGGCAGCGCCAACATCAGCAGCGCCGCCGCCCGCGCCCGGGCCAGGCCCCGCGGCCCGCCCCCGTACCGGGTCACGTGCCGCACGACGTCGTGGTTGGACAGCACCCACGTGGTCGGCGCCCCCACCGAGGCCGTCGCCGCCAGGGACTCGTCGATGACGGTCCGCATCGCGGCCGGGTCCCACGGACAGTTCAGGAACCGGAAGTTGAAGGCTTGGTGCAGCTCGTCGGGCCGGACGTACAGCGCGAGCCGCTCCGAGGTCGGCGCCCACGCCTCGGCGACGCCGATCCGCTCGCCCCCGTAGGAGTCCAGCAGCCGGCGCCAGGAACGGTGGATCTCGTGGACCCCGTCCTGATCGAAGAAGGGGAGCGGTTCGGTGCCGATCAGCGTGGCCTGCGCGCCACGGCCGATGTCGGGCAGCCCGGGCGCCTTGACCATGCCGTGGGCCACGTCGATGCGGAAGCCGTCCACCCCGAGGTCCAGCCAGAACCGCAGGACCGACGCGAACTCCGCCGCCACCTCCGGGTGCTCCCAGTCCAGGTCGGGCTGCTCGGGGGCGAAGAGGTGCAGGTACCAGTCCCCATCCGGCACCCGCGTCCAGGCGGGACCGCCGAAGACGGACTCCCAGTCGTTCGGTGGCCGCCCCCCGTCCGCGCCGCGCCCGGGCCGGAACAGGTACCGCTCCCGGGCCGGGCTGCCCGGCCCGGCGGCGAGGGCCTCCCGGAACCAGGGGTGCTGCTCGGAGGTGTGGTTCGGCACCACGTCGACGATGACCCGCAGGCCGAGCGCGTGCGCGGCGCGGACCAGGTCGTCGGCGTCGGAGAGGTCCCCGAAGAGCGGGTCGACGGCGCGGTAGTCGGCGACGTCGTAGCCGCCGTCGGCCTGGGGGGAGACGTAGAAGGGGGTCAGCCACACCGCGTCCACGCCGAGCCGGGCCAGGTGCGGGAGCCGCTCGCGGACCCCGCGCAGGTCGCCGATCCCGTCGCCGTCGCCGTCCGCGAAGGAGCGCACGTAGACCTGGTAGATGACGGCATCGCGCCACCAGCCACCGCTCGTGGTGGGGTTGCTGGAAGCGCTTGCAAGCCCGGAGGCCGTCAACTCGTGGGTCATATCGGGGTCAACGCGGGTACACACCCCATGGTTGCGGGCCCGGACACTCGAAGGTGGGTCGAACTAACAGCAAGCCGAGGCAACCGTACGGACACACGGATGTAACGATCGCCGCGTCTTGCAGAAAATTGCCGCAAGGTCTTTCGGTCGGCTTTCAGTCTTGTTACGTTCTCGGCAACTCGGGACCGCAGGGACGCGGCCGGGATCATCGAAGGAGTTCATATGCGGCGTGGCATAGCGGCCACCGCGCTGGTCGCGGCCCTGGCGCTCGCGGCGACGGCTTGCGGTGGTGACACCAAGGACGACACCGGGGACATCAAGGCCGGCGGTGAACTGAGCGGCACGGTCACCTGGTGGGACACCTCGAACGAGGCCGAGAAGGCGAGCTTCCAGAAGATCGCCGAGGCGTTCACCGCCAAGCACCCGAAGGTCACGGTCAAGTACGTCAACGTCCCGTACGGCGACGCGCAGAACAAGGTCAAGAACGCCTTCAACTCCGGCGCCGAAGCCCCTGACGTGATCCGCGCGGACGTCGGCTGGGTCGCCGACTTCGCCTCCCTCGGCTACCTCGACGAGGTTCCCGCCGAGACGGCCAAGAAGATCGACGCCGAGTTCCTGCCGCAGGCCGCGGCCAGCGGCAAGTACGACGGCAAGACCTTCGCCGTCCCGCAGGTCATCGACACCCTCGGCCTCTTCTACAACAAGAAGATGCTCGCGGACGCCGGCGTCCAGCCCCCTACCACGCTGGAGGAGCTGAAGACGGCCGCCGCCGCGATCAAGGCGAAGAGCGGCAAGACCGGCCTCTACCTGCGCGGCGACGACTCCTACTGGCTCTTCCCGTTCATCTACGGCGAGGGCGGCGACCTGGTCGACGCCAAGAACAAGACGGTCACCGTCGACAACCCGGCCGGCGTCAAGGCCTTCAAGGCCGCGCGTGACCTCGTCACCTCGGGCGCCGCGGTGACCAACGCCACCGACGGCTTCGCCAACATGCAGACGGCCTTCAAGTCCGGCGAGGTCGCCATGATGATCAACGGCCCCTGGGCCGTCGCCGACACCTACGCCGGTGAGCAGTTCAAGGACAAGGCCAACCTCGGCGTCGCCGCCGTCCCGGCCGGCTCCGTCAAGGCGGGCGCCCCCCAGGGCGGCCACGACCTCGCCGTGTACGCCGGTTCCAAGAACCGCGCCGCCGCGCACGCCTTCGTCGAGTACCTCACCTCGCAGGAGGTGCAGGTCCAGTCCGCCAAGGAGCTGAGCCTGCTGCCGACCCGTACCGCCGCCTACGACCAGCCGGACGTCAAGAGCAGCGAGATGGTCCAGTTCTTCAAGCCGGCCGTCGACAAGGCCGTCGAGCGCGCCTGGATCCCGGAGAACGGCTCCCTCTTCGAGCCGCTGAAGGTCGAATACACCAAGGCCCTCACCGGCACCTCCACCCCGGAGGAAGCCGCCAAGGCCGCCGGAGCCGAGTTCCGCAAGATCCTCAAGGGCTGGAAGTAACGAACCATGGCTGCTCACACCAGCCAGTCGGTGGCGAAGGCCGCGGACGGGGTAGCCGGTACCACCGGTCCCGTCCGCGGCCGGAGCCGCAGGACTGACAGCGCAGGCACCGGCGGCGCACGCGGCCCGCGCCCCGGCTTCAAGCGGGCCCTCGCCACGCACTGGTACGCCTGGACGATGATCGCCCCGGTCGTCCTCGTCCTCGGCGTGATCATCGGCTGGCCGCTCGTCCGCGGCATCTACCTGTCGCTGACCGACGCCAACGAACGCAACGTCGCCCGCACCATCGGCGTCCGCCACATCGAGGCGACGTACGAGTTCGTCGGCCTCGACAACTACGTGGCCGTCCTCGGCGACCCGGTGTTCCTGCAGCGGCTGGTGTGGACGGTGGTGTGGACCGTCGCGTGCGTGTCCATCACCTTCGGCCTCGGCCTCGGCCTGGCCAACATGCTCAACCGGCAGTTCCGGGGCCGCGCCGCCTACCGGATGGCGCTCATCCTGCCCTGGGCCGTCCCCGGCTTCGTCTCCGTCTTCGCCTGGCGGTTCCTCTTCAACCGCGACAACGGCATCCTCAACAAGGTCCTCGACGGCGGCGGCATCGCCGCGATCCCGTGGCTCGACGACCCCACCTGGGCCAAGTTCTCCGTCATCGCCGTCAACGTCTGGCTCGGCGTCCCCTTCATGATGGTCGCCCTGCTCGGCGGACTGCAGTCCATCCCCGGAGAGCTGTACGAGGCCGCCGAGATGGACGGGGCCTCCGCCTGGCAGCGCTTCCGGCACATCACCCTGCCCGGACTGCGCGCGGTGAGCATGACCGTCATCCTGCTCTCCACCATCTGGACCTTCAACATGTTCCCGGTGATCTTCCTGCTCACCCGGGGCGGGCCCGGCGACTCCACCGAGATCCTCGTGACCCAGGCCTTCCGCGAGGCCTTCGTCGCCAGCCCGCGCGACTTCGCCGGCTCCGCGACCTGGGGCGTCCTCATCCTGGCCCTGCTCATGATCTTCGCGCTGGTCTACCGGCGCTCGCTGCGCAAGCAGGGAGAGGTGTGGTGACCGTGACCACTTCCACGACCACCGACGCCGGGACCGGCACGCGCACCGGCCCGGCGGCTCCGCCCGCCGCGGCGCACCCCGCCCGCCCGCGCGGCAGCCGCTCCCCGCTCGCCTCCTTCGCCCTGCACGCCACCCTCGTCGGGGCGTCCGTGATCGCCGTCTTCCCGGTCCTCTGGATCCTGCTGACCTCGCTCAAGCCCGCGCAGCACGCCATCACCACCGACTTCGTCAAGGAACCGACCCTCGCGAACTACGGCCACCTGCTGGAGGACACCCACTTCCTCAGCTGGTTCGCGAACTCCGTCCTCGTCGCCGGCGTCACCACCGTGCTCGGCGTGTTCATCGCCGCCACCACCGGATACGCCGTCAGCCGGTTCAAGTTCCCCGGCATGAAGCCCCTCATGTGGACCCTGCTCATCACGCAGATGTTCCCCATGGCGATCCTCATCGTCCCGCTCTACAACCTGATGGGCGAGCTGGGGCTGCTCAACCAGCCGCTCGGCCTGATCATCACGTACCTCACCATCGCCGTGCCGTTCTGCGCGTGGATGATGAAGGGCTTCTTCGACACCATCCCCGTCGAGATCGACGAATCCGGACGCGTCGACGGACTCAACCCGTTCGGCACCTTCTGGCGGCTGATCCTCCCGCTCGCCAAGCCCGGCCTCGCCGTCACCGGCTTCTACGCCTTCATCACCGCCTGGGGCGAAGTCGCCTACGCCTCCGCCTTCATGGTCGGCGAGGAGAACCTCACCCTGGCCGGCGGACTCCAGACCTTCGTCACCCAGTACACCTCCAACTGGGGAGCGATGAGCGCGGCCTCCGTCCTCATCGCGATCCCCGCAGCCGTGTTCTTCCTCTTCGCCCAGCGTCACCTCGTCGCCGGGATGACGGCGGGCGCGACCAAGGGCTGACCACCCGAGCCGCTGACCACCCGAGCCGCCCACCACCCGGCGGCTCACCAGCAGCCGCGCCCGCCCGCTCCACCTCCCGGCCCGACCTCTCCAAGGACGACATGACCCAGCACCTCGCCGACGCACTTCCCGCCCCGACCGGCACCCTGCCCGGTTGGTGGAGAGAAGCGGTGATCTACCAGGTCTATCCGCGCAGCTTCGCCGACTCCAACGGGGACGGCATGGGGGACCTCGAAGGCATCCGCACCCGACTGCCCTACCTCAAGGAGCTCGGCGTCGACGCCGTCTGGCTGAGCCCCTTCTACGCCTCCCCGCAGGCCGACGCCGGCTACGACGTCGCCGACTACCGGGCCATCGACCCCATGTTCGGCACCCTGCACGACGCCGACGCGGTGATACGCGAAGCCCACGACCTGGGCCTGCGCATCATCGTCGACCTCGTCCCCAACCACTGCTCCGACCAGCACGAATGGTTCAAGCAGGCACTGCGGGAGGGCCCCGGCACCCCGCTGCGCGAGCGCTTCCACTTCCGCCCGGGCCGGGGGGCCGACGGTGCGGAGCCCCCGAACGACTGGGAGTCCATCTTCGGTGGACCCGCCTGGACCCGCGTCGCCGACGGCGAGTGGTACCTGCACCTCTTCGCCCCCGAACAGCCCGACTTCAACTGGGAACACCCCGCCGTCCAGGACGAGTTCCGCTCCATCCTGCGGTTCTGGCTCGACCTCGGCGCCGACGGCTTCCGCATCGACGTCGCCCACGGCCTCGTCAAGGCCCCCGGCCTGCCCGACCTCGGCCGCGACGAACAGCTCAAGCTGCTCGGCAACCAGGTGCTGCCCTTCTTCGACCAGGACGGCGTCCACGAGATCTACCGCTCCTGGCGCACCGTGCTGGACGAGTACGCCGGCGACCGCATCGGCGTCGCCGAGGCCTGGACCCCCAGCGCCGACCGCACCGCCCTCTACCTGCGCCCCGACGAACTCCACCAGGCCTTCAACTTCCACTACCTGAACACCGGTTGGGACGCCGAAGCGCTGCGCGGCGCCATCGACGACTCCCTCGACTCGATGCGTCCCGTCGGCGCCCCCACCACCTGGGTGCTGTCCAACCACGACGTCGTGCGCCACCGCACCCGCTTCGGCAGTCTGGAACGGGCGCGCGCCGCCGCGCTGCTCATGCTGGCCCTGCCCGGATCGGCGTACGTCTACCAGGGCGAGGAACTCGGGCTGCCCGAGGTCGTGGACCTCCCGGACGAGGTCCGCCAGGACCCCTCGTTCTTCAAGGCCAACGGGCAGGACGGCCTGCGCGACGGCTGCCGCGTCCCGATCCCGTGGTCCGGCGACCGGGCCCCGTACGGCTTCGGCGACGGCGGCAGCTGGCTGCCGCAGCCCGCCGAGTGGGCGGGCCTGAGCGTCGAGGCGCAGACCGGCGACCCGGCGTCCACCCTGGAGCTGTACCGGGCCGCCCTGCGGATCCGCCGCGAGCAGTCCGACCTCGGCGCGGGCGACCACGTCGAGTGGCTGCCCGCCCCCGCCGGGGTGCTGGCGTTCCGCCGGGGCCGCTTCGTGTGCACCGTCAACACCACCGGCGAGCCCGTCGCGTACGCGGCCCCCGGCGCGAGCGAGGTGCTGCTGAGCAGCTGTGCTCCCGACGTCGCCGGTACCGCGTCCGGCGTCCTGCCCGGTGTTCTGCCCGCCGACAGCGCCGTGTGGTGGCGGGGGTGACTTCCCCGTTGCGGCTGACGGACATCGCCGCGCAGGCCCAGGTCAGCGAGGCGACCGTCAGTCGCGTGCTCAACGGCAAGTCGGGCGTGGCCGCCGGCACCCGGCACAAGGTGCTGGCCGCGCTCGACCTGCTCGGCTACGAGCGGCCCGTCCGGCTCAAGCGCCGCAGCAACGGGCTCGTCGGGCTGCTCATCCCCGAACTCACCAACCCGATCTTTCCGGCGTTCGCCCAGGTGATCGAGCAGGCGCTGGCCGGCCACGGATACACGCCGGTGCTGTGCACGCAGACGCCGGGCGGGGCCACCGAGGACGAACTGGTGGAACAGCTGGAGGAACGCGGGGTCACCGGCATCGTCTTCCTGTCCGGACTGCACGCCGACGCGCACGCCGACCCGTCGCGCTACCGGCGACTGGCGGCGCGCGGCGTGCCGTTCGTACTGATCAACGGGTTCAACGAGGGGATCAGCGCGCCCTTCGTCTCCCCGGACGACCGGGCCGCCGCCGACATGGCCGTCCGGCACCTGGAGGAACTCGGGCACCGGCGGATCGGCCTGGCGATCGGGCCGACGCGGTACGTGCCGTCGGCGCGCAAGGAGCAGGGGTTCCTGGCGGCCGTTCCCTCGGCCGAGGAGGAGGGGCTGATCCAGCGCACCCTGTTCACGGTCGAGGGCGGCCACGCCGCCGGCGGGGCCCTCCTCGACCGGGGCTGCACCGGCATCGTGTGCGGCAGCGACCCGATGGCGCTGGGCGTCGTACGGGCGGCCCGGGAACGGGGGCTGCGGGTGCCGGAGGACGTCTCGGTGGTCGGCTTCGACGACTCCCCGCTCATCGCGTTCACGGACCCGCCCCTGACGACGGTCCGCCAACCCGTCCGCGCCATGGCGACGGCGGCGGTCGGCGCCCTCCTCGAAGCGGTGGCCGGCACCCCGGTCCAGCGCACGGAGTACGTCTTCCAACCGGAACTGGTCGTCCGCGGCTCCACGGGCCCGGGCCCGGGGGCGTAGGGGGCGAAGTTCAACTCCTCCGCATCAGAGTGGGTTTGGGGGGTTCCCGCCGGTCTCATCGCCTCCCCGCGTCGGGTCGGTCCCGGGGACGGATTAGCAGGAGCCCCCCCGTCGGTGACGAGGCGAGGGGCCGGGGGCTGCCCGACCGGGGCATACGGGCACGTCGCGGCCTCTTCCGGGACCACGACCACGCCTTACCCCACCGAACGGACGACCACAACGGCCTGGCGGGCCACCAGGCGCTCCTCATGGTTTGGCGTCCGGCGGCCGTCCGGTGGCCGTCCGGGGCTGGTCAGCGGCGGGTTCTACGTTGGCGACCGCGGTGGAGAATTCACGGCCGGATGCCGCACGGATGTAGGCCAGTTCCATCCAGCGCTCTGCTGCTGTGTCCGAGACGTTTTCGTTGACCACGGCCATCAGCTCGCCCTCGACGCCGGAAGCGACATCGCGGACCCAGCGGCGCAGGAGCCGATGAGACATGTACTCGTACCGTTCACTCATCGGCCGACTCCTCAAGAGAGGCGATGAAACGCTCCCATCCCAGGCGTGCTCGGTCGAGAAGTTCCTGGCTCACTGCAGGCCTGTATTCCAAGCACGGACAGGCTCTGTCGAGGGCTTCGACGTTCATTCCGCGGGTCTCCGATTCCGGGTTCTTCATGAGGGTTCGTCTCAGCCTGGACCTGCTTCAACGATGCGGGAATGACCGCCCGTTGCACTTCTGTGGCACTTCTGTCTCCTGGCGCTCGCGGGCTGTGGTTCGCTGGCGGCGAGAAGGGAGTGAGGCGTGGCGACCGTGCACCAATGGACAGGCCTGGAGGCCCGGGCCCTGCGTCTTGCGTTGCGTCTGAGTGTCCGATCGTTCGCCAGCCACCTCGGTGTCGGTATCCGCACCATCTCCAAGTGGGAGAAGCTCCTGGCCGCGACCGAGCCCCGCCAGGACACCCAAGCGATCTTGGATACGGCCCTGGCGCGCGCGGATGTGGCCACTCATCTCCGCTTCGAGACGTTCCTGTCCGAAACCGGCCGTACTTGCTCGATGGGCGGCCGCCGGACCACTGCCAGCGGGCCGATGGCTTGGGAGCACGAGTCGTGGACAGATGATCTCGAGCGGGCAGTGGTGGCCCTCTCCCGGCAGGATTTCGCCTTCGGTGAAGCCCTGATCCGCCGCTGGCTCGGACGTTTCAAGACCACTGCCCTGGATGACAAGGGCCTGTATCTCTTCGCTCGCTCAACGACCCTGCTGGGCGATCTCCAACGCGATCAGGGGGCGGTGCTCGGCCCGCTGTCGGCCCAGTACTCCTATGCTTCGGCGAAGTCACTGTTCGGTCAGCTGGGCATCCACCGCCGCGTCGCGCAGCTCGATCTGTCCCTCGCGGTCGTAGCGGAGATGTCGGGGAGGCTGGAGGTCGCAGCCCGGCAGTACGAGTCCCTGGCTGTCGACGACCGGCTTTCCCGCCGTGACCAGGCCAGGGCTCGGCTGTGGGTGGGAACCGCCCTGAGTAAGGACGGAAACCACAGTTATGCCTCACGTGTCATGCTCGGTGCGACCAGGGACTTTGAGGACCTTGGCGAGCCGGAGGACTGGTCGGTCGCACACCAGAAGCTCGCGCTTGCACATCGAGGAGCCGGAGACCTGACCAATGCCCTGCACCTCATTGACATTGCTCGCAGGACAGCTGTCACTGACGTGCCTATGCAGAGGGTCCGGCTGGAAACCGCCCACGGCCACATTCTGCTGTCCGATCCCGCCACCCGCGATGATGGACTGACCGTCCTCGACAGAGCGGCCAGACTGGCCGGGCGGTTCGGCCTCAGCCATCAGCTGGCGAGCATCGAGGGCATTAGGGCCATGAGCGAGGGGGCGTCCCGCCTCCGGCGACGGTGACCAGGGAGAAGGCGGCGTGTCGGACATGCAGCAGGCGATCAGCGAGGACCAGTGGCGGCGGGCCGAGCTGATCTGGGACTACCACCAGATGGGCCACGAAATGGCGCCCGTGGACGTCGCCATCGGACTGGGCAGTCACGACCTCGGAGTCGCCGCGACGGCCGCCGGTCTCTATCGGACTGGATTGTTTCCTGTGCTCGTGTTCACGGGCGGAAACAGCGCCACGACCCGGTCTCGGTTTCCTCGGGGCGAGGCCGTCCACTTCCGTGAGCACGCCCTCGAGCTTGGTGTCCCGGACGACGCCATCCTCGTCGAACCCGATGCCGCCAACACCGGCCAGAACATCACTTTCGCCCGCGAACTCCTGACCGCGCACGGTCTCACGCCGAAGACTGTGCTGCTCGTTTCCAAGCCCTACATGGAGCGACGGTCCTTCGCCACCGCCTGCAAGCTGTGGCCCGAAGTCGAGATTCTCTGTGCGTCCGAGCCACTTGAGCTGGACGACTACCTCAAGAGCATCGGTGACGAGAAGCTCGTCCTGGACATGCTCGTCGGCGATCTTCAGCGGGTGATTGAGTACCCGAAGTTGGGGTTCGCCATTGTCCAGGACGTTCCGGAGGACGTGCGGGACGCGTACGAATCCCTCGTCCGTGACGGCTTCACGAGTCGCCTCATCGCCCCCTGACGTCGGCCCTCTCGATGGCCTCGAAGATGTCGGCATCGGTTTCCTGCTGCCAGGTCGGCAGTTCGGGCCAGTCGGCCACGTACCCGGGCTTCGGGTCCTCGAACTGCTTGTACATCTGGGCCGTCCAGCACGTCGCGCCGTACACGGAGCCGGCCGCCTCGCGTTCCCACTGCGGGGTGTCGGCCCACGGTGTGACGTAGCCCGGCTTGGGTTCCCCGGGAAAGTGCTGGTGCACGCCCGCGATCCACGCTTCCCGAAACAGTTGTGCGCCCTGGGGCCATGACATATCGGCCCTGTCGCCCAGACGTTCATCCATCACCGCAGGCGACCCCATCGAGCCCGCCGTAGGACCAGCCCCCAGACGGGTCGCGGGCGCCGAGCGATGGGGAAGGGGCGACCTGAAGCGTCTACCGGCTTCCCAGGCCGTTGTGGTCGTCCTTTCGGGTGCGTAAGGCGTGGTCGTGGTCCTGGAAGGGGCCGCGACGTGCCCGTATGCCCCGGTCGTTCAGCCCCCGGCGCCTCGTCGCTTCGCTGAGGGAGCCGCTCCTGCCTATCCGTCCCCGTGACCGTTCTTTGGCAGGAAACCGCCAAACCCGCTCCGATCCGGACGAGTCGAACCCCGCACCGGGTGGCCCGACCAGCCGTCCGCCCCACCCCCGGAAACAAATCTGCAACCTCTTGCGCAAACTCTTGCAACACTCCCTGCCTGGCTCTACGGTCGCCTGCAATCCCCACCTCTACGCCAGGAGGACCCCGCATGCCTGTCAGAGCCGCCAGAGCTGCAATCCTTTTCGCCGTCACGGCAGTTGCCGTCGCCGGGACCCTCACCGCCCAGGCGCCGCAGGCGCGGGCCGCCGCTCCCGGGGAGCGGGACGTGACCGCCGTGCTCTTCGAGTGGCGCTTCGACTCCGTCGCCAAGGCCTGCACCGACAGCCTCGGCCCGGCCGGGTACGGGTACGTCCAGGTCTCGCCGCCCCAGGAGCACGTCCAGGGCAGCCAGTGGTGGACCTCGTACCAGCCCGTCAGCTACAAGATCGCCGGACGGCTCGGCGACCGGGCCGCGTTCAAGGCCATGGTCGACACCTGTCACGCCGCCGGCGTCAAGGTCGTCGCCGACTCGGTCATCAACCACATGGCCGGCCCGGCGGACGCGGGCGCCACCCACACCGGAACCGGCGGGAGTTCGTACACGAAGTACGCCTACCCCGGCCTCTACTCCGGCGCCGACATGGACGACTGCCGGGCGACGATCTCCAACTACCAGGACCGCGGCAACGTCCAGAACTGCGAGCTGGTGCAGCTCGCCGACCTCGACACCGGGGAGGAGTACGTACGCGGCCGCATCGCCGGGTACCTCAACGACCTGCTCTCCCTCGGCGTCGACGGGTTCCGGATCGACGCCGCCAAGCACATGCCGGCCGGCGACCTGGCGAACATCAAGTCCCGGCTGACCAAACCCGGCGTGTACTGGAAGCACGAGGCCATCTTCGGGGCCGGGGAGGCCGTCTCGCCGAGCGAGTACCTCGGCAGCGGCGACGTCCAGGAGTTCCGGTACGCCCGCGACCTCAAGCGGGTCTTCCGCGATGAGAGCCTCGCCCACCTGAAGAACTTCGGCGAGGCCTGGGGCCACATGCCGTCCGCGCAGGCGGGCGCCTTCGTCGACAACCACGACACCGAGCGCGGCGGCGACACCCTCAGCCACAAGGACGGCTCCTCCTACACCCTGGCCAACGTCTTCATGCTGGCCTGGCCCTACGGCTCCCCGGACGTGCACTCCGGCTACGAGTGGTCCGACAAGGACGCCGGCCCGCCCAACGGCGGCACGGTCAAATCCTGTTACAGCGACGGCTGGAAGTGCCAGCACGCCTGGCGGGAGATCTCCTCCATGGTCGGCTTCCGCAACGCGGCCCGCGGCCAGTCCGTCACGAACTGGTGGGACGACGGCGGCGACCGGATCGCCTTCGGGCGCGGCGCGAAGGCGTACGTGGCCATCAACCACGAGGCGTCCGCGCTCACCCGCACCTTCCAGACCTCCCTCCCCGCCGGCGACTACTGCGACGTGCAGAGCGGACGGCCCGTCGCGGTGAACGGTTCCGGGCAGTTCACGGCGACCCTGGCCGCCGGCACCGCCCTCGCCCTGCACGTCAACGCCCGTACCTGCAACACGACTCCGCCCTCCGCCGGCTCCGGCGCCTCGTTCGCCGTCAACGCGACGACCGTGCCCGGGCAGAACGTGTACGTCACCGGCGACCGGCCCGAGCTCGGCAGCTGGAACCCGGCCGCCGCCCCGAAGCTCGACCCGGCGGCCTACCCCGTCTGGAAGCTCGACGCCGCCCTGCCGGCCGGTACGGCCTTCGCCTACAAGTACGTGCGCAAGGACGCCGCCGGGAACGTCACCTGGGAGAGCGGCGCCAACCGTACGGCCACCGTCCCCGCGAGCGGCAAGGTCACGCTGACCGACACCTGGCGCAACTGAGCCGTCGCCCCGCAGACCAGGGCCGCCCGGCACCCATCGGACCCGCCACCGCCGGGCGGCCCTCCACCCCGCGACCGAGGAGAACCCGCCTTGATACGCCCTGCCGCAGGAGTGCTCGCCGCCGCCCTGGCCGTGACGCTCCTGCCCGTGCTCCCGGCGACGGCCGCCGCACAGGCCCCCGCTCCGCCCCCCGACGCGAAGCTGGCCGCCGAGCCGGCCCGGCACGACCTGACCCGGGAGCAGTTCTACTTCGTCCTGCCCGACCGGTTCGCCAACGGCGACCCGCGCAACGACCGCGGCGGCCTCACCGGCACCCGGTCGCAGACCGGCCTGGACCCGACGGACAAGGGCTTCTACCAGGGCGGTGACCTCAAGGGCCTCACCGACCGGCTCGACTACATCAAGGGCCTCGGCACCACCGCCATCTGGATGGCTCCGATCTTCAAGAACCAGCCGGTCCAGGGCGAGGGCAAGGACGCCTCGGCGGGCTACCACGGCTACTGGATCACCGACTTCACGCAGGTCGACCCGCACTTCGGCACCAACGCCGACCTGGAGAAGCTGATCGACAAGGCGCACGGGAAGGGGATGAAGGTCTTCTTCGACGTCATCACCAACCACACCGCCGACGTCGTCGACTACCGCGAGGGATCCCGCTCCTACCTGTCGAAGGGCGCGTTCCCCTACCTGACCAAGGGCGGCGTCCCCTTCGACGACGCCGACTACGCGGCCGGCCGGGCCACGTTCCCGAAGACCGGCACCGCGTCCTTCCCCCGCACCCCCTTCGTCCCCGACGCGAAGAAGGACCTCAAGGTCCCCGCCTGGCTCAACGACCCCACCATGTACCACAACCGGGGCGACTCCACCTTCGCCGGCGAGTCCTCCGAGCAGGGCGACTTCTCCGGGCTCGACGACCTGTGGACCGAGCGTCCCGAGGTCGTCAGCGGCATGGAGAAGATCTACCAGAAGTGGGTCAAGGACTTCCGGATCGACGGTTTCCGCATCGACACCGTCAAGCACGTCAACACCGAGTTCTGGACCAAGTGGGCCACCGCCCTCGACGCGTACGCCGCCGAGCGCGGCCGCGACGACTTCTTCATGTTCGGCGAGGTCTACTCCGCCGACACCGCCGTCACCTCCCCGTACGTCACCCGCGGCCGGCTCGACGCCACCCTCGACTTCCCGCTCCAGGACGCCATCCGCGCCTACGCCTCCCAGGGCGCGGCCGCCGGCCGGCTGGGCTCCGTACTCGCCGACGACTACCGCTACACCACCGACAAGGCGAACGCGTACGAGCAGGTCACCTTCCTCGGCAACCACGACATGGGCCGCTTCGGGACCTTCCTGAAGCAGGACCGGCCCGGGGCGGGGGAGCAGGAGCTCCTCGACCGCTACCGGCTCGCCAACGAGCTGATGTTCCTCTCCCGCGGCAACCCGGTGGTCTACTCCGGCGACGAGCAGGGCTTCACCGGCGCGGGCGGCGACAAGGACGCCCGCCAGCCGCTGTTCGCCTCCCGCACCGCCGACTACCTGGACGACGACCAGCTGGGCACGGCCCGCACCCACGCGAGCGACGCCTACGACCCCGGGCACCCGCTGTACCGGCGGATCAGCGAACTGTCGAAGCTCACCAAGGCCCACCCGGCCCTGCGCGACGGCGTGCAGAGCGAGCGCCTCGCCGACGGGCCGGTGTACGCCTTCGCCCGGACCGACGCCCGCACCCGGACCGAGTACCTGGTCGCGGCGAACAACGCCCCCGAGGCCCGCACCGTCGAGATCGACGCCCCCGCCGGCGCCCAGTACCGCCACCTGTACGGGGGCACCGCCCTGGTCCGCGCCTCCGCGGCCGGCAAGCTCACCGTCCCGCTGCCCGCGCTCGGCTCGGTGGTCCTGCAGGCCGTGGCGCCGCTCGCGGCGCCCACCGTCAAGCCCGCGCTCACCCTGAAGGCCCCGGCGCCCGGCGCCACCGGCACCGTCGAGCTGTCCGCCGAGGTCACCGGCGGCGGCCTGAACCGGGTCGTGTTCGCCGCGCAGACCGGCACCGGGAAGTGGCAGGTCCTCGGCTCCGCCGACCACGCCCCGTACAAGGTCACCCAGCACGTCACGGCTCCGGCCGGAACGCCCCTGCGGTACAAGGCCGTCGTCATCGACGCGGCGGGACGCACCGCCGGCGCCCTCGCCGCCTCCGTCGCCGGGCAGACGCCGCCGAAGGAGACCCCGACCGCCGCCGCACGCGACTACGCGGTCGTCCACTGGAACCGCCCCGACGGCGACTACGCGAACTGGCGGCTGTACGCCTGGGGAGACATCGCCGAGGGCGAATCCACTCCGTGGCCCGAAGGGCACGCCTTCACCGGCCGCGACGCCTACGGCGCCTTCGCCCACGTCAAGCTCAAGCCCGGCGCCTCCACCGTCAACTACCTGGTCATCGACAAGGACGGCACCAAGGACGTCGCCGTCGACCGCGCCATCGACGTGACGAGGACCGGCGAGATCTGGCTCGAACAGGGCAAGGAACCCGCCCGCACCGAGCCGCCCGCCCAACCGCCGCAGGACACGACCAAGGCCGTCCTGCACCACCAGCGCCCCGACGGCGCGTACGACGGCTGGGGCCTGCACGTCTGGACCGGCGCGGCGAACCCCACCGACTGGTCGAAGCCGCTGATGCGCGCCCGCTTCGACCCCTGGGGCGCGGTCTACGAGGTGCCCCTCGCGGCCGGCGCCACCAGCCTGAGCTACGTCCTGCACAAGGGCGACGAGAAGGACCTCCCCACCGACCAGTCCCTCGACCTGAAGGCCACCGGCCACGAGGTGTGGACGCTCGCCGGCCGGCAGCCGTACCTGCTGCCGCAGCCCGCCGGATCGGCCGCCGCCCTCGACCTCACCAAGGCCGAAGCCGTCTGGATCGACCGGGACACCGTCGCCTGGAAGGCGCCCCCGGCAGCCGCCTCCGTACAGCTCCTCGCCTCCCGCGAAGGCCGCATCACCGCGGAGAACGGCGTCCTGCGCGAAGCCGGCGCCGGCTGGCTGCGGCTGAACCGCTCCGAGCTCACCGCCGCCCAGAAGCAGAAGTTCCCGCACCTGGCGGCGTACCCGGCCTTCACCGTCGACCCCCGCGACCGGGACCGCGTACGGGAGGCCCCGCGCGGCCAACTCGTCGCGAGCGCCCGCACCGCGAACGGCGCCGTCCTCGCCGCCACGGGCGTCCAGCTCGCCGGCGTCCTCGACGACCTGTACGCGACGAACGCCGCCCTCGGCCCCGTCTTCAAGGACGGCCGCCCCACCCTGTCCGTGTGGGCGCCGACCGCCCAGCAGGTCGCCCTCGAACTCGACGGCCGCACCGTCCCCATGCGCCGCGAAGACGCCACCGGCGTCTGGTCGGTGCGCGGCGAACGCTCCTGGACCGGCAAGCCCTACCGGTACGCCGTGACCGTGTGGGCGCCCAGCACCCGCCAGGTCGTCCGCAACCTCGTCACCGACCCCTACTCCACCGCCCTCACCGCCGACTCCACGCACAGCCTCGCCGTCGACCTCACCGACCCGAAGCTCGCCCCGCCCGGCTGGAAGGACCTGCGCAAGCCGGCGGCCGTCCCCTTCACCTCCGCCCAGATCCAGGAACTGCACGTCCGGGACTTCTCCGTCGCGGACCGCACCAGCCGCCACCCCGGCCAGTACCTGGCCTTCACCGACACCGGCTCGGCCGGCATGCGGCACCTGCGGGAACTGGCCGCCGCCGGCACCTCCTACGTCCACCTGTTGCCGGCCTTCGACATCGGCACCATCCCGGAGAAGCCCGCCGACCGCACCGAACCCGCCTGCGACCTGAAGGTGTACGCCCCCGACAGTGCGGAGCAACAGGCCTGCGTGGCGGCCGCCGCCGCGAAGGACGCGTACAACTGGGGCTACGACCCGCTGCACTACACCGTTCCCGAGGGTTCGTACGCGAGCGACCCGAACGGCACCGCCCGCACCGTCGAGTTCCGCAGGATGGTCCAGTCGCTGAACGGGGCCGGGCTGCGCACCGTGATGGACGTGGTCTACAACCACACCGTCGCCTCCGGGCAGGCCGAGACGTCCGTCCTGGACCGCATCGTCCCCGGCTACTACCAGCGGCTCCTCGCCGACGGCGGCGTCGCCACCTCCACCTGCTGCGCCAACACCGCGCCGGAGAACGCCATGATGGGCCGGCTCGTCGTGGACTCCCTGGTCACCTGGGCCAAGGAGTACAAGGTCGACGGGTTCCGCTTCGACCTGATGGGCCACCACCCCAAGGACAACGTCCTCGCCGTCCGCAAGGCCCTCGACGCCCTGACCCTCGCCAAGGACGGCGTCGACGGCAAGAAGATCGTCCTCTACGGGGAGGGATGGAACTTCGGCGAGGTCGCCGACGACGCCCGCTTCGTCCAGGCCACCCAGAAGAACATGGCGGGCACCGGCATCGCCACCTTCTCCGACCGCGCCCGCGACGCCGTCCGCGGCGGCGGACCCTTCGACGAGGACCCGCGCGTCCAGGGCTTCGCCACCGGCCTGTTCACCGCCCCCAACGCCTCACCGGCCAACGGGACCCCCGCCGAACAGCGCGCCCGGCTCCTGCACTCCCAGGACCTGATCAAGGTCGGACTGTCCGGGAACCTCGCCCCGTACACCTTCACCGACACCACCGGCCGCCGCGTCAAGGGCTCCGAGGTCGACTACAACGGCTCCCCGGCCGGCTACGCGGCGGCGCCCGGCGACGCCCTCGCCTACGTCGACGCCCACGACAACGAAACCCTCGCCGACGCCCTCACCTTCAAGCTCCCGCAGGGCACCTCGCCCGCCGACCAGGCCCGTGCGCACGTCCTGGCCATGGCAACCGCCGCGCTCTCGCAGGGCCCGGCCCTCTCCCAGGCGGGCACCGACCTGCTCCGCTCGAAGTCCCTGGACCGCAACTCCTACGACAGCGGCGACTGGTTCAACGCCCTGCACTGGGACTGCCGGGACGGCAACGGCTTCGGCCGCGGCCTGCCGCCGGCGGCCGACAACCAGTCGAAGTGGACGTACGCGAAGCCCCTGCTCACCGGCCCGGCCCCCGGCTGCGCCGAGATCACCGCGACCTCGGCCGCCTACCGCGACCTGTTGCGGATCCGCACGACGGAGAGCGCCTTCGCCCTCACCACCGCGGACGCCGTCCAGTCGAAGCTGGCGTTCCCGCTCTCGGGCCCCGAGGAGACCCCCGGCGTGATCACCATGACCCTCGGGGACCTGGTGGTCGTCTTCAACGCAGCCCCCACCGCCCAACGGCAGCGCGTCCCCGCCCTCGCGGGCACCGCGTACGCCCTGCACCCCGTCCAGCGGGCGGGCGCGGACCCGGTGGTCAAGACCGCCTCGTACGACGCGACGAAGGGGGAGTTCACCACGCCGGCCCGCTCGGTCGCCGTCTTCACACGACGGTGAGCCGGTCCAGCCGCTTCTCCAGCAGGATCACCCCGTAGACCCTGCCGTCCGACGCCTCCTTGTGGGGGAACTCCCCGACCACCCGGTAGCCCGCGTTGCGGTAGTACGCGAGCAGCCGGGGGTTGGTGGAGACGCAGTCCAGCCGGACCCGGGCCAGCCCGGACCGGGCGACGCGCCGCTCGACGTGTTCGAGCATGCGGCGCCCGGCCCCGGCCGGCGCGGTCCGCCGGTCCACCATCAGCCGGTGCACGTACCCCGCGACCGGCGGCTGGACCCCCCACGCCTCCTCGTCGGACCACCACAGCTCGTACGCCCCGACGATCCGCCGGTCCGGGTCCCCGGCCAGCCACACCTCGCCCTCGCGCATCTTCTTCACGAAGTGCGCGGCGTCCTTCTCACCGGGCTTCCACTGCTCGATCCCGCGCTTCTGCATCCACCGGGCGGCCTGGTCGTACAGGTCGACCAACGTGCCGACGTCCTTCTCCACGGCCCGCCGGAACAGGATCTCGTCGTCAATGATCACGCGGGCATTATCGCGCGGTGATCATCCGGCCGCGGGCACCCCGCCGCGTCCGTCACCTTCGCCGCAGCCGGCCGCCGAGCCGGCCCCGGGCACCAGCCCGACCAGCCGTGTCACGAGCTCACCGAACGGCCCGTCCGCCGGCTCGTGCACGAGGATCTGCCCCAGGATCCCCGCCATCTCCGCGTCGTACGAGGCACTGACCGCGGCCAGCGCCGCGAAGTCGTGCACCAGCTGCAACTCCAGCTCGGCGCGCGGAATGCGCCGACCGTCCAGCCAGATCAACGCCGTCGACTCGGCGAGCGACACCCAGGAGCGCACCACCAACTCCAGCCGGGCGGGCGGATCCTGCACCCCGATGTGCGAGACGATCTGCTCGTACGCCGCCTGACGCACCTCGTCGATCATCGCGTTCGCCCGACTGCTGCCGGCCGCCGGACCACCGCGCATCAACGCCGAGAAACCGGGCCCGTGATCGTCCACGAACGCGAAGTACCGGCCCATGACGCGCAGCAACCGAGCCCCGAGCGGCCCCTCGTGCGGCTCCACGAACCGCTGCGCCAACTCGTCGGCGGCCCGCCGCAGCGCGGCCTCGTACAGACTGAGCTTGCCGGGAAAGTAGTGGTAGACGAGCGGCCGCGATATCCCGGCGGCCGCCGCGATCTCATCGATCGACACGTCGTCGGGGGAGCGGTTGCTGAACAGCTCCAGGGCCACCCCGATCAGCTGCTGCCGCCGCTCCTCGACTCCCATCCTGCGCCGCACCCCGGTTGTCATGCCGACACCCTACTGCGCCCCACGGGACGGGAGTCGGGCCCCCACCGGCCGCTACAGGTCCAGGACCAGGCGGTCCGCGGCGGCGCGGGAGACGCACAGGAGCATGGAGTCCGCGCGTTCGCCGTCGGTGAGCAGCGCGTCGCGGTGGTCGATCTCCCCGGCCAACACCCGGTGTTGGCAGGTGCCGCAGAAGCCCTGCTCGCAGGAGTACGGGGTGTTCGGGAGCTCCCGGCGGACCGCCGTCAGCGTCGACTCGTCCGCCGCGACCTCCACCGCGCGCCCCGAGCGGGCCAGTTCCACCGTGAAGGGCCGCGCCGGGCCGCCCGCCGCCGGGGCGAACCGCTCCAGGCGGACCGTCGCCGGGTCCGCCACCGCGTCGGTGACGGCCCGCATCAGGGCCTCCGGGCCGCAGCAGTGGACGAGGGTGCCCGGCGCGAGCGCCGCCAGGGGGCTCAGGTCGGGCAGGCCCGTCTCGTCCTCGGGCAGGACCGTGACCCGGTCCCCGTACGCCGCGAGTTCGGGCAGGAACGGCATCGAGGCGCGGGAGCGGCCGCCGTACAGGAGCGTCCAGTCGGCGCCCGAGGCCGTCGCCGCGCGGAGCATCGGGAGGATCGGGGTGATGCCGATGCCGCCCGCGACGAAGACGTACGAGGGCGCCGGCGCGAGTTCGAACCGGTTGCGGGGCGCGCGGACCTCCAGCTCCGCGCCCTCCACCAGCTGCGCGTGCGCCTCGCGGGAGCCGCCCCGGCCGTCCTCGATCAACCGGATCGCGATCGTGTACCGGCCGACCTCGGCGGGGTCCCCGCACAGCGAGTACTGGCGGACCCGGCCCGACGGGAGGACGACGTCCACGTGCGCGCCCGGGGTCCAGGCCGGCAGCTCGGGGGACTCCAGGACCAGCCGCAGCACGCCCTGCGCCGGCTCCGTACGGGAGACGATCAGCGTGCGCAGCAGTCGGCGCGGGGAGTGGCCGGACACCGGGTTCTCCAGCGCGGGAAGCGGCCACAGCGGGGAGCGGCGGATCCGCCGGCCCAGCGCGCGCCGGGTCAGGAACGCCGCGCCGGCCACGGCGGTCACGGCCAGGGCCCGCCTCACGGCCGGACTCCGCCGTTGGCGCCGGGCGAGGTGGCCAGGTAGGCCTCCGCCTGGGCGGTGGATCCCTCCTGGGAGGGATGGTAGGTACGGGAGAGGTACGTCGGGATCGACCTGGCCATCGCCCCCGCCGAGGGCAGGACGCCCTGCTGTCCCGCCCGGAAGAACTGCCCCAGGGAGGCTCTCGCGGCCGGCAGGTGCGGGTCGTTCTCCATGAAGAAGCGGGCGCCGCGCTGCCACAGGAACACCAGGGCCGTGAAGGCCGTCGCCCAGGTCCGGGCGCGGCGGCGGTAGTTGCCGTCCACGTGCATGAACAGGTCGAAGGCCACCGAGCGGTGCTCCACCTCCTCGGCGCCGTGCCAGCGCAGCAGGTCCAGCATCGTCGGGTCGGCGCCGCGCCGGTCCAGCTCGTCGGCGTTGAGTATCCAGTCGCCCAGGAACGCCGTGTAGTGCTCGATCGCCGCGATCATCGCGACCCGCTCCATCAGCCACCACCTGCGGGCCCGCCCCGGCGGCAGGGTCCGGTCGCCGAGCAGCTTCTCGAACAGCCAGTCCACCTGCGCGGTGTACGGGGTGGGGTCCAGGCCCAGCCGCTTCAGGTGCGGGAGCACGTCGTCGTGCGCGGCGGCGTGCATGGCCTCCTGCCCGATGAAGCCGATGACGTCCGCCCGCAGCCGCTCGTCCGTGATGTGCGGGAGGACCTGCTTGTAGACGTGGACGAACCAGCGCTCGCCGGCGGGCAGCAGCAGGTGCAGCACGTTGATGGTGTGCCCGGCGAACGGATCGCCGGGCAGCCAGTGCAGTGGGGTGTCCTGCCAGGAGAAGGAGACGTTCCGCGGTTGGAGGTCCGTCTGTTCCGACGCCACGGGGGCGGGCACGAGCGGCGTATTAGACATGGCGTCAATGTACTGACGGGTACCGGAGAGGAAAACCCCTCCGGCACGCCAATCTGCCACCGTCCCACCGGGACGACGCGGCCTACCGCAGCACCCCGGCCTTCGTACCGTCCGTCAGCTTGCCCGAAAGATCGACCTGCGCGCCCTCCGGAGCCTTCACGGCCAACCGGTTGCCCGTCGCCGAACCGCTGACCCCGCCCGACACCGACAACGAGGCGAACTGCGCGCTGCCCGCCGCCAGTACGTACCAACTCCCCGCCCGGGACTTCCACAGCACCCCGGCCAACACCCGCGGCTCCCGCGGCCCGCACGCCGCCGTCCCCTCCGCCTTCGCCGCCTGGGCCGCCAGCGCCGCACCCGGGGCCAGGAACTGCGCCTGCACCCGGTCCGACCCGCCCTGCCAGGTCTCGGCCCGCGTGCACAGCCAGGTCGCCGTTCCGTCGTTCTCCGGCAGCGGTTGCTTCGCGTACGTCCAGGCGTTGACGCCGCGCACCCCGTGCGAGCGGACCGAGGGCAGCAGACAGGCGATCTTCGACCACTCGCCCAGCTCGGCCGCCTCCGACACGTCCCGCGCGGCGCCCGGCGCCCCCGACGTCAGCCGGGCCGGCGTCAGCTCGCCCAGGTCCGTGACCAGCCGGGTCGCCCCGTCACCGGTCAGCGCCATGGCGTTCCAGCTGCCGCAACTGCCGCCCGGGGCGGGACTCGCCACCGGCGGAGTGATCCCCTCCGGCGTCAGCTTCAGCGCCACCGGCGCCTCGGCGGGCTTGAGGAGGTCCCGCAGGGCGGCGCCGGTCACCCACGGGGCCGTCAGGTAGCGGACGTTGCCGTCGACCCGGCTGAGCACGAGCCCCGTCGCGGTGTCCGCCGACGCCCCGTCGGTCCGGGCGAAGTCGAGGGCGGCCCCCGCGGTCCCGGCGCGCGGCTCCGCGTACCGGACCACCCGCAGCCCGTCGTACAGCAGCACCACCACCGCCTGGTCGACGGCCCCCGCGAACAACAACTGCGGCGGCCCCATCGGCGGGCCCGACGGGGTCCCCGGCGTCGCCGACACCACGACCCCCTTCCCCGGCCGCGCCCATACGGCCAACGCCCGACGCAGCAGCTCCACGTCGTCGGCGCGGTCGCCGCGCGCCGGCCACGCCGAGTAGTCCGTACGGGAGGACGTACGCCACAGCGCCGCCGAAGCCCGCACCAACTGCCCCGGATCCAAAGCCTGTTCGGCCGCCGCGTTCAACGCGTACGGCGGAGCGGCCGGCCCGTCGGAACCCCACCCACCGCCGGGCAACGCCAGCAGCGCCCCGCACACCGCCAGAGCCGCGGCCGCCGCCAACCCGGCCCGGGTGAACCGCCGGCGGCGCAACAGATCGGTGGGCCGGGCCTGGAGCACGCAAGGATCGAACTCCGGCGAAGCGAACAGGGCGTCGTGCGCGGGATCCCCGGACTCCGCGACCGCCGCCGCCGGATCGGCGACCCCGGCCTCGGTGAGCACCCGGAGCACGTCCGGCTCCGCCAGCCCCTCCACCGCCCGCAGGACACAGGCCGCCCGACCGGGCCCGTTCAACCCGGCCAGCCACTGGTCCAGCGCCAGCTCCTCCGCCCCGCCCGACCTCGGGAACAGCCGCAGCCCCCACACCTGGGGGAGCAGCGGCGGCAACTGCCCGCGCAGCGGGAGCGCCCGGAAGCTCAGCGGGATCCCCGCCTCCAGCGCGGAGCGCAGCACCCGCAACCGGACGTACGCGTAGCCCGACTCGGGCCCGTCCGCCCCGTCGCGCTGCGCCGGGACCCCGCCGCGCACCAGGGCGGCGTCGGCCCCCGCGGCCCGCCGACCGCGCGGCAGGGCGCGCTGGGTCAGCGAATGGGCGGTCAGGACCCGCCGATTGCGGCCAAGGGCGGGCGGCAGCACCAGATAGGCGAGCCGCACCAGCCGCGGGTAGTGCTCGACGATGGCGGCCTCGGCCTGCTCGACGTCGGGAGGCAGGGGGCGGGTGGCGGTATCCGGCGCAGTCACGTTCAGCAGAACGAGCGATTCGTCGGATGGTCACCCGTCCCCAGCGCACACGTTCGGACGAACCGGGCCCCGGGCGCGCTCTCCGCCCCCGGGTCGTCGGGGACGCGGCAGGGGTCAGGCGATGAGCTTGGTCCGCAGCGCCTCGATGGTCTCCTCGGACACGCCCAGGACCTCGCGCACGTACTTCTCGATCGACCCGTAGCGCGTGCGGACCTCGTCGAGGCCCGCCTCCAGGTAGGAGGGGAACACCCCGATCAGGGCGAGCGCGATGTCCGGGTCCCCGCCCGCCGCCGTGAAGCCCTCGATCATGGGGGCGAAGGCCGCCTTGACCGCCGGGTTCACCGACAGGTACTCCGCCATGAGGGTCTCGTCGTCGGCGCCGAGCAGCGCCAGGATCAGCGTCGCGCCCCACCCCGTACGGTCCTTGCCCGCCGTGCAGTGGAAGAGCAGCGGACCCGACTCCGGGTCGGCGGCCTCGACGAGCAGCGTGCGGTAGGCGGCCTGCGCGGACCCGGAGCTGACGAACGACCGGTAGACCGAGCCGAAGAGTTCCTGCGCCCTGCCGCCGCCCAGGTGCTCCTCGGCCACCACCGGATCGGCGAGCAGGTCCTTCAGCTGCGTCGCGGCGGGCATCCTGCCGTCGTTCATCTTGTCGGCCAACACGTCGCGCACGACCAGCCGGGCGCCCTGCGGCAGCCGGTCGGGGTGATCGGCGCGCTCGGAGTCGCTGCGGAAGTCGATGACCGTACGCAGTCCCAGCGCGGCCACCACCGGGTCCGCGGCCGGGTCGAGCCGGTCGAGGGAGCCCGAGCGCAGCACGAGTCCGGGCCGGACGGTCCGCCCGCCGGCGAGCGGGGTGCCACCCAGATCGCGGAGGTTGGCGACGGTGGTGGAGGGCGTGGCGGTCATCGTGGCGTCTCCAGCGGTATGCGCGAGGGTCGGATTACTCGTGTCATTCGGATTATTCAGATCATTCGTATCATTCGGGTCAGGCAAGAGCGGTATGCCGACGAGCCGGTCCCACATGCCGGGCGAGGGCCGGCCGGTCCGGAATCGGCCGGTCCGGAACCAGTCGGTCCAGAGCCAGGGAGAGTCCGATCCCCACGCCCAGCGCCGCGAGGTGCCCGGCGTCGGTGAAGGTCCGCTCCCGACGCAGGACCGGCTGCGCCGCGAGCGCCAGCAGGCCCACCCGGGCCGCGTTCCGTACGGTCCCGGGCGGCAGGGCCGAGGTCAGGGCGCCGAGCACGGCGTTGAACCCGTAGCTCGTGCCCACGTCCAACGCGCTCCGGGTCCGGCGGTCGGTGGTGCGCCGCAGCGCGCCGTAGACGAGCAGGGTCGCGGAGGCGTGCCCGAAGAGGAACACGGCCACCGTCCACCAGGCCCCGTACGCGTACTCGGCGTACCCGAGCACCGCCACCAGCAGCAACGCGTAGGGCAGCGGCATCGGTTCCTCGACGACGAAGGCACTGCTCAGCAGGGTTTCCCAGCGGCCGGCCGAAAGGTTGTCCACGTTCGTCGAACAACCCAGCAGCACCCGGTCGCGGCGTTCCGGACCCAGCCGGTCCAGGGCGTGAGCGCCGAGCTGCACCCCTGCGGCGTACACCGCGCCGAAGGGCAACGACCATGACCATGGCAATGGATTCACCCGCCCATGATCGGACACCGCCCTGTCGACGGCACCACCGGGCCTCGTGCGAATATGACCGGAACATGTCCGGGACCCCCGCGCCGCTGCGCGTCGTACGGGCCGCGATGTTCGCGGCCGTGTGCGTGGCACTGGGTGCGCTGGGGCATTCGTACATGTCCGGGACGAATGTCCCCCTCGGTACGCTGACGGCCGCCTTCGCCGTGACGGGCGCGCTCGCCTGGCTCGCGGCCGGCCGGCGCCGCGGCCCCACCGGGATCGGCGCCGCACTGCTCGGCGTACAGGCTGCGCTCCACCTCACCTTCTCGGCGGCCCAGGCCCACGCGTCCCCGCCCGCCGCGACCCCGCCGTCGCCCCTCGACCACGACCCCGCGCACGCGGTGCCTGCAGGAGCCGGCGAGGTCGGGTCGGCGGCCGGTCCGGCCGGGGGAGCGGGGCACGGCGTACCGGGTGCGGGCCACGGCGTGCCGAGTACGGCGCATGACATGGCGGGCATGGCACATGACATACCCGACGCGGCCGACGGCTCGGCCGGCACGGCCGGCCTGACCCACGACACGGCCCCGTCCGGCCTGACGGACGAGATGACCGGGGCCGGCATCCACGAGGGCATGATCGGCACGCCCGACGGCATGATCGGCATGCCCGACGGCCTGGCCGCGCTGCCCGCCCCGCCCGACGCCCTGCCCGGCCTGCCCGACACGCTGCCCGGTATGACCGCCGTGGCCGACGGCGTGCACGCCCTGCCCGGCCTGCCCGACGCGCTGCCCGGCCTGCCCGGCCTGCACGACATGACCGCCATGGCCGCCCACGGCGGCCTCGGCATGATCGCCGCGCACGTCCTCGCCGGGCTCTTCTGCGCCGCCTGGCTGGCCCGCGGCGAAGCCGCCGTGTTCCGGCTGGTCGGCGTCCTCGGCGCGAGCGCGCTACTGGCCGCTCGCCCGCTCGCCCGCGCCCTCGCGCTGCTCCGCACCCGGGTGGCCCCCGTACCGCGCCCGCCCGCGCACCGCGCCCCCTGCGACCGACCGCGCCGACTGCGCGGCGCCGTCCACGCCCACACCGCGGTACGTCGCGGGCCGCCCGGCCGGTGGATCGCCCGCGCCACGGCCCCCGGCCGTCCTGCCCGCGCCTGACCGGCGCACCTCCTCGGCGAGGGGGGGCGAGACCTGGGGCCGCCCACCCATGCCTTCGCCAACCTGAGGACCGACATGTCTCTCGACGTGCTTCCGGACGCCCCCACCGGGGACCCCGCCGCACCACCGAAGCGCACCGGCGGCACCTGGGCCGCCCTGCGCCCGCTGCTCCTGCGCCTCCACTTCTACGCGGGGCTGCTCATCGCCCCGATCCTGTTCCTCGCCGCCACCACCGGCCTGCTGTACGCCGGTTCCTGGCAGGCCGAGAAGGTCCTCTACTCCGACGAACTGACCGTCGCCCGGGTCGGCGGGAGCGCCCTGCCGCTCAGCGCCCAGGTCGGGGCCGCCCGCGCCGCCGCGCCCGAGGGCGAGGTGCTCGGGGTGTGGCCCGCGCCCGAGGAGGAGGCGACCACCCGGGTGATCATGGAGAGCCCGGGCCTCGGTGAGGGCGAGACCCTCACCGTGTTCGTCGACCCGTACACCGCCGACGTGCGCGGACAGCTCACCACCGCCGGTGACGCGCTGCCGCTTCGGGCCTGGCTCAGCGAGTTCCACTCCAGCCTCCAGCTCGGCGAGTTCGGCCGGAACTACAGCGAACTGGCCGCCAGTTGGCTGTGGGTCGTCGCCCTCGGCGGGCTCGCCCTGTGGATCGGTCGTCGCCGCTCCCGCAAGGCCCACCTCGTGCTCCCCGACCGCGGGGCCACCGGCCGCCGCCGGACCCTGTCCTGGCACGGCACCGTCGGCCTGTGGGCCGTCGTCGGACTCGTCGTCCTCTCCGCCACCGGCCTGACCTGGTCCCGCTACGCCGGCGAGAACATCGGGCAGCTCCAGGACCGCCTCGGCGGAGCCACTCCCTCCGTCGCCGCCGCCCTGAACGGCGCGGCGGGCGGCGCCGGCGAACACGCCGGGCACGTGATGACGGAGGGCATGGAGATGCCCCCGCCGCCGCCCACCACCGACATCGGCATCGACCGCGCGGTGGACGCCGCCCGGGCCGTCGGGGTGGACGCGAGCCTGCGCGTCACCCTCCCCGCCCAGGGCAAGGGCTACGTCGTCAAGGAGACCGACAAGCAGTTCCCGGTGCACTTGGACGCGGTCGCGGTGGACCCCGCCGACGGTCGGATCATGGACGAACTCCGTTTCGCCGACCACCCGTTGCTCGCCCAGCTGACGCGCTTCGGCATCGACCTCCACATGGGCCTGACCTTCGGGCTCGCCAACCAGCTCGCCCTGGCCGCGCTGGCCGTCGCCGTGATGTTCCTCGTCGTGTGGGGCTACCGGATGTGGTGGATGCGTCGCCCCACCAAGGAGCGCAAGCTGGCGGTGGGACGTCCGCAGCCGCGCGGTGCCTGGCGGAAGCTGTCGGTGACCCTGCTGCTGCCGTTGGCCGCCGTGACCGCGCTCGTCGGCTGGTTCGTCCCGATGCTGGGCATCAGCCTGCTCGTCTTCCTCGCGGGTGACGTGCTCCTCGGCCTCGTGGCCGCCCGCCGCCGGGCGACGACACCTGAGCCGCAGGTCTAGTACGCGACCGCGCACGCGGCCGGGCCCGCACTCCCCCCGGAGAGTGCGGGCCCACCGTCGTTCCGGAGCGCCGGCCGGGGGCCGGCAGGCCGCGACCGTACGGGCGCGGGCGCGGGTCACGGCCGGTCGCCGACGCCGGTCGACACACCGCTCAGGGCGCGTACTTGTAGCCCACCCGGCGGACCGTCTGGATCGTCCCGCGGTGCGCCGCGCCCAGCTTGCGGCGCAGTCGGGCGATGTGGACGTCGACCGTCCGGCCGTCGCCGACGTGCCCGTAACCCCACACCGTCGTGACCAGCTGGTCCCGGCTGTGCACCCGGTGGGGGTGTGCCACGAGGTGGGCGAGCAGCTCGAACTCCAGGTAGGTCAGGTCCAGGACCTGACCGTCCACCTCGGCGGTGCGCTGCGCGGAGTCGATCCGTACGAGCTCGTCCCCGGTGGTCGTCGGGGCCGCGGCGGAGGGGAGCGGGACGGACCGCGGGGCGAAGGCGATCGGCGGCTGCTGGTCGGCCGGTACGAGCACCAGGTAGCCGACCATCGGCGGGTTGCCGGGCAGCGTCGGCAGGGTGTGCTGGGGCGCGGGCAGCCAAGTGGCGCCGGGCGGGAGCAGGTCCACGACGCGGGCCACCTCGTCCCGGTCGACGGCTCGCAGCCGGTGGCGGGGACTGGGCGGGAAGGTCAGGGGAGCGGAGGTCGCGGCGGAGGTGCCGGAGACGAGGGAACGGGTGTTGGTCATGAGTGGTCAGCTCTTTCACGCGGAGTGGTCGGCAGGAGACGTACGTACGTCGTCGTTGTCGTACCGCGCAGACCGAAGGCCTCGGGCAGGTCTTTGGGAGGTCCCGGAAGGCTTTAGAGGGCCGGCGCGTTCTTCGCGCGGCAACACACCCGGTCGAAATCGTGATCCTGACGGGAGGGCCAGAACGGTTCGAGGTCTCTGCGACCTGTCGAGGTGTGCTGGTGGCTGGCCATGGGCCACATTGAAGCAGATGTACGGGGCCCGGGGCAGGCCCCATCTCACCTGATGGAGCGGAATCTCATATTCCGTGATCAAGGTTTCGTCAGGACGTCACAATCCCGACAAACAGTCAGCCGACGAGCCGCTTCCGCCAGTCCACACCGGTCACCCGTACCGCATCCTGGGCAGATCCGTCCCACACCCAATGCAGCCCCACCCCGTCCAGCGCCGCGACCACCTCCCGGCCGACGGACGCCGTCAGCTCGTCCCCCGCCGCGAACCCCCCGTACAACAGCCACAGATCGTGGCCCGCCGCCGCACCCTCGGTGCACTGCGAGTGGAAGAAGACGAACCCCCGCGCGTCCTGCGCGCCCTCTCCGCCGATCTCCGCGAGCCCGCAGTTCCGGCAGCAGGCGAAGTTCTCCCGCGCCGTGATCCCGCGCGCGTCGAGCGCCTCGAACGCCCGGGTCAGCCGCTCCGGATCGGTCTCCCCCTCCCAGCCGGCCTGCTCGGCCACCCGCTCCCGCCACAGCCGGTCCACCAGCTGCCGGGCCTGCGCGGGGGACACCAGCGACCCGCCCGCGCCCGGGCCCGGGCCCGCGTTCCCGTCCGGGCCCCCGAGGACGTAACCGGCGTACTCGGTCAGCGCCGCCCGGTCGTCGTAGCCGCACCGCAGCCGCTCCCGGACGAGCCCCGTCAGCTCCTCCTCGACCGCCTCGTCGAGCGGGAGCGGCGCCTCCTCCACCGGGAAGTCCAGCCGCTCCCACGCCGTCCCGAGGTCCCAGCCCTTCTCCTGCCGAGCCCAGCCGAGCATCATCCGCGCCACCTCGGCCGCGGTGGGCACGAAGGCCTGGAAGTGCCGGTCCGGGGCGCCGGCCCGGTGCTCCACCTGGTAGTCACCGCCCGCCTCGTGCCAGACCTGGACGAAGGAGTCGGGTTCGTCGGGGATCCGGTTCACCACGAGGAACCGGTCCCCGGGCGCCCCGATGCGCTCCACGAGCTCGCGGAGCCAGGGGGTGGCGGGCCGTTCGTAGGACTCGGCGGGTTCGGTGTGGACCTTCACGGGCAGCATGGGCCCAGCCTGACGGGCCCCACTGACAGCGCGAGGGCCCCTGGCGGGCCCCTCCGACAGCGCGGCGCCCGCCCTCCCGCGGGGGAGGACGGGCGCCACGGCCGTCGGGGGCCGGTCTCAGACGAGGCCGTCCTTCTTCAGCCCGGTGCAGCAGGTGTCCGTGATCAGCCGCGTCACCACGTACGGGTCGACGTTCGCGTTCGGCCGGCGGTCCTCGATGTAACCCTTGCCGTCCTTCTCCACCTGCCACGGAATGCGCACCGAGGCGCCGCGGTCGGAGACCCCGTAGCTGAACTCGTTCCACGGAGCCGTCTCGTGCAGCCCCGTCAGACGCTCGTCGATGCCGGCGCCGTAGTTCTTGACGTGGTCCAGCGGCTTCGAGCCCTCGCCGAGCGCCTCGCACGCCGAGATGATCGCCCGGTAGTCCTCGCGCATCGCCTTCGTGGAGAAGTTGGTGTGCGCGCCCGCGCCGTTCCAGTCGCCCTTGACCGGCTTCGGGTTCAGCGTCGCCGACACGTTGAAGTCCTCGGCGGTGCGGTACAGCAGCCACCGCGCGATCCACAGCTGGTCCGAGACCTCTAGCGGACCCACCGGGCCCACCTGGAACTCCCACTGGCCCGGCATGACCTCGGCGTTGATGCCGGAGATGCTCAGGCCCGCCGCCAGACAGTGGTCGAGGTGCTTCTCGACGATGTCCCGGCCGAAGATCTCGTCCGAACCGACACCGCAGTAGTAGCCGCCCTGCGCCGCCGGGAAGCCGTTCACCGGGAAACCGAGCGGGCGGGCGCCGTCGAAGAACGTGTACTCCTGCTCGATGCCGAAGATCGGCGCCTGGTCGGCGAACTCCTCCGCGACCGGACGCAGCAGCGCGCGGGTGTTCGACACGTGGGGGGTCATGTCGATGTTCATGACCTCGCACAGGACGAGCAGGTGGTCGCCGCCGCGGATCGGGTCCGGGCAGGAGAACACCGGCTGGAGCACGCGGTCCGAGGCGTGGCCCTCCGCCTGGTTCGTGCTGGACCCGTCGAAGCCCCAGATCGGCAGCGCCTCGCCGTCCGTCAGGATCCTCGTCTTGGAGCGAAGCTTCGCCGTCGGCTCGGTGCCGTCGATCCAGATGTACTCAGCCTTGTAGCTCACGGGCCCCATCCTGACTCTGCGGGTGCTGTGGATCGCCATGGTGTCCTCCGCAGCGTCCCCCGCCGCGATTTCTCCTCCGTTGCCCGCGTGTGAACCCCGTGTTACCGAGGTTTACACCGCAGGTCGCACGGGTCGTGCGGGTTGGCGACCGCACACCCGTCCGGGTGCGGCAGACTGGGCGCGTGAGCATTTCGTACGATGTGAACCCCGTCGACGGCGCCCCCGAGGCAGCCCCCGGCCCCGCCCCCCACCAGGTCCCCGGCACCCCCCGCCCCCGCATCGGCCTGCTCGGCACCGGCCCCTGGGCCCGCCGCACCCACGCCCCCGCGCTCGCCGCCCACCCGGGCTCCGAGTTCGCCGGGATCTGGGGCCGGCGCCCCGAAGCGGCCGCCGAGCTCGCGGAGGAGTTCGGCGTGAAGGTGTACGAAGACCCCGACGCCCTGTTCGCCGACTGCGACGCGGTGGCCTTCGCCCTCCCCCCGGACGTCCAGGCCCCCCTCGCCGTCCGCGCGGCCGCCGCCGGCTGCCACCTGCTGCTCGACAAACCCGTCGCCACGACCGTCGAGGACGCCCGCGCCGTCGCCGACGCCGTCGCCCGGCACCAGGTCGCCTCCGTCGTCTTCCTCACCCTCCGCTTCGCCGAACCCACCGCCGGATGGGTCGACGAACAGGCCGGGCGCACCGGCTGGTTCACCGCCTCCGCGCACTGGCTCGGCGCCGTCTTCCCGCCCGACGGCGCCCCCGGCGCCTACGCCGACTCGCCCTGGCGCAAGTCCAAGGGCGGCCTGTGGGACGTCGGCCCGCACGCTCTGTCCGTCCTGATCCCCGTCCTCGGCGACGTCACCTCCGTCACCGCCGCGCGCGGCCCCGCCGACGTCGTCCAACTCACCCTGCGCCACACCTCGGGCGCGGCCAGCACCGCCGTACTCAGCCTGAGCGCCCCCCAGGCCGCCGCCGGCGTGGGGCTCGAACTGCGCGGAACCGAGGGCGTCTTCGCCCTCCCCGACTGGAGCGACGTCCCGGCCGCCTACGGCCGCGCCCTGGACGCCCTCCTCACCGCCGCCCACACGGGCACCCCGGACCCCCGCGGAGCCACCTTCGGCGCCCGCCTGACGGAAATCCTGGCGTTGGCGGAGCAGCAACTGGAGGGGTGAGGCGGCTCCGCCCCCGCGCGGCGGGCTGGTTCTGCTGGGCGGGGGTGGGGGGTGTGCGGGGTGCCCATGGTCCGGATCAGGGAGGGTTTGGTGGTTTCCCGCCGGTCTCATCGTCTCTTCGTGGCGGGCCGGTCCCTCAAGGGCGCTCCTCCTTCGTCGTCGCGTCGCTTCGCGATGGCCTTCGGCCACCCTTGACCGACCGACCCACCACGAAAAGCCGAAGACCAGCGGGAACCCCCCAAAAGAACGGTCACGGGGGAGGAATGAGCAGGAGCGGGTCCCTCAGTGACGAGACGAGGGACCGGGCGCTGCCCCATGGGGCATACGGGCGCCTCAGAGGGCCGACGGCCGGGCCCCGGGCGCGGCCAACGGCCCTACCCGCCCAACAGAACGACCAGAGCACTCGGAAGTGCGGGTAGGCGGGGACGCGCGCCGGTTCGCCGTGTCTCGTCGCTCGGCTCAGCGTCCGTCGACCGTCCGTGGCTGGACATAAGCAGCCCACACCGCCCGTGGAGACTGTTGGCGAGCGCCTGCGACCCGTCCCCCCACCGTCCGGTGTCTGTGGTCTGGGGTCCGGTCTCGGGCGGTCGACGGTCGCTGAGACGGCCTCGGCCATGGACTGGGCTGGTGCGGCTTATGTCCAGCCACGGCCGGTGGTCAGTCGCTGAGCCGAGCGACGAACCACGGTGAACCGGCGCGTGCCCCCGCCTACCCGCACTCCAGACTGCTCTGGTCGTTCTGGAGTGCAGGGTAGGGCTCTTGGCCGCGCCCGGGGCCCGGCCGCCGGCCCTCCGGCGTGCCCGTGTGCCCAACCGGCCAGCCCCTGGTCCCTCGCCTCATCGCTGAGAGACCCGTTCCTCGTCTCTCTGACCCGTGACCGTTCTTTTGGGGGGTTCCCGCTGGTCTTCGTTTTTCCGTGGCGGGTCGGTCGGTCAAGGGTGGCCGTAGGCCATCGCGTAGCGACGCGACCGAAGGGAGCGCCCTTGAGGGACCGGCCCGACGCGGAGAGACGATGAGACCGGCGGGAAGCCACCAAACCCGCTCTGATCCGGATCAACGGGGTTCCGTCACCCCCGACCCCGCCGCTCAGAACCGCCCCCGCCCCCGCACCGCCTGGGTGGCTTCCCCGCCCCCTACCCCTTATCCCTTACGGGACAGGGCGTCCCGGACGGCTTCGTCCGAGCGGGCGATGACGGCCGTGCCGTCCTCGGCCGTGATGATCGGGCGCTGGATCAGCTTCGGGTGGGCCGCCAGGTGGGTGATCCAGCGCTGCCGGGCCGTGTCGGTTTCCTCGCGCGGGAGGTCCCGTACGCCGGTCTCCTTCGCCAGGGGGTCGGAGGTGCGGGTGATGTCCCAGGGCTCCAGGCCGAGGCGTTCCAGCACCGCGCGGATCTCGTCCTGCGACGGCACGTCCTCCAGGTATCGGCGGACCGTGTAATCGACGCCTTCGGCGTCCAGCAGGGTCAGCGCGCTCCGGCACTTCGAGCAGGCGGGATTGATCCAGATCTCCATGGCCGCCAGCCTAGTTGGACTCCGTCTGGCCAGGGGCTTTTGTCAGTGCCCCCCGGTAAAATCGAAGGAGAACGACAGGAAGCCAACTACCGTTTGGGAGGCTGTAGATGGCCGCTGCCGCTGTCATTGTGATGCCCAAGAAGAAGCCGCTGCCCGCGGGGCTGCCCCGCGAATGGTACGAGAGCCACAACCGCCGTCTGAAGGCGATGCGGCTCGCGATATCCCTGCTCGACACCGGGACCTACGACGTCAAGCGCGCGACCAACCGCAAGATCCGGACGATGGCGGTACGGGTGGGCATCCACCGCCCGTCCAACCTCACCTGCAAGATGGTGCGCTCCTTCATCCGCGACGTCTCATGACGCCGCGATGACGTCCGGTCCGCCGACGAAGCCGGATGCGTCGGCGGACCCGCCGGACCCGCCGGACCGGGCGGTCCCGTCCCGCTCCAGCGGTACGCCGACCACCGTGCCGCCGCCCTCGTCGCCGCCCTCGCCGCCGACGAAGTGGATGGATCCCGTCCGCGCCTCGGTAGGGGGCACGCCGGCGGGGGCCATGCCGGCGGAGGCTCCGCCGCTGCGGTCCGTGGACGGCCCGGAGTGGTCGCCGGCCTCGTACCCCAGGAGCATCGCCCCGGTGAGCAGCCCGGCCGCCGTGGCCGCGGCGGCGACCGCCGCCAAGCGCTTCCTGTGCTGACGCGGTGCGTGCATGGGGGCCTCGTCCTCTCGTGCGCGGGGCCCGCGCCGCGGTCATCGCGGCCGGCCTCGCGCTCATCGCGCTCATCGTGTTCTTCGCTGTCGTCGTGCTGCGAGCGAAACACGAAAACCGGGCCGTAGCCCGCACTGTTACCAACTGATCATCCGATCAGTACGGGCCGGTCACGCCGCCTCGCGGAACCGGCCCCTCCGCCCCGACCGACAACATCAGCAGGGCCACGTCATCGTGCGGCCCGCCGTCGGTGAAGGACGCCAGGTCCTTCCAGACCGCCCGGACCAGGCCCGCCGGGTCGCTCGCCAGCACCGGAACGCGGCTGGCCAGCGGATAGAAGCGGCCGCCGGCGTCGCGCGCCTCCGTCACTCCGTCGGTGTGCGCGAGCAGCCGGTCGCCCGGCACCAGCCGGAGTTCGGTCACCGGGGGGAGCGCCGGGCCGGCCAGTCCCAGACCCAACGGAGGGCCCGGTTCCACCGTGACCTCCGAGGCCACGAAGTCCCGGAGCAGCAGCACCGGAGGATGCCCGCACGAGACGATCCGTACGAGGTCCAGCCCGGTCGGGAACTCCAGCAGCACGGCCGTCGCGAAGAGCTCCGGATGCTCCACCGCCTCAGCGGCGGCGTCCGCGACCAGCCGCCGGTCGAGGCGCGACGCGACGTCCACCAGCTCCCGGTCGTCCAGCACCGCCTCCCGGAAGGCACCGAGCAGCGCCGCCACCGTCCCGACGGCCGCCAGACCGTGGCCCTGGACGTCGCCCACGACCGCCCGCACCCCGAAGGGGCCGGCCCGTACGTCGAACAGGTCGCCGCCGACCAGCGTGCCCTGCTGGGCCGCCCGGTACAGACCGGCGCACCGTACCGGACCCACCCGTTCCGGTACGGGCGGGAGCACCGCCAGCTGGGCCGCCTCGGCGACCGTACGGACGCTGACCAGCTGGGCGTCCCGGCGGTGGCGCACCCAGGCGATGACCACGCTGAGCAGCCCGACGACGGCCACCGTGGCCAGGTCCGAGCCCCGCGCGTGCCCGACGCCGAGGTCGGGGAAGGCGAGCAGCGCGAGCACCAGGGCGGCGAAGACGGCCGTGCCGGCGGCGCCGTAGGAGAAGGCGGCCACCGCGGGCAGGGCCGCCAGGAAGTAGCCCAGCTCGACGTTGCCGGGCGTCAGCCACTGGGCGCAGCACAGTGCCACCAGGGCCACGGCGGGCGCGAACCGGGCCCAGCGCGGCGGCGGGGCACCGTGCAGCCTGCCCGGATCCTCCCAAGCGCGTCTCACCCCTCCACCCTGGTACGCGGTACCGGGCCGCGCACGCCGGGTGGCCCCCCTGGGCGTCGCCCGGGACAGTGGAGCGGTGACGGATACCAGCGCGGCCATCAGTACCCGCCTGAACTGGCTGCGGGCGGGGGTGCTCGGCGCCAACGACGGGATCATCTCCACCGCGGGCCTGGTCGTGGGCGTGGCCGGCGCCACCAACTCGCGGACCGCGATCCTGACGGCGGGGGTGGCCGGGCTGCTGGCGGGCGCGCTGTCGATGGCGGCGGGGGAGTACGTCTCGGTCAGCTCGCAGCGGGACTCGGAACGGGCCGCGCTGGAGGTGGAGCGGCGGGAGCTGGCGCAGCAGCCGGAGGAGGAGCTGGACGAACTCACCGACCTGCTGGCCGCCCGGGGCCTGGGCCAGGAGCTGGCCCGGGAGGCGGCGGTCCAGCTGACGGAGCGCGACGCGTTGCGGGCGCACGCGCGGGTGGAGCTGGGGATCGAGCCGGGCGAACTGGCGAACCCGTGGCACGCGGCGGTGGCCAGCCTGGTGGCGTTCACGGTGGGGGCGCTGCTGCCGCTGCTGGCGATCGTCCTGCCGGGGGCGTCGGCGCGGGTGCCGGTGACGGTGGCGGCCGTTCTCGCCGCGCTCACCCTGTGCGGGGTGGTCAGCGCCCGGCTGGGCGGGGCGCCGGTGCCCCGCGCGGTGCTCCGCAACGTCACGGGCGGCGCCCTCGCGATGGCCGTCACGTACGCGGCCGGCACCCTGCTGGGCACCACCTGACCCCACCCCCGCCCGCACCCCACGCCCACCCGCAGCCCCCACCCGCGCCCCGACCCCGGACGCAGCCCCCGCCCCGCCCCGGGGAGTTGCGGCGCCCCGCCCGGCCAGGGCGGCGGCAGACTGGGGGCATGCGTATCGCCATCACCGGATCCTCCGGACTCATCGGGCAGGCCCTCGCCCAGTCACTCCGCGCCGACGGCCACGACGTGGTGCGCTTCGTGCGGCGGGCGCCCGCCGGGCCGGACGAGGCGCGGTGGGACCCCGCCGCCGGCCGCGTCGACCCCGCCGGGCTCGTGGGGTGCGGGGCCGTCGTGCACCTGGCGGGGGCCGGCGTCGGGGACCGCCGCTGGTCGGCGGCGTACAAGCGGCAGATCCGCGACAGCCGCGTCCTCGGCACGGCCGCCATCGCCCAGGCCGTGGCCGCCCTCGACAGCCCTCCGCCGGTCCTGGTGTGCGGCACCGCCGTCGGCTACTACGGCGACACCGGCGACCGCCCCGTGGACGAGACCGCACCGGCGGGCCACGGCTTCCTCCCGTCCGTCTGCGTGGAGTGGGAGGCGGCCGCCGCCCCGGCCCGCGAGGCCGGCGTGCGTACCGTGTTCGCCCGTACCGGGCTGGTGGTCGCGGCCGAGGGCGGGGCCTGGGGGAAGCTGTTCCCCGTCTTCAAGGCGGGCATCGGCGGTCGGCTCGGCAACGGCCGCCAGTACTGGTCGTACATCTCGATGCACGACGAGATCGCCGCCCTGCGGCACCTGATCGACACCCCCGACCTCTCCGGCCCGGTGAACCTGACCGCGCCCGAGCCGCTGACCAACCGTGAGATCACCGCCGCCATGGGCCGCGTGCTGCGCCGCCCGACCCTGTTCCCCGTACCCGCGCCGGCCCTGCGCATCGCGATCGGGGAGTTCGCCGAGGACGTGCTCGGCAGTCAGCGGGTGCGCCCTGCCCGCCTGCTGGAGTCGGGCTTCGTCTTCCGCCACCCGGGCATCGACGACTCCATCAGGGCAGCCCTGGCCTGAGCCCCGCCGTCCCCCGACCCCCATCCCCCAACCCCCGGCACCCCAAAGGCGCCCCCCGTGCCCATGTGCGACCGTTCGTGACCCGTATGCGACCGTCATGCGACCGAAGTTGTGCGCAATACCCCACCGAACTCGGGTTCTCCTGGAGTCCGTTGGGGGAAGGAGGTCCCCACACAGCCGCGCCGACCTCGGGGAGGGGCACGTGCTCAGCAGCACGCACCACGCCGCACACCACACCGCACAGCTCGCGGACGTCGTCATCGTAGGAGCCGGAGTCTCAGGACTCGCGGCCGCACACCACCTGATCGCGGCGGGGGTCACGGTCACCGTCCTGGAGACCGCCGACGATCCCGGAGGCCGGATGGCCACCGAATCGGCCGACGGGTTCCGCCTCGACCGGATCGGGCAGCTCCTCAACACCTCGTACACCGAACCGGCCCGCACCCCCGGTCTGGAGGGCCTCACACTGCGGCCCTTCGCCCCCGGGGTCCTGGTGCACGGGGTCGACGGCAAGCAGCAGCGGGCCGGGGCGCTCACCCCGGCCCGCGCGCTGGCCGGCGGATCCCTGGACCAGGCCCGGCTCAGCGCCGCCCTCGGCCGGCTCGCAGCGCTGCCCGAGGAACGGGTGCTGGCCCGCCCGGAACGCTCGGCGCTCACCGCGCTGCGCTCCCGCGGCCTGCCACCGCGCACCGTGAACGGGGTCCTGCGGCCCCTGCTCTCCACCCTGTTGCGCGACCCGGACCTCACCACCTCCAGCCGCGTCGCCGACCTCGCGCTGCGCACCTTCGTCCGCGGCCGGCTCGCCGTGCCCGAGGGCGGGGCCGCGGTCCTGCCGCGGCTGCTCGCCGAGTCCCTGCCACCGGGCACGGTCCGCACCGGGGTCCGGGTCCGGTCGGTGGCGACCAGCCTGGTCACCACCGAGGAGCACGGCGACTTCCGCTGCCGCTCCGTGGTCCTCGCGACGGGCGCCCGGGCCGCGGCCGAGCTGCTGCCGGGATTGCGGGTGCCGCGCTTCCACGAGGTGACCGTCATCCACCACGCGACCCCCGCGCCGCTGCCCTGGGACGGTTCGCTGCTCCTGGACGCCGACCCGAAGTGGCCGCTCGCGCACACCACCGTGATGAGCGCGGTCGACCCGAGCCGGGCGCCGACCGGCCGCGGCCTGGTCACCACCACCGTGCACGGCCCTCCGCCCCCCGCTCGGACGGTGGCTTCCCGGTTGGCCCGGCTCTACGACACCTCGACCCGGGACTGGGACCTCCTCGCCGTGCACCACACCCCGGAGGCCGTGCCCGCGATGCCCCCGCCGTACGACCTGCGACGCCCGGTACGGGTTCTGGCGGGGCTCTACGTGTGCGGGGACCACCGCGACTCGAACACCGTCCAGGGCGCCCTGCACTCCGCCCGGCGGGCGGCCACGGCCCTGCTCCGCGACTTCGGCATCCCGCTCCCGGCCGCCCCGGAACCAGCCCTTCCGGCGGTGGCCTGACCGCCCCCGGCCAAGGCCCGGTCCCCCAAGCCACGGGGGCCGGGCCTTCCACACGCCCGACCCCGCCCCGGACCGCCCCGACCCCGCTCCGGACCGTCACGGCCCGCCCCGACCACCCGGGCCAGGGCAACGCGCCCCCTACGACAGCGCCGCCACCCGGTCCCGGTACGTCCGCACCGCCGACGCGTCCCGGTACGGCTCCAGCCGCCGCTCGAAGTCCCGTACGTACTCCACCGCGCGCACCGACCGCATCTCCATCGCCTGCTGTGCCGCCTCCGCGCCCAGCGCGCACGCCTGGTCCAGCTCGCCCAGCCCCAGCCGCGCCGTGGCCAGCACCACCCGGCAGAACAGCCGGGACCGCGCGTAGCCGGGCGAACGCAGTTGCAGGGAGCGTTCCGCGTGCTGGGCGCAGGCCCGGTACTGCTGGAGGTCCCGGTGGCAGTGCCCGAACTCGTCGGCGAGCTGCGCCTCGTCGAAGAACCGGGCCCACGGCGGTACGTCGTCCCCCGGCCGGCCCGCGCCCAGCGCCCGCTCGGCGCGGACCAGGGAGGCCGTCGCCGAGCGCACCTCGCCGAGCACCGCGTGCCCCCGCGCCTCGGCGGCGTGCAGCAGCGCCTGCACCACCGGCGGGGGCCCCGAGCCGACGCCCTGCTGGGCGACCCGGGCCAGCTGGACGGCCTCGCGGCCGTGCCCGAGGTAGACCGCCTGCCGGCTCATGGTGACCAGCACGTAGGACCCGTACGGCCGGTCCCCGGCGGCCTGCGCGAGGCGCAGCGCCTGGACGAAGTACCGCTGGGCCAGGCCGTGCGCGGCGATGTCGTACGAGGTCCAGCCCGCGAGCCGGGTCAGGTCGGCGGCGGCGGAGAACAGCCGCCGCCCGGTGGTCTCGCCGTAGGTGCCGCGGAGCATGGGTTCGGCCTCGTGCTCCAGGTAGCGCACCAGGGCTTGGCGGGCGTGGCCGCCGCCGTAGGCGTGGTCGAGGGTGCGGAACAGCTCGCTCACCGAGCGCAGGGCCGCGATGTCCCCGCCGGTGACCCGCTGCCCGGGCCCGCGGTCGACCTGCCGTTGCCTTGGCACCGAGGCGCGACCCTGCGCGGGGACGCGGGAGGCGGCCATGTCCGCGCCGCGTCCGACCCGTTCGTCGGCCCGGCCGATGAGCCAGTCCCGGCTGGGCACCACGAGGCCGGCCGGGGTGAAGGCGATCTTGCGCAGCTCGGCGTGCGATCCGGAGTCCTTGCGCCACAGCCCGCTCGCGATGTCCACGGCCTCTTCGGGGGTGGCCGCGAACTCCAGCCCGGCGTAGACGGGCGCGCACGCGTCGAGGCCCAGGTCCTGCGCCGACAACCGGCGCCCGAGGCGCCGGGTGAAAACCTCCGCGATCAGCGCCGGGGTGGTGCCGCGGGGCTGCTGGCCGCGCAGCCACCGGGTCACGGAGGTCTTGTCGTAGCGCAGGTCCAGACCGTGCTCCAGGCCGAGCTGGTCGACGCGGCGGGCAAGCCCGGCGTTGGAGAACCCGGCTTCCGCGATCAGCGCCGCGAGCTGCCGGTTGGGGACGCGCTGGGCAGGTCGTTCCGTCATCTGCTCCACGGTTTCCTGACGTGACGGACCGGAGTCCCGGCCCTGTGAACGGCGTGAATGTAGCGGCGAACTCCGCCCCCACCGCCCTCTCTGCCCCACATTCATCCGATCGTGTGCAGAATGGGTAGGGCCCTTTACGGACCGGGAGCGGACCTCCGCGTACGCTGCGGTCCATGACCCGCCGGCCCCACGGGGCTCACCACTCCGACGCGTACGCGGAAGCCACGGCCCCGCTGCCCGCGCCCGAGCTCACCGAGGCCGAGTGCCGCCGCTGCGGCACCTACATCGCGGGGCTCGACGGCCGGTACGCGTGCGGGGTGTGCGGCTGGGTCAACGACCACTCCGAGGGCCACCGCCGGCTGCCGCGTGCCGACGAGGACCCGGACCTGCCCCGCAAGGGCCGCAAACGCACCCCGCAACCGCCGGGCCCGCCGCCGGAGGCCCGCACCCTGCTCGGCCCGGGGCACTGAGGCCCGGCGCTGAGGTTCGGGGCTGAGGCCCGGCGCTGAGGTTCGGGGCTGAGGCCCGGCGCACCGGGGGTCTGAAGGAGCCGGCGGGGGTCGCCGTACCCTTGGCCGGGTGCGGTACGTGCAGACAGCAGGTTCACCTGCGCACAGCAGGTTCAACGAGGAGGCGCCGCGGTGACTGAGCTTCGGTTTGTCCATCTGGGCTTCGGGCCGGAATCGGTCGAGTACACCGAGGCCTGGGACGAGCAGCGACGCGTCCACGCCGCCCGCTTCGCGGACGAGATCGAGGACACCTGCCTGCTGGTGGAGCACCAGCCGGTGTACACCGCCGGCCGGCGCACCGATCCGAGCGAGCGCCCCTTGGACGGGACGCCCGTCATCGACGTGGACCGTGGTGGCAAGATCACCTGGCACGGGCCGGGCCAACTGGTCGGCTACCCGATCATGAAGCTGCCCCGTCCGGTGGACGTGGTGGCTCACGTCCGTCGGCTGGAGGACGCCTTGATCCGCACCGCGGCCGAGTTCGGCCTGGAGACCACCCGGATCGAGGGCCGCTCCGGGGTGTGGGTGCTCGGCGACCCCGTCGAGGAGCGCCCGAAGATCGGTGGGCTGTCCCTGGAGTTCGACCCCCGTCTGCACGACGAGGAGTTCGACGCCCGGCTGAACGGCCCCGAGTACGCCCCCTCCAACGCCGGCCAGCGCCGCGAGGACCGCAAGCTCGCCGCGATCGGCATCCGCGTCGCCAAGGGCGTCACGATGCACGGCTTCGCGATCAACGTGAACCCCGACAGCACCTGGTTCGACCGGATCATCCCCTGTGGCATCCGGGACGCCGGTGTGACCTCGCTCTCGTACGAACTGGGCCGCGAGATCACCATCGCCGACGTGCTGCCCGTCGTGGAGCGACACCTGAAGGACGTCCTGGAGCAGGCCGAGCTGCGGCCCCGCGAGATCGAGCCGGCCGTGGGCTGACGCCCCCGGGAATGCGTCCGGCGGCCCCCAGGTTGGCCGACGTAAGAGCGTATGAAATTACGGGCGTACCCTGGTGGGCGCCGAAGAATCGAAGTCACAGGGAGCCGGTCGTGTCCGCAGTCGCACCCGACGGACGCAAGATGCTGCGCCTCGAAGTCCGCAACGCCCAGACCCCCATCGAGCGCAAGCCCGAGTGGATCAAGACCCGGGCGAAGATGGGCCCCGAGTACACCAAGATGCAGGCCCTCGTGAAGGGCGAAGGACTGCACACGGTGTGCCAGGAAGCCGGCTGTCCGAACATCTACGAATGCTGGGAGGACCGCGAGGCCACCTTCCTCATCGGTGGCGACCAGTGCACCCGGCGCTGTGACTTCTGCCAGATCGACACGGGCAAGCCCGAGGCCCTGGACCGGGACGAGCCGCGCCGCGTCGGCGAGTCCGTGGTCACCATGGACCTGAACTACGCCACCATCACCGGTGTCGCCCGCGACGACCTGCCCGACGGCGGCGCGTGGCTGTACGCGGAGACGGTCCGCCAGATCCACCAGCAGACGGCGCACCGCGAGAGCGGTCACACCAAGGTCGAGCTGCTCGCGCCGGACTTCAACGCGGTGCCGGAGCTGCTGGAGGAGGTCTTCGCCTCCCGCCCCGAGGTCTTCGCGCACAACGTCGAGACGGTGCCCCGCATCTTCAAGCGGATCCGCCCCGGCTTCCGCTACGAGCGCTCCCTCGACGTGATCACCAAGGCCCGCGAGTACGGCCTGATCACCAAGTCGAACCTGATCCTCGGCATGGGCGAGGAGCGCGAGGAGGTCAGCGAGGCACTGCGCGACCTGCACGCGGCCGGCTGCGAGCTCATCACCATCACCCAGTACCTGCGGCCCTCGCCGAGGCACCACCCCGTCGAGCGCTGGGTGAAGCCTGCGGAGTTCGTGGAGCTGGCGAAGGAGGCCGAGGACATCGGCTTCTCCGGCGTGATGTCGGGCCCCCTGGTCCGCTCGTCGTACCGTGCGGGCCGCCTCTACACGCAGGCGATGGAGAAGCGCAGCCGAGCCGGAGCGTAGGTTGTGGGTTCGTCCGAGGTACGAGGGCGGGCGCGCGGCCGTAGCGGTGTCGAGGCGGAGCTCGACCGGGCTTTCGTGAAGCGCAGCCGAGCCGGAGCGTAGGTTCTCAGGTGGATGTGAATTCGTTCACAAACGTCTACCAAGCGGTAACACCGTGTCGAAGCGGCCCCTAGGCTCTTATCGGGAGAGCCTGGGGGCCGCGTCAATATTTCATCACGTTTGACCGGCCGGTCATGCCCTGGTAACACCAGTCAGTGACGCTGGGTCCACGCACCGCACACGCCCATCGATGCGAGCTCCGAGAGAGGGACCGACATCATGCAGGCCGCGCCCGTACGCGCCATCGCCATCCCGTCCGTGACCGAGGCCTTCCGCGGCATCGAGTCGATGCTCATGAGCGGTGCCCGCCGCAACGCCTGGACGGCGGTTCTGGAAGACCGTCGCAGGGCCAAGGACCGGGTCGAAACCGAGCACGTAATCGAGGCCGCGGCGACCCGGACCCCGCGGGCCACGTAAACTTCGCCTCATGGCGAGGAAGTCAAACGCAGAGACTGCTGCGAACCCCGGGCGACTGAAGCAGATCGCCCTGACGTACAAGATGACGCGCAAGGCCGACCCGAAGGTCGGTCTGATCGTCGCGGGCGTGGGAATCGTCACCTTCGGTGTCTTTCTTGCGATCGGCTTCCTGATCGGTCACCCGGTCTACCTGGGCATCCTGGGCTTCCTGGTGGCGTTCCTGGGGATGGCGATCATCTTCGGGCGACGGGCCGAGCGCGCTGCCTTCGGGCAGATGGAGGGACAGCCGGGCGCTGCCGCGGCCGTGCTGGACAACGTGGGACGGGGTTGGACGACCACCCCGGCCGTCGCGATGAACCGGAACCAGGACATCGTCCACCGGGCCGTCGGCAAGGCGGGCGTGGTCCTGATCGCCGAGGGCAACCCGAACCGGGTGAAGACCCTGCTCGCGGCCGAGAAGAAGAAGCTGGCCCGGATCATGCCCGACGTCCCGGTGCACGACTTCATCGTCGGTACCGGCGAGGGCGAGGTGCCGCTCAAGAAGGTCCGTACGACGCTGCTGAAGCTGCCGCGCGTCCTGTCCGGCCCGCAGATCACCCAGGTCAACGACAAGCTCCGGGCCATGGGCGACCTCATGAGCAACATGCCGGTGCCGAAGGGTCCGATGCCGGGGCGTGGCGGATCCGCTCGCCCGCCGCGCGGACGCTAGTGGCCTAGAGCCTCGATCCGCTTTCCGTATACGAGCCCGACGCCCGAGGCCCGACGCGCGAAGCGCGCAGTACGTACGACGCTACGACGCAGGGGCGCCCCCGAAGCCATCCGGCCCGGGGGCGCCCCTGCGTCGTAATGCGTACCGCGCGTGCCCGCCGGCCCGGCTAGATGCGGACCTGGACCGCGCCGGCCAGCCGGTCGTGCAGGCCGCGCCCGTCCCGGTCCCAGACCAGCGCCGGGATGACCAGGGCCAGCAGCAGCGTACGGATCACCACGCGGACGATGCCGAGGCGGTTGCCGTCCTGCCCGATGACCCGGAGGCCAAGCATCCGCTTGCCGGGGGTGAAGCCCACGGTGCCCACGGTCAGGATGGTCAGGGCGACGAAGAGCCCCAGCGTCCAGTTGCCCGTGGCGGCCAGGTCGCCGCCCGTGATCAGCCCGTACGCGATGAGCTGGCAGCCGACCCAGTCGATGGCGACCGCGCCGATCCGACGGCCGAAGCGGGCCACGGAGCCGGGCCCCGACCGGGGCAGACCGAGCTGCTGACCGGGATACCCGAAGTCCACGCCCATGTCCTCGGCGGCCGCGCGGGGGCCGGAAAGCCAGGATCCGATTGCTTGCCTGTTGTCCACTCGACCACGGTACCGGTGGTGCTCCATCGACCTCCGACGGGACCCTGGTTAACTTGTGCGAAACAAATGGGTCATGCTTGGGAAATCCCGTCTGCTTATGGTCGGGTCAGCGTGCGGCACCGCACTGACGCACCACGAGCTATAAAACCCGCCCCTGCCCCGGGGCCGGGAGTAGGAGGAGTTGGATGTTCCAGAACGCCGACGAAGTGAAGCAGTACATCGAGGAGAACGACGTCAAGTTCGTCGACGTCCGCTTCTGCGACCTGCCTGGTGTGATGCAGCACTTCACCATCCCGGGGCGGGCGTTCGACCCGAACGAGGAGCTGGCCTTCGACGGCTCCTCGATCCGCGGCTTCCAGGCGATCCACGAGTCCGACATGGCGCTGCGTGCCGACATCAGCACCGCGCGTCTGGACCCGTTCCGCAAGGACAAGACGCTCAACATCAACTTCTTCATCCACGACCCGATCACGGGCGAGGCCTACAGCCGTGACCCGCGCAACATCGCGAAGAAGGCCGAGGCGTACCTCGCCTCCACCGGCATTGCCGACACCGCGTACTTCGGCCCCGAGGCCGAGTTCTACGTGTTCGACAGCGTGCGCTTCGCGACCACCGCGAACGAGAGCTTCTACCACATCGACTCCGAGGCCGGCGCCTGGAACACCGGTTCCGAGGAGAACAACCGTGGTTACAAGGTCCGCTACAAGGGTGGTTACTTCCCCGTAGCCCCGGTCGACCACTTCGCCGACCTGCGCGCCGAGATCTCCCTCGAACTGGACGCCCAGGGTCTCCAGGTCGAGCGTCAGCACCACGAGGTCGGCACCGGTGGCCAGGCCGAGATCAACTACAAGTTCAACACGCTGCTCGCCGCGGCCGACGACCTGATGCTCTTCAAGTACATCGTGAAGAACGTCGCCTGGCGCAACGGCAAGACCGCGACCTTCATGCCGAAGCCGATCTTCGGTGACAACGGCTCGGGCATGCACGTGCACCAGTCGCTGTGGGCGAACGGCGACCCGCTGTTCTACGACGAGGCCGGCTACGCGGGCCTGTCGGACACCGCCCGCTACTACATCGGCGGCATCCTCAAGCACGCCCCGTCGCTGCTGGCCTTCACGAACCCGACGGTGAACTCCTACCACCGCCTGGTCCCGGGCTTCGAGGCGCCGGTCAACATGGTGTACTCGCAGCGCAACCGTTCCGCCGCGATGCGCATCCCGATCACGGGCTCGAACCCCAAGGCCAAGCGCGTCGAGTTCCGTGCCCCGGACCCGTCGTCCAACCCGTACCTCGCCTTCGCGGCGCTGCTGCTCGCGGGCCTCGACGGCGTCAAGAACAAGATCGAGCCGATGGAGCCGATCGACAAGGACCTCTACGAGCTCTCGCCCGACGAGCACGCGAGCGTCCCGCAGGTCCCGACCAGCCTCGAGGACGTCCTCAAGGCCCTGGAGGCCGACCACGAGTACCTCCTGGCCGGCGGTGTCTTCACCCCCGACCTCATCGAGACCTGGATCGACTACAAGCGCACGCACGAGATCGCCCCGATCGCGCAGCGTCCGCACCCGCACGAGTTCGAGCTGTACTTCGACCTCTAGGTCGTAGCCTCGAAACAGCGGTCCTGCCTGATGGGAGGCCCCCCGCCGCACTCCACGGAGCGCGGCGGGGGGCCTTTCTGTTTTGACAGGTCGGTCGGGGCGGGTGAGGGTTGAAATGGCCTGAAAGTCGGATGAGCGAGACACGTTCGGAGGTGCATGAAGATGCGCCGCAGGATCATCGCCACAGTCGTCGCAGGAGCCGCGGGGCTCACCATGGGCCTCCTGCCCGTCGGCAGTGCCTCGGCCGCGGTCACCGGGGGTGGGGGAGGTGGAGGCGGCGGCGGAGGCTGGTGCGACTCGCGTTACGACGACTGCTGCGACCGCAACTGGGACAGCCGGTACTGCGGGCAGGGCGTGGGCGGTTGGTACGAGCCGGACTGGCGCGACAACGACCGCTACCACAACTCGAACCACTACGACGCGAACTGGCGCGGCAACTGGAACCCCCACTACTACGGCGGGGGCGGGGACGGAGATCGCGGCTACTACTACGACGACGGCGATCACCACGGCGGCTGGAACGACGGCTGGGGCGGCGGGTACCGCCACAACGACTAGCGCCGACCACTGCACGACGTGCGACGGGCCTCCGGGTGGCCATCGGGCCTCCGGAGGCCTCCCGCGTTCCGGCGGGTCCTCGGGTGACGGCTCCGCCCCGCCCGCCCCGGCGGGTCGCCGGAGCCCGCTAGCGCTCGTCCACCGGCCCCCGCAGCAGCGGCATCGCGCCGGTCAGGTCGTGCAGGCAGCGGACCGCCAGTTCGGCGGGGGAGCCGGGTCCCGACACGGGGGCGTCGGTGGCCGACCACAGCTCCAGCGAGACGCGGATCGCGTCGGTGGCGGCCGCCGCCAGCAGGCGTACGGGCAGGGGCTCGGCCCCCGGCCCGACGAGTCGGGCGATCACCGGGACCAGGCGCTCCTCGGAATCCTGGTTCACCCGGTACCAGACCGCGCGCAGGGCCTCGTCGCCCGCGGCGGCGCGCAGCAGCCCGCGGGTCACCTCCAGCCCCTCCTCGACGGCCTGGGAGTCGCTGAGGGATCGGGTTATCGCCCGCGCCAGGGCTTCCTCCAGCGGGGTCCCCGGGTCCTCCTCCGCGAGCAGGGCGCGCCACGCGTCGCCGCCGCCCGCGAGCAGCGGGGCCACGGCTTCCTGCTTGTTGCGGAAATAGCGGTAGAACGTGCGCAGCGCGACACCCGCGCGGTGGGCGATGTCTTCGGCGGTGGTGCCGTCGGGGCCGTGTTCGGCGAACAGTTCGCAGGCCGCGCGGGCGATGTCGAGCTGGGTGGCGGCTTTGCGGCGCTCGGTCAGCGACTGGGTCCCGGGACCGCTCTGGGGGGAGTACGGACGAGGAGATCTCACAGCCGAAGCCTACCGTCCGACACGAGAGCGATTACATGTATTGACAGTCTGGCAAAACGTGCCAGTCAGTGGCTACGCTGGGCCCTATGAACCGTTACGAAGCACGTCGCGTCCTCATCACCGGCGGCGGGTCGGGCATCGGCCAGGCCACCGTCCACCGCATCCTCGCCGAAGGTGGCCGCGTACACGCCGTGGACGTCAACGAAGCCGGGCTCACGATCACGGCCGACCGGGCCGCTGCCGACGGCCACGCCGGCCGGCTCAGCACCGCCGTACTGGACATATCCGACGAGGCCGCCGTCAAGGCGGGCGTCGCCGACGCCGTCGACGCCCTCACCGGGCTCGACGTGCTGGTCAACGCGGCGGGCATCCTGCGCTCCGCGCACACCCATCAGACCACCCTCGACTTCTGGAACGAGGTCATCGCGGTCAACCTGACCGGCACCTTCCTGATGATCCGCGAGTCGCTCCCCGCGCTCCTCGCGGGCGAGCAGCCGGTCGTCGTGAACTTCAGCTCGACCTCGGCGTCCTTCGCCCACCCCTACATGTCCGCCTACGCGGCCAGCAAGGGCGGCATCCAGTCCATGACCCACGCCCTGGCCGCCGAGTACAGCAAGCAGGGCCTGCGCTTCGTCTCCGTCGCACCGGGCTCGATCGAGAGCGGCATGACCACCGGGAACGGCCCCGGCCTGCCCGAGGACACCGACTGGAGCCTGTTCACCAAGCTCGCCCCGGCCCTCGGCCAGGGCTTCGCCGGCCCGCAGACGGTGGCCGGGGTCGTCGCCATGTTGGGCTCCGAGGACGGCTCGTTCATCACCGGCACCGAGATCCGCATCGACGGCGGCACGCACTACTAGGCACTCCGCCGGCCCGGTCGCGAGCACCCCGGCGCCCGGGCCGGGGGACCGGCCGCGGGATCAGCCCCGGAACCGGTCCCAGAGCCGGGGGAAGCGCTCCGCGAGCACGGCTTCGTCCTCGAAGTCCAGCGCGGTGCCCTCCGGCTCGGCAGGTTGGAGCGGCACCCCGAGATCCGGGGCCACCGCGCCGGTCAGCTGCTCGTACGCCTCGTCGGCCGCGTACCCGAGTTCCTCGCCGTCCCCGTCGATCTCCTCGTCGAACTCGCCCAGCAGCTCCGCCAGGTGGTCCGGGTCGTGCACCCCGCCCTCGAAGACCTCCCGGCCCTGGCCGATCAGCCAACACCGGAAGTAGTCGAAGGCGTCGTCGCTCGCCCCGTCCAACAACACCCAGGCCGCGCCCCACAGGTCCCACGTGTACGCGCGGTTGTAGCGCGACTCGAAGTGCCGCGCGAAGTCCAGCACGGAGTCCGGGTCGAGCATCGCCAGCCGCTCGACGAGCAGCTCGGCGTGTTCCTCGGGGTCGCCCTCGGCGGCCTCGCGGGTACGGTCGACGATCTCCCAGAACTCCGTCTCGTCCATCACCGCTCCAGCATCACGGGTCCACCCCCGCGCCGCCACCGCTCATACGGCCAAAGGCCGGTGCCCGCCCCCCGGCCGGCCCAGTGGGGCGCCCCGAAAACGCCGCGAGGCGGCCCGTCCCCTCCTGGGCGGGCCGCCTCGCGGGCGGGTCGTGCGGTGCGTCGCGGCCTACAGGCCGTAGCGCTCCCGGGCCTCCTTGACGGAGGACGCCGGGACCTCGCCGCGGCGGGCGAGCTGGGCCAGCGCGGCCACCACGATCGACTGCGCGTCAACACCGAAATGGCGGCGGGCACCCTCACGGGTGTCGGACAGACCGAAGCCGTCCGTACCCAGCGAGGTCCAGTCCTGCTCCACCCACTGGCTGATCTGGTCCGGGACCTGACGCATCCAGTCGGAGACGGCGAGCACCGGGCTCGTGACGCCCTCCAGCGCGCGGGTCACGTACGGCGTGCGCAGCTCGCCGCGCAGCAGCGCCTCGTCGCACTCCAGCGCCTCGCGGCGCAGCTCGCCCCAGGAGGTGGCGGACCAGACGTCGGCGGCCACGTTCCACTCGGCGGCGAGGAGCTTCTGCGCCTCCAGCACCCAGTGGATCGCCGTACCCGAGGCCATCAGCTGGACCTTCGGCGCGTCGGCGGCCGGGGCCGCCTCCGCCAGGTCGGCCGCCGTGTTGAAGCGGTACAGACCCTTGAGGATGCCTTCCTCGACGCCCTCGGGCATCGCGGGCTGCACCTTCGGCTCGTTGTAGACCGTCAGGTAGTAGAAGACGTCTTCCGGCTTCTCGCCGTACATCCGGCGCAGACCGTCCTTGACGATCACCGCGATCTCGTACGCGAAGGCCGGGTCGTAGTTCAGCGACGCCGGGTTCGTGGACGCGATCAGGTGCGAGTGGCCGTCCGCGTGCTGGAGGCCCTCACCGGTCAGCGTGGTGCGACCGGCGGTGGCGCCGACGATGAAGCCCTTGCCGAGCTGGTCGGCGAGCTGCCACATCTGGTCGGCGGTGCGCTGCCAGCCGAACATCGAGTAGAAGATGTAGAAGGGGATCATCGGCTCGCCGTGCGTCGCGTACGACGTGCAGGCGGCGATGAAGTCGGCCATGGCGCCGGCCTCGGTGATCCCCTCGTTGAGGATCTGGCCGTCCTTGGCTTCCTTGTAGTACATGAGCTGGTCACGGTCGACCGGCTCGTACGTCTGGCCCAGCGGCGAGTAGATGCCGGCCGACGGGAACAGGGACTCCATACCGAAGGTACGGGCCTCGTCGGGGACGATCGGCACCCAACGCTTGCCGGTCTCCTTGTCCCGCATCAGGTCCTTGACGAGCCGGACGAAGGCCATGGTGGTGGCCATCTCCTGCTTGCCGGAGCCCTTGAGCAGCGGGGCGAAGGACCGGTCGGCCGGAGCCGGCAGGGCGACGTGCTTGACGTTGCGGGCCGGGGCCGGACCGCCGAGCGCGGAGCGGCGCTCGTTCAGGTACTGGACCTCGGGGCTGTTCGCGCCCGGGTGGCCGTAGGGCACGACACCGTCGGCGAAGGCGCTGTCCTGGATCGGGAGGCCAAGGAGGTCGCGCATGTCCTTGAACTCGTCGATCGTCAGCTTCTTCATCTGGTGGTTCGCGTTCTTCGACTCGAACCCGGCACCCAGCGTGTAGCCCTTGACGGTCTGCGCGAGGATGACCGTCGGCGCGCCCTTGTGCTCCAGGGCGGCCTTGTACGCGGCGTAGACCTTGCGGGGCTCGTGGCCGCCGCGGGAGCTGTGGAAGCACTCCGCGATCTTCGCGTCGGACAGCACGCCGGCCAGCTGTACGAGCTCGGCGTTGGCGCCGAAGAAGTGCTGGCGGATGTAGGCCACGTCGCGGGTCGCGTACGTCTGGAACTGCGCGTCGGGCACCTCGCGCAGGCGGCGCACCAGGGCGCCCGTGGTGTCGAGCTGGAACAGCTCGTCCCAGGCGGAGCCCCACAGCGACTTGATGACGTTCCAGCCGGCGCCGCGGAACTGGGCTTCCAGCTCCTGGACGACGCGGAAGTTCGCACGGACCGGACCGTCGAGGCGCTGCAGGTTGCAGTTGATGACGAAGGTCAGGTTGTCGAGCTGCTCGCGGGAGGCCAGGGCCAGGGCGGCGGTCGACTCGGGCTCGTCCATCTCGCCGTCGCCCAGGAAGGCCCAGACGTGCGAGTTGGCGGTGTCCTTGATGCTGCGGTTCTGCAGGTAGCGGTTGAAGCGCGCCTGGTAGATCGCCGACAGCGGGCCGAGGCCCATGGAGACCGTGGGGAACTCCCACAGCCACGGCAGGCGCCGGGGGTGCGGGTAGGACGGCAGGCCGTTGCCGCCGGACTCCTGCCGGAAGTTGTCGAGCTGCTGCTCGGACACGCGTCCGTCGAGGAAGGCGCGGGCGTAGATGCCGGGGGAGGCGTGGCCCTGGATGTAGAGCTGGTCGCCCGATCCGTCGGCCTCCTTCCCGCGGAAGAAGTGCTGGAAGCCGGTCTCGTACAGCCACGCGGCGGAGGCGAAGGTGGCGATGTGGCCGCCGACGCCGTACTTGGAGCCGCGGGTCACCATGGCCGCCGCGTTCCAGCGGTTCCACGCGGTGATCCTGGCTTCCATCTCCAGGTCACCGGGGAACTCGGGCTCCGCGGAGGTGGGGATGGTGTTGACGTAGTCCGTCTCCAACAGCTTCGGCAGGGCGAGGCCGGCGGCCTCGGCGTGCTGGAGCGTACGGCGGAGCAGGTATTCGGCGCGGCGCGTACCGGCGGCCTTGGCGACGGCGTCGAGTGAGGCCGCCCATTCGGCGGTCTCCTCGGTGTCGCGGTCCGGGAGCTGGTCGAGCTCGCTCGGAAGCTTTCCTACGGGGTCGGACATCGGTGTGCGCCGCCTTCCGGACAAAGGAGAGGTGGTGGTGAAAAGAACCCTGACGGGCAGGACAGGGTCGTTGGACCCGGTGGGGTCCGCGTTGACTGTAAAGCGCTGATCGATGATCGATCAAATAAAAGTGACAAATAAATGTCACTCCGGCGAAAGTCGGCACCCGGTGCCAGCGATCGAGGCACGGCGTGCCCGTGGCTGGAGTGCACGACAGGGCGCCGGAAGGCTCCTGGAGATTCACTCGAAACCGCAGGTCAAAGGCCGTTTTGCCGAAGGCCCGGGAAGGGCCCGGGCCGGTCCGGCGAGAGGTGTTCAGGCGCGCGGGGCGCAGCCCAGAACGTGCCGCTTCACGAGCAATCCGATGTCCGGATCCTGGGACCGAAAAGCCGCCACGAGGGCCTCGTGCTCCTCGGCATAGGACTTCTGGACCGTCCCCAGCCACCTGATGGACAGGGCCGTGAACACCTCGATGCCCAACGACTCCCAGGTGTGGAGCAGCACGCTGTTCCCGGCGGCCCGCACCATTTCCCGGTGGAAGCCCACGGTGTGCCGCACCTGCGCGGTGCCGTCCTCGGTGCGGTCGGCCTCCCACAGGGCCGCCACGTGCGGCTCCAGGGCCGTGCAGTCGGCCGCCAGCCGGGGCGCCGCCAATTCGGCGGCGATCTGCTCCAGCCCGGCCCGTACGGGGTAGATCTCCTCCAGGTCGGCCGCGGACAGGTTCCGTACGCGCACGCCCTTGTTCGGGGCCGACTCGATGAGCCGGAGCGTCTCCAGCTCGCGCAGGGCCTCGCGCACCGGCGTCTGGCTGACCTCCAGCTCGACGGCGATGCGGCGCTCCACGATCCGCTCGCCGGGCTTCCAGCGGCCGCTGACGATCCCCTCCACGATGTGCTCGCGGATCTGCTCGCGCAGCGAGTGCACGACGGGTGGGGTGATCATCGGCTCTTCATCTCCTGTGGGGGCACGCGGGGCCTGATGCCGTAGACAATACGGCGGCGTGGCCTGCTGCGATGCGTTCCGTGCGAGTGACGCATCGTGAGGCTCGTTACAACGCCGAAGCCCCCGCCCGGACGAATCCGGGCGGGGGCCTCGTAAACGGCGTTTCGGGTCCGGGGACCTCAGAGGCCGAGCTCGACCTCGAACTCGCCGGCCTCAAGGATCGCCTTGACGGCCGAGAGGTACCGGGCCGCGTCCGCGCCGTCCACCAGACGGTGGTCGTAGGACAGGGTCAGGTACGTCATGTCGCGGATGCCGATGTTGGTGCCCTCGGCGGTCTCGATGACCACCGGGCGCTTGACCGTGGCACCGATGCCCAGGATGGCGACCTGGTTCGGGGGCACGATCACCGTGTCGAACAGCGCGCCGCGCGAGCCGGTGTTGCTGATGGTGAAGGTCGCGCCCGACAGCTCGTCCGGCGTGATCTTGTTGCCGCGGACCTTGCCGGCCAGATCGGCGGTCGCCTTGGAGATGCCCGCCAGGTTGAGGTCACCGGCACCCTTGATGACCGGGGTCATCAGGCCCTTCTCGGAGTCAACGGCGATGCCGATGTTCTCCGAGTCGAAGTAGGTGATGGTGCCCTCGTCCTCGTTGATCCGGGCGTTGACGACCGCGTGGGCCTTCAGCGCCTGGGCCGCGGCCTTGACGAAGAACGGCATCGGGGACAGCTTGACGCCCTCGCGGGACAGGAAGCCGGCCTTGGCCTTCTCGCGCAGCTTCATGATCTTGGTGATGTCCACCTCGACCACGGAGCTGAGCTGCGCCTGCGAGTGCAGGGCCTTCATCATGTTGTCGCCGATGACCTTGCGCATGCGGGTCATCTTGACGGTCTGACCGCGCAGCTCGGACACCGCGGCGGCCGGAGCCTTGGCGGCGGGAGCAGCGCCCCCGGCAGTCGCAGCAGCCGGAGCGGCGGCAGCGGCCTTCGCGGCCTCGGCGGCGGCGATGACGTCCTGCTTGCGGATGCGGCCACCGACACCGGTGCCCGAAACCGTGGACAGGTCGACGCCGGACTCCGAGGCGAGCTTGCGCACCAGCGGGGTCACGTACGCGCCCTCGTCGCCGGCCGGAGCCGGGGCGGCGGGAGCGGCCGGGGCCGCGGCGGCCACGGGCGCCGGAGCGGCGGCCGGAGCCGCGACCGGGGCGGCGGCGGCCGGAGCGGCAACCGGAGCCGGGGCGGCGGGAGCCGGAGCCGGAGCAGCCGGAGCCGGAGCAGCCGGGGCGGCCGGAGCCGGAGCGGCGGCCGGAGCCGGGGCGGCGGGTGCCGGGGCGGCCGCCGGAGCGGCACCGGCGGCGCCGATGACGGCCAGACGGGCGCCGACCTCGGCGGTCTCGTCCTCGGCCACCAGGATCTCCAGCAGGGTGCCGGAGACGGGGGCGGGGATCTCGGTGTCGACCTTGTCCGTGGAGACCTCGAGCAGCGGCTCGTCGGCCTCGACGGACTCGCCGACCTCCTTGAGCCACCGGGTGACGGTGCCCTCGGTGACGGACTCGCCCAGCGCGGGCAGGACGACATCGGTGCCGGACGCGGCCGGAGCCGCGGGGGCCTCGGCGGCCGGAGCCTCGGCGGCCGGAGCCGCAGGGGCCTCGGCGGCCGGCGCCTCAGCGGCGGGGGCCTCGGCGGCGGGAGCCTCGGCAGCCGGTGCCTCGGTGGCGGCCGGAGCCGCGTCGCCGGACCCGTCGTCGATGACGGCCAGCTCGGCGCCGACCTCGACGGTCTCGTCCTCGGCGACCTTGATGGAGGCCAGGATGCCGGAGACGGGCGACGGGATCTCGGTGTCGACCTTGTCGGTCGAGACCTCGAGCAACGGCTCGTCGGCCTCGACGCGCTCGCCCTCGGCCTTCAGCCAGCGGGTGACAGTGCCCTCGGTGACGCTCTCACCGAGCGCCGGAAGGGTTACGGAAACCGACATGGTTTCAGTTGCTCCTAACGAAAGTGCGGAAGTGGTCGTCGCGCCCGCGAACGATCAGTCGTGTGCGTGAAGCGGCTTGCCGGCCAGGGCCAGGTGGGCCTCGCCGAGCGCTTCGTTCTGGGTCGGGTGGGCGTGGATGAGCTGCGCGACCTCGGCCGGCAGGGCTTCCCAGTTGTAGATCAGCTGAGCTTCGCCGACCTGCTCGCCCATGCGGTCACCGACCATGTGGACGCCGACCACGGCACCGTCCTTGACCTGGACGAGCTTGATCTCACCCGCGGTCTTAAGGATCTTGCTCTTGCCGTTGCCCGCCAGGTTGTACTTCAGGGCCACGACCTTGTCCGCACCGTAGATCTCCTTGGCCTTGGCCTCGGTGATGCCGACGGACGCGACCTCGGGGTGGCAGTACGTCACGCGCGGGACACCGTCGTAGTCGATCGGCACGGCCTTGAGGCCGGCCAGACGCTCCGCGACGAGGATGCCCTCGGCGAAACCGACGTGCGCGAGCTGGAGGGTCGGGACGAGGTCACCGACGGCGGAGATGGTCGGCACGTTGGTCTGCATGTACTCGTCGACCAGGACGTAGCCGCGGTCCATCGCGACGCCCTGCTCCTCGTAGCCCAGGCCCTGCGAGACCGGACCGCGACCGATGGCGACCAGCAGCACCTCGGCCTCGAAGGTCTTGCCGTCGGCGAGCGTCACGCGGACGCCCGACTCGGTGTACTCGGCCTTCTCGAAGAAGGTGCCGAGGTTGAACTTGATGCCGCGCTTGCGGAAGGCACGCTCAAGGATCTTCGAGCTGTTCTCGTCCTCGACCGGGACGAGGTGCTTGAGGCCCTCGATGACGGTGACGTCGGTGCCGAAGGACTTCCACGCCGAGGCGAACTCGACGCCGATGACGCCGCCGCCCAGGATGATCGCGGACTCGGGCACGCGGTCCAGGACCAGCGCGTGGTCCGAGGAGATGACGCGGTTGCCGTCGATGTCGAGACCCGGCAGGGACTTCGGCACGGAGCCGGTCGCCAGGAGCACGTGGCGGCCCTGGATCCGCTGCCCGTTGACGTCGACGGAAGTCGGGGAGGAGAGGCGACCCTCACCCTCGATGTAGGTCACCTTGCGGGAGGCGACCAGCCCCTGCAGGCCCTTGTACAGGCCGGAGATGACATCGTCCTTGTACTTGTGCACTCCGGCGATGTCGATGCCCTCGAAAGAGGCCTTGACACCGAACTGTCCGGCTTCGCGCGCCTGGTCCGCGATCTCACCGGCGTGCAGCAGAGCCTTCGTGGGGATGCAGCCGTTGTGCAGGCAGGTGCCGCCGAGCTTGTTCTTCTCGATCAGCGCAACGTCGAGACCCAGCTGGGATGCGCGGAGCGCCGCGGCGTAACCGCCACTGCCACCGCCGAGGATCACCAGGTCGAAAACGGTGCTGGCGTCGTTCGCCACGTCACGTCCTCCATGCATGTGCGCCGGGCACCGGTCCTCAGTGACCGGGCGGCGGCTGGTATTCGGCCGCTTGTTTCTTCGGCCCTGTGGTGGGGGCCCTGTCCTGCCGAGAACCCATCTTCGCATTTGTCGGGGGAACGCGGGACGCCGGGCCCCCGCGGTGGACCGTCGTTCCGCCCGAAGTAACGGTTACCCATGCGTAGAAACCTACTGATCCTCGACGTTTCTTCCAGAGCGAACGCGCCCCGGGCCCCTCGGCGGGGTCCCGGGGCGCGCTGCACCTGGTGGAACGGGTCCCGGGGATCGGACGTCAGCCCAGGTCCCCGGTGGCGGTGCGCTCGGCCAGCCGCACCAGGGTGCGCACGGCGGAGCCGGTGCCGCCCTTGGGGGTGTAGCCGTACGGGGCGCCCTCGTGGAAGGCGGGGCCCGCGATGTCGAGGTGGGCCCAGGTGATGCCCTCGCCGACGAACTCCTGGAGGAAGAGGCCGGCGACCAGGCCGCCGCCCATCCGGACGCCCATGTTCGCGATGTCGGCGGTGGGGGAGTCCATGGTCTTGCGCAGGTCCTCGGGGAGCGGCATCGGCCAGGAGGCCTCGCCGACCTCCTCGGCGATCTCGTGGATCGAGGTGCGGAAGGCGTCGTCGTTGGCCATGATGCCGAAGGTGCGGTCGCCCAGGGCCAGCACCATGGCGCCGGTCAGGGTGGCGACGTCGACGATCGCGTCCGGGTTCTCCTCGGAGGCCCTGGTCAGCGCGTCGCCCAGGACCAGCCGGCCCTCGGCGTCCGTGTTGAGGACCTCGACGGTCTTGCCGCTGTACATGCGCAGCACGTCGCCGGGCTTGGTGGCGGAGCCCGACGGCATGTTCTCGGCCAGGGCGAGCCAGCCGGTCACGTTGACCTGGAGGCCCAGCTTCGCGGCCGCGACGACGGCGGCGAACACGGCGGCGGCGCCGGCCATGTCGCACTTCATCGTCTCGTTGTGGCCGGCCGGCTTCAGGGAGATACCGCCCGAGTCGTAGGTGATGCCCTTGCCGACGTAGGCGAGGGTCTTCTCCGCCTTGGGGTGGGTGTAGGACAGCTTGACCAGGCGCGGCGGGTTCTCGGAGCCCTTGCCGACGCCCATGATGCCGCCGTAGCCGCCCTTGACGAGGGCCTTCTCGTCCAGGACCTGGACCTTGATGCCGTTCTCCTTCGCGGTCGCGGACGCGACGGCGGCGAAGGCCTCGGGGGTGAGGTCGTTCGGCGGGGTGTTGATCAGGTCACGGGCGATGTTGACCTCGGTCGCCACGACGGAGGCACGCTCGGCCGCGGCCTTGTGCTCCTTGTCGCGGGGCTTGGCGCCCAGCAGCGTCACCTCGGTGAGGGGCTGCTTGGGGCCGGAGTTCTTGGCGCCCTTCTTCTCGCCGCCCTGGTAGACGGTGAAGGCGTACGCGCCCAGCAGCGCGCCCTCGGCGACGGCGGTGACGGCGGAGGCGTCGTCCAGGGGCAGGGCGAAGGCGGCCTTCTTGGCCCCGTGCAGCGCGCGGGCGGCGGCGCCGGCGGCGCGGCGCAGGGCCTCCTCGTCGAAGGACTCGTCCTGCTCGGGCACGGGGCCCAGGCCGACCGCCAGCACGACCGGGACCTTCAGGCCGGCCGGGGCGGGCAGCTTGGTGGTCTCGCCTTCGGCGCCGGAGGCACCGAGCGCGTCGAGCACGGCGGCGAGCTTTCCGTCGAACGCCTTGTCCACGGCCTCGGCGCCGGCGGCCACGACGGGGCCCTTGGGGCCCTTCGCCACGCCGACCACGAGGGCGTCGGCGCGCAGCGTCGACGCGCCGGCAGTGCTGAGAGTCAGAGCAGTCACGGTGGTGAAGTCTCGCTTCCGTTTGTGTATGTGGGCGCTGTGGTCGCGTCGGGGTCGCCGGCCGCTCCGCAGCGATCGTATTCCGGGCCCGACGGCCGCCGGAAATGAGCCTACGCGCAGCCACTCGTCCGTACGTCACTCGAAGGTTTGGCAAGTTGTTCGATCAGGACGGCGTCAGGTTCACCCATCTGTGGCCTCTGTTCCAGGTTTGCCCTTTAGACCTGACGAGGTCCGAGAGACTCGGCCCACTCTCGCAAGGGGACGCGGGGTTCCTTTGCATGATTTTCCACAGAGCCTTCCGGGCCCGGCCAACCCCACAGGGCCGAGCCGAGGGACGCCTGCGGGGGGAAAGGCCGAAATGGTCAACAAGAACCGGATGAACAGGGTTGCCGCAGCGATGGCGGCAGCGGCCCTGATGTCCGTGGCAGTACCCGCCGCGACCGCCGAGGCGGCCGTGACACCGCGCGTCGACCTGAAGGTGCTGGTCGTCGACGACGGCGGCAGCTCGGTCGAGGCGATCACCGCGGAACTCCGCGACACCGGAGTGCCGTACACCCGGGTCGACCTGGGCAGCGCGAGCCGGCCGGTCATCAACGCCGCGTTCCTCAGCGACACCGTGGACGGGCGGCCGCGGGCCAAGTACCAGGGGGTCGTGCTCCCGAACGAGAACCCGTTCGGGACGGGTTCGACCGAAGCGGCCGCGCTCGCCTCGTACGAGACGACGTACGGGATCCGTCAGGTCGACGCCTACACCTGGGCCCACCCGGGTGTGGGCCTGGAGTACACCGACAACGGCGGCTACGGCGGCCAGCTCGACGGCACGCAGGCCGCGGTCACCGCGGCGGGCAAGGCGGGGCCCTTCGGGTACCTCGGCGGGCAGGTCGAGTTCGAGGACAACTCGTCGCTCATCCTGGAGAGCTACGGGTTCATGGGCAAGCCGAGGGCCGGTTACACCAGCCTGCTCGACGCCCCCGTCCCCGGCGGCACCGGCCGGGCCTCGCTCGTCGGTGAGTACACCCACGACGGGCGCAGCGAGCTGGTCGTCACCTTCGGCTACAACCAGCACCAGCAGCAGTACCGGCTGTTGGCCCGGGGCATCGTCGAATGGCTGACGCAGGGGGTCCACCTCGGGCAGAGCCGCCAGTACTTCGCCGTCCACGTCGACGACGTGTTCGCGCCCGACGCCCGCTGGAACCAGGACCTCAACTGCACGCCCGGCGACTACGCCTGCGCGGGTGGCGAGGGCCAGGAGAGCACGATCCGGATGACCGCCGCCGACGCGCAGTACGCGGCGCAGTGGCAGACGTCCAAGAACTTCAAGCTGGACATGCTCTTCAACGCGGGCGCCGGCGAGGAGTGGAAGGCGGAGAACGGCGGCGTCGACGCGATGACGGCGCAACTGGTCGCGGACCGGGCCAAGTACCGCTGGATGAACCACACCTACTCGCACCCGTTCCTCGGCTGCGTGCAGGACGTCACCACCGTCCCGTGGACCTGCACGAAGAACGCCCAGGGCGCCATCAACTGGATGAGCCGGGCGGAGATCTCCGCGCAGATCCGCGACAACAACAACTGGGCGGCCTCCAAGGGCATCACGACCGACCGCACCGAACTCGTCACCGGCGAGCACTCCGGTCTCAAGACCGCCCCGCAGCAGCCCCAGGACAATCCCAACCTGGCCGGCGCGCTCGCGGACAACGGCGTGAAGTGGGCCGGCAGCGACAACTCCCGCGAACCGGCGCAGCGGGCGGTCGGCGCCGCCCTGACGGTCCCGCGGCACCCGATGAACGTGTACTACAACACGGGCACCAACGCGGAGATGGCCGACGAGTACAACTGGATCTACACCAGCCGGGCCGACGGCGGCAGCGGTGCCTGCGAGGACAACCCGGGCACCTCGACCTGCCTGCCGGCCCCGCTGGACGTCACCACCGGCTTCCTGGACCACATCGTCCCGCAGGAGGCCCGCATCGCGATGCGGCACGTGCTCGCCAACGACCCGCGGCCGCACTACGTCCACCAGTCCAACCTGGCCGAGGACCGGACCCTGTACCCCGTGGTCAACCGGGTCCTGGACACCTACCGGGCGCTGTACGCGCCCAGCGCCCCCCTCGTGAACCAGAGCATGAAGGACACCGGCGTCGAGCTCGGTCGGCGCGCGGCCTGGGACAAGGCCCTGGCCGAGAACAAGGTCACCGCGTACCGCATCGGCAAGGACGTCACCGTCAAGGCGCCCTCCGGCGTCGTCGCCCCGGTGACCGCGCCCAACGGCACGAAGAAGCAGCTGCTGCTCGGCACCGCGGACTTCGGCACCGCGTACGCCGGCACCCGTTCGACCTGGACGGCTCCCGAGCTGCTCCAGTCGGCGGTCACGCTCAGGCTCCTCTGACCTACGGGCCGTACCGTCCGGCCCGAGCAAGCCACCAACAGTTCAACCTAGCGCCGGCGCACCGCGAATCCCACGGGCGCCGGCCCCTTTAGCGTCCTGGGGGGACACACCGCATGAGCCATGGGCGTCATGTCACCATGCTCACCGAAGGCACCTATCCACACGTTCACGGGGGCGTCAGCACCTGGTGCGACCAACTGGTCCGCGGCATGCCGGAGGTGGACTTCAACGTCATAGCCCTCACCGGCTCCGGACGCGAGCCGGTCACCTGGGAACTCCCGCGCAACGTCTACCGGCACACGGCCGTCCCGCTCTGGGGTCCGGCCCCGCCCAGGACCCGGCGGTCCACCCTGCGCGGCAGGGCCCACCGCCGTTTCACCGAGACGTACGAGAACTTCCTGCTCTCCCTGATCGACCCCGCCCACGGCGGGTTCTCCGAGGCGCTGGGCGAGATGGCCGAACTGGCCCGGGCCGGACGGCTCGCGCCGGCCCTGCGCTCCGAATCGGTGCTGCGCCTGCTGATGAACGCCTGGACCCGGCCCGGACTCGTCACCGCCGAGGCCGAGCCCACCATCCACGACGCGCTCACCGCCACCGACCTGCTCGAACACGCCCTGCGCCCGCTGTCCGTACGGATCCCGCCCGACAGCGTCGCGCACGCCGTCAGCAGCGGCCTCGCGACGCTCCCCGCCCTCGCCGCCAAACGCCTCGACAAGGTGCCCTTCCTGCTCACCGAGCACGGGATCTACCTGCGCGAGCGCTACCTCGGCTACCGCACCGCGGCGCAGCGCTGGCCCGTCAAGGCCCTCATGCTCGGCTTCTACCGCGAGCTGAACACCGAGGGCTACCGGCAGGCCGACCTGATCACCCCGTGCAACCAGTACAACCGTCGCTGGGAGGAGCGCGGGGGCGCCGACTCCGAGCGGATCCGCACCGTCTACAACGGGGTCGACCCGCACGCCTTCCCCGAGGCCGGCCGCGAGCCCGAGGTGCCCACGCTCAGCTGGTGCGGGCGGATCGACCCCATCAAGGACCTGGAAACCCTCATCCGCGCCTACGCGTTCATGCGCGAGGAGCTGCCCGCCCTGCGGCTGCGCCTCTTCGGCCCGGTCCCGGCGGGCTGCGAGGAGTACCGGATCCGGCTGGAGAAGCTCGGCGCCGAACTCGGCGTGAGCGACGGCATCACCTACGAGGGCCGCATCGAGCAGGTCGCCAAGGCCTACGCCGCGGGCAGCATCGTGATGCTGTCCAGCATCAGCGAGGGCTTCCCCTTCAGCATCATCGAGGCCATGTCCTGCGGCCGCACCACGGTCTCCACCGACGTCGGGGGCGTGCGCGAGGCCGTCGGCGACACCGGGCTCGTCGTCCCGCCCCGGGAACCGGAGACCATGGCCCGGGCCACCCTCGCGCTGCTGCGCGACGACGCCCGCCGCCTCGAACTGGGCCGGATGTCCCGCAAGCGGGTCGTGGAGAAGTTCACCCTCCACCAGTCCGTGGACGGCTTCCGGCACATCTACCGGGAACTCGCCGGCCAGCCCGTCCTGCCCGTGCACGAGGGCGACACCTGGACGCAGCGGCTCGCCGACCCCTGGTACAAGGAACTCGCGGCCGACGGGAGCCTGTGGTGAGCGGCTCCCTCTGGCTCAAGCCCCCCGGGTCCGAAGGGGCCCGGGGGCCCGGCCCCGGCTCCCCGGGCCGTCGCGGCGCGCAGTGGCCGCCCGGCGCGGACGGCGCCCTGCCGGCGATCCCCAGGCCGCGCCGGGAGGCGCCCGCCGCCGACCCGATGGACGAACTCGCCGAGCGGCTCGACCCGTTCATCTCGGCGGCCGTCCACCCCGACGAGATCGCCGCGATCCTCGAATCCGACGGCATGACCGACGAGTACATCCGGCTCACCTACGGCCGGCACGACTCCTTCGGTCTCGCCGAGGAGCTGTACGCCCGGGTGCCGCGCTCCTTCCCGGAGCCGGACCGCGTCACCGACCCCTGGAAGGTGTCCCTCACCGCCTGCCTGCTGCGCGGGGTGATCTTCGCCCTGCCCGGCCTGGCGTACCTCCTCGGGGCGCCGCTCCTGGACGGCCCGCAGGACCGGCTCGGTCTGCCCGCCGGCACCCTGACCCTGCTCGCCGGGGCCCTCATCGGCTGGGTCTGGGACCAGACCCTGTCCCATCGGGCCTACTCCTGGCTGGGCCTCGGCGACCGGGCCGCCGCCGGGCGGACCCTCCTCGTCGGGGCCCCCGTCGGGTCCCTGCTGGGCACCGCCGCCGCGCTCGCGGTGCCCGGCGGGCCGCCGTTCTCGTACGCCTTCGCCGCCGGGCAGGCCCTGTACGTGGGGGCCGCCACCGTCCTGCTGGTCCTCGGCCGGGAGCGGGTGCTGCTCGCCGCGCTCGCCCCGATGGCCGCCGGGGCGCTGCTGGCCCTCTTCGTCGACCTGCCCGTCCCGGTGCGGGTCACCCTGCTCGTCGTGTCCCTGCTGGCCGCCTGCACCCTCGCCGTACGGGAACTGCCGCTGGCGGCCGGGCTGCGGTCCGCCGCCCGCCGGGTCCGGGGCTGGACCCGGCACCGCCCGGGCGAACGCGGCCCGGTGCGCTGGCAGATGCTGCGCGGCGCCGAGGAGGAGCACAGCCGGCGCGGACCCCGCATCGGGGACTCCGTCCCGTACGGGGTGTTCGGCCTCGGCACCGGCCTGCTCGTGCTGTACGCCGCGCTCGGGGAGGTCCTCGCCGGGGGGCCCGCCGAGGCGGTCGCCGCACCCTCGGCGGTCGCCCTCACCCTCAGCATGGGCCCCGCCGAATGGCTCCTGCACCGGTTCCGCAGCGGCAGCCTCGCGGGGCTGCGGGCGGCCCGTTCGCCCCGCGCCTTCCGGCACCGGATGCTGACCACCCTGGCCCGGTGCCTGGCCACGTACCTGGCGGTGCTGCTGGTGCTCGGCGTCACCGGCACCCTGCTGTGGCCCGACGCCCCCGGCCTCACCGGGTTGCGCGTCGCGACCTTGCTCCTCCTCGGCGCCGTGATGTGGACCGGGCTGCTCCTGCAGTCCTTCGGGGCGGTCCGACCCGCCGCCGTGGTCTGCGCCTCGGCGGCCGTCGCCCAGAGCCTGGCCCTGCTGGTGGGGGTCGGCCAACCCCGGCTGGTGCAGGTGGCGGTCGCCGCGACGGCGGCCGCGACGCTGACCGTTTTTGTCTGCCTGCTCCTCGGCCGGGCGACGGCCCACCGGTGAGCGACTCCCGCGACCCCTTCGACTCCGACGCGAAGGGCCGACCGTACGAGAAGAAGGACCCCATGCTCCTGGTGCCCCTCTACGAGCACCCCGCCGACCGTCCCGACGCCTGGGAGCGGCTGATCCGCTCCGCGGGCCGGCTGCACTCGGTGGTGCTCAACCCCGACAGCGGCCCGGGCGCGGCCCGTGACGAGCGGTTCGCCGCCGTCGCCGAACGCCTCCGCGACGCCGGCGTCGCCGTCCTCGGGTACGCCGACACCGACTACGGGCGGCGCCCGCACGGGGCCGTCGTCCAGGACCTGCTCCGACACCGCGACTGGTACGACACCGACGGGGCCTTCCTCGACCAGGCCGCCGCCGGGCCGGAACTCCTGCCGCACTACACGCGCCTCGCCGTCGCCGCCCGGGCGGCCGGCGCCCGTACGCTCGTCCTGAACCACGGCGTCCACCCGCACCCCGGCTACGCCGGGCTGGCCGACCTGCTCGTCACCTTCGAGGGGCCCTGGGACGCCTACCGGGACGAGGCCACCGCCCCGTCCTGGACTGCCGACCACCCCGCGCAGCGCTTCTGCCACCTCGTGTACGCCGTCCCCCCGGACGCGCCCGCCGCCGAACTCGCGGCGCAGCGCCGGGCGGGGGTGCACTGCGCGGTCCCCGGTACGGGCGCGCACCCGTGGGGGACCCTCCCGTACGCCGTGGAGGCGGCCGGATGAAGCGTTTCGCCGCCCTCGTGGTCACGGCGCTGCTGCTGCTCACGGCCTGCTCCTCCGAGCCGGACGACGAGGACCCGGCGCCGGCCCCGGAGCCGGCGCCGGGGGAGCGCTGGAAGCCCGCGCCGGGCATCGGCTGGCAGTGGCAGCTGAGCGGCGGGCTCGACACCTCGATCGACGTGCCGGTCTACGACGTGGACGGGTTCACCACCACCAAGGAGCAGGTCGCCGGGCTGCGCAAGGACGGCCGCCGCACCATCTGCTACCTGTCCACCGGCGCCTGGGAGGACTTCCGGCCCGACGCGGGCGACTTCCCGAAGTCGCTGCTCGGCAAGGGCAACGGGTGGAAGGGCGAACGCTGGCTCGACATCCGCCGGCTCGACGCGCTCGAACCGCTCATGGCGGCCCGGTTCGACATGTGCCGGGACAAGGGCTTCGACGCGGTGGAACCCGACAACATGGACGGCTACGACAACGCCTCCGGGTTCCCGCTCACGGCCGACCACCAGCTCGCCTACAACCGGCTGATCGCCCGCCTCGCGCACGACCGGGGGCTGTCGGTCGGCCTGAAGAACGACCTCGACCAGATCCCGCAGCTGGTCGACGCGTTCGACTTCGCGGTCAACGAGCAGTGCGCCGAGTACCGCGAGTGCGAGCGGCTGACCCCGTTCATCGCGGCGGGCAAGGCCGTGTTCCACGTCGAGTACGAGCTGCCCGCGGACCGGTTCTGCGCCCGCTCCAGGGAGCTGAAGCTCAGCTCCCTGGAGAAGAAGTACGAACTGGGGGCTTGGCGCAAGGCCTGTTAGGCCGTCACTGTCGGATCCGGTCGGTCGGATCCGGTCGGTCGGATCCGGTCGGTCGGGGCCGGCCGGCTCGGTCAGGCGGGGAGGATCGCGTGGACGCGGTAGCCGCCGCCGAAGCGGGGGCCGGCGAAGCAGGATCCGCCCAGGGCGACGGCCCGTTCGCGCATGCCGAGCAGGCCGTGCCCGCCGTGCGGATCGATCGGCTCCGGCGACGGGTCGGCCCCGTCGCCCCCGTCGTCGAGCACGGTGACCTCCACCGAGGCGCCGACCCGCACCACGCTCACCTCGGCCCGGGCCCCCGGGCCGGCGTGCTTGCGGACGTTGGTCAGCGCCTCCTGGATGACCCGGTAGGCCGTCAGGTCCACGGGCGAGGGCAGCGCCGTCCGCTCCCGTCCCAGCTCCACGAACACCTCCACCGGCAGGCCGGCGTTGCGGAAGGTGTCCAGCAGCCCGTCCAGTACGGCCAGTCCGGGCGCCGGCTCCGTCGGGGCCTCCGGGTCGCCGGACTGCCGCAGCAGGCCGACGGTGGCCCGCAGCTCGTTCAGCGCGGAACGGCTGGCCTCCCGTACGTGCGCGAGGGCCTCCTTGGCCTGGTCCGGGCGCCGGTCCATGACGTGTGCCGCGACGCCCGCCTGCACGTTGACCAGGGCGATGTGGTGGGCGACCACGTCGTGCAGGTCCCGGGCGATGCGCAGCCGTTCCTCCGCGACCCGGCGCCGGGCCTCCTCCTCGCGGGTGCGTTCGGCCCGTTCGGCGCGTTCGCGTATCGCGTCGACGAAGGCCCGGCGGCTGCGGACCGCGTCACCGGCCGCCGCGGCCATCCCGGTCCAGGCGAAGATGCCGAGGTTCTCCTGCGCGTACCAGGGCAGCGGGCCGGCCAGCATGGCCACGCCCGTCAGTCCGGCCATGGTGAGCAGCCCTATCCGCCAGGTCGTGGGCCGGTCGGTGCGGGACGCCACCGTGAACAGGGCGATCACCGCGCACATCACGACGGGCGCCCGCGGTTCGCCGGTCGTCAGTTCCAGCAGCGACAGCCCGCAGGTGACGGCGAGCACGGCGCGCGGCCGTCTGCGCCGCTCCACCAGGGTCGCCGCGCCGAGCAGCATCAGCAGCAGGGAGAACGGCTCCGGGGCGCGCGTCCCGAAGGTGGGCCCGTGCGGTCCGTGCGGGTCGGCGAAGGATCCGACGACCATCGCCGCGAACGCCCCGACCGCGAGAGCGGCGTCGGTGGCCAGCGGATGGATCCGCAGCCACTGCCGGGTACGGGCGAACGGCCCGGGGTCTGTGCTCACCCGGACACGGTACGGGCTGCCGCGCGGCCCGCGCCGGTCAGGCGGGCCGCGGCGGAGGCGGCGGCGGGGGCCGCCGGCCGAGCGGGGCCCGGGAGCGGGCGGGACCCCACTGGGCCCGGACCGCGCAGAGCGCCATGACGGCCGCGATGGCCGCCAGGTGCTCCTTGCCCGCGAGGTTGTTCTTGAAGACCACCTCGCCGATCATCACGACGACCACCAGGGCCCCGGTGAGGTACGCCCGGTAGCGCCAGCACACGTGGATCGCGAGGCCGACGACGGCCGCGGAGGGCCCGGTGTCGTTGACGATCCGGTCGGACTCCGGCAGGCCGAGGGGGTGGTCGGAGCCCAGCGAGAGGCCGATCCGGGCGTACGTGGTGCCGGCGAGGGTGGCGACGTACCCGATGAGCAGGGTCCGCCACCAGCCGACGCAGATCTCCGAGATCCCGAAGACCAGCAGGATCTGGGCGAGCGCCCCCCACACGGGCAGGTCCAGCGCCGGCACGCACAGCGACAGCGGGGTGCGCAGCAGCGCCAACCACAACGGATCGGCGGCTTTGACCGAGCCGAGGTCCTGGACCGGTTGGAAGCCCCAGGAGGTGTTCTGCACGATCTGGAAGACGGACGTCAGGCCCACCGCGCCGATCGTCATCGGGACGGCCCGCCACCCGTCCCGTACGAGCGCGTCCCGGACGGTCCCGAACAGGGGACCCCACTCCCGGTGGGCGAAGCGTCGCAGGGGGGCCGTCGTCCGTGCTGTCACCTCATCGTCTCCAGATGTCTGCGATGCAGCCACTTCGGCAGGCCGGGTGCCTCCAGGAAGCCCTCGGCCCGACCCGCCGCGATGCCGATCCGCAGCAGGTCGGAACTCTTCTCGAAGAGCATGAACCGCGGTTCCCAGATCGGCCGGTATTTGGCGTTGGCCCGGTAGAGGGACTCGATCTGCCACCAGCGGGAGAAGAAGCTCAGCAGCGAACGCCACATGCGCAGCACCGGACCCGCGCCGAGCCTGGACCCCCGCTCGAAGACGGAACGGAACATCGCGAAGTTCAGCGAGACCTGGGTGACGCCGATCTCCTTGGAGCGTTCCAGGAGTTCGATGACCATGAACTCCATCAGACCGTTCTCGGAATCGCGGTCACGGCGCATCAGGTCGAGGGAGAGCCCCTTGGGTCCCCACGGCACGAAGGACAGCACGGCGCGCAGGTCGCCGTTCCCGTCGGTGCACTCCAACATCACGCACTGGCCGTCGTCCGGGTCGCCCAGCCGGCCCAGTGCCATGGAGAAGCCGCGCTCGGTCGCGCCGTCGCGCCAGTCGTCGGCCCGCTCCAGCAGGACCTTCATCTCGGCGGCGGGGATGTCGCGGTGCCGCCGGATCCGGACGGTGTACCCGGCCCGCTTGACCCGGTTGTAGGCCTGGCGGACGGTGCGCATGGCCCGGCCGTCCAGGGTGAACTCGGCGGTCTCCACGATGGCTTCGTCGCCGAGTTCCAGGGCGTCCAGGCCGTGTCGGGCGTAGATCTGCCCGGCTTCCTCGCTCGCGCCCATCACGGCCGGCACCCAGCCGTGCTCGCGGGCCTGCGCCAGCCACGGTTCGATCGCCCCGGGCCAGGCCTCGGGGTCGCCGATGGGGTCGCCGGAGGCCAGCGAGACCCCGCCGACGACCCGGTAGGTGACGGCGGCCTTCCCGGTGGGGGACCAGATGACGGACTTCTCGCGGCGCAGCGCGAAGTAGCCGAGGGAGTCGCGGTCGCCCTGCTTGGCGAGCAGCGCCCGCAGCCGTTCCTCGTCCTCGGCGGTGAGCGCGTCGACGGCCCGGCGCGAGCGGAACGCGGCGAAGAGCACGGCGAGCAGCAGCAGCATCGACATCACGTTGATGAAGACGTCGACCCAGCCGGGCGTGGTGATCGCGTTGTACGCCTTGTCGTCGGGCGCCAGGGTGATCAGCCGCATCACGCCGTACCGCCAGCGGGCCAGGAACGTCGCGTCGGCCCGGTCGGCGTCGGAGTTGGTCGCGCCGACGAGGAGGGCGGCGATCAGCGAGGTGACGAGCAGGCCGACGGCGCCGACCGCGGTCGCCAGCTTCGGGTTCGAGCGGTCGCCCTTGGCGTAGAACTCGTGGCGGCCCAGCAGCAGGGCGCCGACGAAGGCGGCGGTCAGGGCGAGCGAGACCCAGTTCTGCGCGTGGTCGCGGAACTCCGGGTAGCAGAAGTCGAGTTCGCCACCGGAGCAGGGGGCGAGGGCGGCGACCGCGAAGGCCAGCAGCAGCAGTCCGCTGACGACGAGGTTGAGGATCCAGGCGGCCCGCTTGCGGCGGCCCATGGTGACCGCGAGCAGCAGCGAGAAGAGTCCGGAGGCGAAGCCGGCGGTGAGCAGGTACGGGGTGTAGAAGTCGGCGGTGTTGTGCCGCCGCAGGTCCTGGCCCAGCGACAGCCACACCGCGCTGAGGAAGTTGATGAAGGTGACGGCCCGCAGGTACCAGACCGCGAAGCCCGCGGCGCGCCGCGAGCGGGGGGTCCCCCTGCGGGTCTCCGGCCTTCCGGCGGGGTCGCCGCCGGAATCCTTCCTGCCGTCGGCACCCTTGCCGGCCGCCTGATCGAGGCTCCGGTCGGTCTCTGCGCTGGTCAAGCGGACCTCTCCCATGAAAAGCGATGATATGGGGCATCGCAGTCCACAGGCGTCGCGGGCGCCGCGGACCGGTCAGGTCCGCGGTGCCCGTCGCCTCAGTCCACCGGCGCTTCCACGGCCCGCTCCGGGAGGTCCGCCGCGAGTGCGGCTGCCGCCTGGACCAGGGGGAGCGCCAGCAATGCCCCGGTTCCTTCTCCCACTGTGACGCCGTGGTCGAGCACGGGGTTGAGTGCCATCCGATCGAGCGCCTTCGCCTGGCCCGGTTCGCCACCGGCCTGACCCGCCAACCACCAGTCCGGAGCGCGGAACGCGGCGCGTTGGGCGACCAGTCCGCACGCCGCCGAGACGACACCGTCAAGGATGACGGGCGTACGGCGCACCGCGCACTGGAGGAGGAACCCGGTGATCGCGGCGACGTCCGCGCCGCCGACCGTCGCCAACAGGGCCACCTGGTCGCCGAGGACCGGACGGGCCCGGCGCAGCGCGTCCCGGATCGCGGCGCACTTGCGCATCCAGGTCAGGTCGTCGATCGCGACCCCGCCGCGGCCGGTGACCACGGAGGCGTCCGTGCCGCAGAGCGCGGCGACGAGGGTGGCGGCCACCGTGGTGCCGCCCACGCTCAGGTCCCCGAGGACGACCAGGTCCGTACCGGAGTCGGCCTCCTCGTCGGCGATGCGGATGCCGAGTGTCAGGGCGGCCCGCGCCTCCTCGATCGTCAGGGCGTCCTCGCGGTCGATCCGACCGCTGCCGCGCCGGACGCGGTGGCGCACGACGTCCTCGGGCAGCAGTTCGGGATCGCAGTCCAGACCCGCGTCGACGATCCGTACGCCGGCGCCGAACCGGTCGGCCAGGATGGCCACCGGGCTGTTCCCGTCGAGGACGGAGCGGACCAGTGCGTGGGCGCTGCCGGCGGGCCGGGCGGAGACGCCCTCGGCGGCGATGCCGTGGTCGGCGGCGAACAGCACCACGCGCGGCCGCTCCAGGGGCCGGACCGGGACCCGGCCCTGCGCCGCGGCCAGCCACTCGGCGAGTTCGTCGAGCCGGCCCAGGGCGCCGGGCGGCACCACCAGGCGCTCACGGCGATCCTCGGCGTCACGCCGGACGCCCCCGTCGGGGCGCTCGATCAGATCGGAGAAGTCGTCGAGATTCAGCGTGGTCATCTGCCAGAGCGTACAGCCGGTGAGGCCCTGCCCAAGCCCCCCGCGCGCGGGGTCGACGGGCCCGTCCGGGGCCGGTTCGGCCCGGGTCGGGCCCGGGGGCCCGGCGCTACTCCTTGAGCACCGCGACCTGTCCCGCGACGACCAGCAGGACGTGCTCGCACTCGCCGGCCACCGCGTTGTTCAGCCGCCCCAGCTCGTCCCGGAACCGGCGCCCCGACGCGGTCGCCGGGACCACCCCCGAACCCACCTCGTTGCTGACCAGCACCACCGGGCGACGCGTCGCGCGGACGGCCGCCACCAGGTCGGCGACCCGCTCGCGCAGCCGCTGCCGCCCGTCGGTCGCCCACACCGCGTCGTCCCAGGCCCCGACCCGGTCCATCGCGTCGGTCAGCCACAGCGCGAGGCAGTCGATCAGCAGGGCCGGCCCGGGCGCCTCCAGCAGCGGTACCAGTTCGCAGGTCTCCGTCGTCCGCCAGCTCGCCGGCCGCCGCTCCCGGTGCAGACCGACCCGCTGGGCCCACTCCGAGTCACCGGCGCGGGTGCCGCCCGTGGCCACGTAGACCACCTCCGGGTAGCCGGCCAGCCGCCGCTCCGCCTCGTAGGACTTGCCCGAGCGGGCGCCGCCCAGCACGAGGGTCCGGCGCGGCACGTACGGCCCCTCGTGGTAGTCGCCGACCACCACCGTGGTGCCGTCCGGCACGACCCGCGCTCCGGCGGCCGCGCAGCGGCGCTCCAGTTCCCGCCCCGGCGGGGTGTCGTGGTCCAGGTGCACGGCGATCACGTCGGTGGCCGGGCCGATCGCCCCGCTCGCCCGCAGCCGCGCCAGCGCCTCGGGCCGGCCCGTCACGTCGGCCAGCACCATGTCGTACGCGCGCCGCGCCGTCGTCCCGTTGGTCCCGGCCGGCGCCCCGCCCGGCGGCAGGTACAGCAGCCGGCTGCCGTCGGGGCCGGTGACGTCGTAGCCGGTGCCCGGCGCGTCCATCGGGACCGCCCGCACCCGGTGCCCGCTGATCACCGTGACCTCACGCCCGTCCGGGACCCGCCCGGCCGCAGGCAGCCCCGGCGGCAGCTCGACGGGCGGCCCGTCGTGCGGATGGGTGAGCAGCACCTGCCGTACGCCGGCCAGCGAATGGCCGGCCCGGGCCCCGGCCAGCACGGCCCCGGGGGTCAGGTCGAGGAGCAGCGCCCCGTCCACGAGCACGGCGGTCGCCGCGCGGGACCGGGTGCCCACGGAGACCGCGCAGGCGGCGCAGGGACAGCCGGGGCGGGGCAGTCCTTCGGGTGTACCGGTGCCGAGCAGAGTGAGTTCCACACGGAGATCCTCCCGCGTCCTCGGGACTGCTGCGCGCCCGGTTACTCTGCGGGCACACTCAACGTGCAAGAGCGGACGAGCAGCGGAGGCGGACATGGCGTGGACGTGGCGGTTCGAGACGGCCGAGGGCACCGAGACCACTCCGGCGGTGACACCGGAGGAGTTCACCACGCAGGGGGACGCGGAGTCCTGGATCGGTGAGTACTGGAAGGACCTGCTGGAGGGCGGTACCGAGCAGGTGAAGCTGTCCGACGACGCCGGCACCGAGCTGTACACGATGAGCCTGCGAGCGGCTCTCGACGCCTGATCCGGCAACAGGTCGCCCGTCCCCGGCCCGAGGGCCGGGGCGGACGCTCCGGGGCGGCGTCAGCCGCGGACCCCGCACAGGTGCAGCAGCGCCGCGACCGCGCGGTACGGGTCGGTCCGCCCGGCGCGTTCCTCGGCGGCCAGCAGCCGCTCCAGTTCCTCGTCGCGGGGCAGTGCGTTCCCGGCCTCGGTGCCGTCGGTGAAGACCCGCACCCCGTACCAGGTGTGCAGGGGCGCCCCGATCCCGGACAGGGTCGCCGTCAGGCCGGCCAGCCGGTCGGCCCGTACGTGGAGGCCGAGCCGGTTCGTGTAGTCGACGGTGTCGAAGGCGGCCAGCGCGGCCGTCCAGTCACCGGCCTGGCCCGGCCGCATGGCGAGGGCGTCGCCGTTGCGCACGAGCAGGGACAGCAGGCCGCCCGGGGCCAGCATGCGGGCGAGCCCGGCCAGCATGGCGTCGGGTTCGGCCACGTACATCAGGACCCCGTGGCAGAGCACCACGTCGAAGCTGCCCGGCCCGAAGTGGGCGCCGGTCTCCCGACCGTCACCCTCCAGCAGCCGGACCCGGTCACGGATCCCGGCGGGTTCCGCGGCCAGGGCCGCCCGCGCGACCTCCAGCATCTCCGGGTCCTGTTCCAGGCCGGTGACCTTGTGCCCGGCGCGCGCCAGGCGCAGCGCCTGGGTGCCCTGCCCCATGCCGACGTCGAGGACCCGCAGCCGCTGCCCGACCGGGAAGCGGTGCGTGATCTGTTCCTCGACCTGCCGGCCGACGAGTTCCTGACGGACGGCGTTGCGCAGTCCGCCGAGACCTTCGAGCCATAGCCGGGAGCCGCCGGCGAAGCCGTCCCCCGGGGTCCCGGCCCGGCCGGGCGCCGGGGGCGTCCCTGCGGTCAGGGTCGTTCCCCGCGCTTGACCTGGGGCTTCGGCAGGCGCAGCCGGCGCATCTGGAGGGTGCGCATCAGGCCGTACGCGACGGCGCCGCGACGGGGCTCGTCCGCGAAGCGCTCGTTGAGCGCCTTGCGGAGCCGGATCACGAGGCCGATGGAGTCGATGACGATCAGGACGATCACGCCGAGCCACAGCATCAGGGCGATGTTCTGGATCGAAGGCACCCGGACCATGCTCAGCACCAGGATGATCACCGCGAGCGGCAGGAACATCTCGGCGACGGAGAAGCGGGAGTCCACGAAGTCGCGGACGTACCGGCGTACGGGGCCCTTGTCGCGGACGGGCAGGTAGCGCTCGTCGCCACTGGCCAGCGCCTCGCGCTGCTTGGCCATCTCCACGCGACGGCGCTCACGGGCTCGCTTGGCGTCCTCCTTGCGGTTGCCGGTCGAGGCCACCACGGCCTTGCGCCCCGACTGGGCCACAGCACGCTTCGGCGTCGGGCGGCCCTTCGGGGCCTGCGGGTTACGGGGCTGCGAGAGGTCGGCGCTCACCTTGTCGGTGGCGGCGGCCTTCTCTTCCTTGGAGGAGCGGCTACCAAACACAAAACCCAAGCCTACGTGGTCCAGGGCACGCACCCCACCCCGGCGGGGAACGATCCGGCAACGGCGGGCGTCTTCCCAGTAGCGGTTCCCCGTGGGCACTCCCGGGTATCCCCGGAGCATCCGGGGTTCTCGGGGATCACCTACTCCTTACGCCTGACACGGTGCGGGCGTAGTCGTCCTGGAGGAGGAGCGCATCCGTACTCGATCAGTGCGGTAATGGAGACAGGGCCCGTACTGTGGGTCCTGTCGGTGACCTTGAGCGAAGTCCGTCAGAAGGGGGCGCGCGAAGCCCATGAGCGGTGTCATGAAGCGTATGGGGATGATCTTCCGCGCGAAGGCGAACAAGGCCCTTGACCGGGCCGAGGACCCGCGCGAGACCCTTGACTACTCGTACCAGAAGCAGTTGGAACTGTTGCAGAAGGTGCGCCGCGGCGTCGCCGACGTGGCGACCTCCCGCAAGCGCCTGGAACTGCAGCTGAACCAGCTCCAGGGGCAGTCCGCCAAGCTGGAGGACCAGGGCCGCAAGGCCCTCGCCCTCGGCCGTGAGGACCTCGCCCGCGAGGCGCTGTCCCGCCGGGCCTCGCTCCAGCAGCAGGTCAGCGACCTGGAGGTGCAGCACCAGACCCTCCAGGGCGAGGAGGAGAAGCTGACCCTCGCCGCCCAGCGGCTGCAGGCCAAGGTGGACGCCTTCCGCACCAAGAAGGAGACCATCAAGGCCACCTACACCGCGGCCCAGGCGCAGACCCGGATCGCCGAGTCCTTCTCCGGCATCTCCGAGGAGATGAGCGACGTCGGCCTCGCGATCCAGCGGGCCGAGGACAAGACCGCCCAGCTCCAGGCCCGGGCCGGGGCGATCGACGAGCTGCTGGCGTCCGGCGCGCTCGACGACCGCAGCGGACTGGGCTCCAAGGACGACATCCAGGCCGAACTGGACCGCCTCTCCGGCGGCACCGACGTCGAGCTGGAGCTCCAGCGCATGAAGGCCGAGCTGGCGGGCGGCCCGTCGGCCCAGCAGCAGGCGATCGAGGGCGGCGCCCCCGGCGAGGGCCGGCCGTCGCCGACCCAGCACCGGTTCGACAAGCAGTAGGACGGGGCCCGTCATGATTGTCCGCATCATGGGGGAAGGCCAGGTGGAGATGGCCGACAGCCACTTCACCGAGCTCAACGCGCTGGACGACGAACTGCTCGCCGAGATGGAGCGCGGCGACGAGGAGGGCTTCCGGCGGACGCTGGGCGCCCTGCTGGAAGCCGTCCGGCGCCTCGGCGAGCCGCTCCCGGACGACGCGCTGGAGCCGTCCGAGCTGATCCTGCCCGGACCGGGCGCCACGCTGGACGAGGTCAGGTCCATGCTGCGCGACGACGGCCTGATCCCGGGCTGACCGCGCACCCGACCGCTCCCGATCGGCCGCGGACCGGGAAACCGACGTGCGATGGGCCCGCCCCCGTCGGGGGCGGGCCCATCGCGTCCGGCCGTCCGGTCCCGGTCACCGCGGCGGCTCCGGTTTCTCCAGGGCCGTCCGCTCCGGGTCCGGGGTCCCGCCGATGAAGTTCTCGAACCGGCGGCGCGGGTGCGCCCACCGGCGGTCGTGGTGGAAGGCGCGCAGCCCCGCCTTGGCCCGGGCGCGCGGGCGGTTCACGTAGAACCGCTTGGCGTACGGGGAACCGGGCCGGGCCAGGCGTACCGCGCCGATCAGCGCGACGAAGGGCACCACCAGGCCGAAGATCGCGGTGCGTGCCTTGCCCTTCCACAGGGCGATCAGGGTGAGGAAGAAGTTCGTGGCGGTGTTCATGACCACGAGCCCGCGGTTCTGCCGTTCGTCCGCGGTCAGCTCGTTGACCCCGAAGGGCAGGAAACCGCCCAGCACCAGGGCCACCAGCGCCGCCGTGACCACCACGACCTCCACGCTCTTGCGGCCCTGCTCGCTCCAGTACACGTCGTCGAGGTGCAGGATGAGCGCGAACTCGTCCAGCACCAGGCCGGCGCCGAGTCCGAAGAGCACCGCCGACAGGGCCGCCCCGAAGCCGTGCCGACCGCTGCCGACCGCACCGAACCCCCCGATGATCACGAGGATCACGCCCGGCACCACGTGGTGGACGTGGACCCCGCCCGGGGTGATGTTCTTGAAGGGCCCCCGGCCCGCGCGGATCAGCCGCGTGATCACCCGGGTGACGAGGAACGAGGTCACGAAGGACAGCAGGGCGAGCAACAGCGGGAGCTTCCCCGGTTCGACGATGTTGCGGTACCACCAGTGACCCATCGCACCAGCTCTCTGTGTAGCGGCTCCCGATTTGGCACGTAATACGCAATTTACCGCCCGGCGCGAGCGGGTAGCGTTCCCGCCGATGAAAGATTCGTTCGACGATCCGCCCCCCGTGCCGCCCGGCGAGCGCGCCTCCCTGCCCGACGGGCTCCGCTTCGCGTTCGGCACGCTGACCGTGCTGCCCGCGCGCATCACCCGCTGGGACCGGCCGGCCGCCCGTACCGGCATGGCCTGCGCGCCCGTCGCCGGGCTCGCCGTGGGCCTGCTCGCCGCCGTGCCCGGCGTCCTCCTGCTCCTCCTCGGCGGCGGCCCGCTGCTCGCCGCCGCGGTCACCGTCGCCGTACCGGCCGCACTGACCCGGGGCCTGCACCTCGACGGCCTTGCCGACACCGCCGACGGACTCGGCAGCGCCAAGCCCGCCGAGGCCGCCCTGCGGATCATGAAGCAGTCCGACATCGGCCCCTTCGGGGTCATCGCCCTGCTGATCGTCCTCCTCGTGCAGACGGCCGCCCTCGCCGACGTGTACGCCGACAGCTGGGTCCGGGGCGCGCTCGCCGGCGTGGCCGCCGCCGTCGCCGCCCGGCTCGCGATGACCCTCGCCTCCCGCGCGGGGGTTCCCGCCGCCCGCCCCGGAGGACTCGGCGCGGCCGTCGCGGGCGTCGTCCCGTGCCGCGCCGCCCTGGCCGTGGCCGGCCTGGTCACGGCCGCCGCCGCCCTGGCCGCCCTCCCGCTGGGCCTGCCCACGGCCCTCCAGTACGCCGCTTCGGTCCTGGCCGCCCTGGCCGCCGCCGAGTTGCTGCTGCGCCGCTGCGTGCGCCGCTTCGGCGGCGTCACCGGCGACGTGTTCGGAGCCGTCTGCGAGGTCGCCGCCACCACCGCGCTCGTCCTCCTCGCCCTGGGCTGACCCCGTCCCGTACCCGCCCCGCACCCGTCCCGCCGGTCACGCGGCGCGGCCGTGTACGTTCGGGGCGTGGACGAGAGCGTGGAGCAGACCCAGGACGGCGGCCCCATCAGGGTGCTGCTCGCCGACGACCAGGCGCTGCTGCGCAGCGCGTTCAAGGTGCTCGTCGACTCCGAACCCGACATGCTCGTCGTCGGGGAGGCCTCCGACGGCGCCCAGGCGTACGCCCTCGCCCGCGAACGGCGGGCCGACGTCGTCCTGATGGACATCCGGATGCCCGGCACCGACGGCCTCGCCGCCACCCGCATGATCAGCGCGGACCCGGACCTCGCCGGGGTCCGCGTCGTCATGCTGACCACCTTCGAGGTCGACGAGTACGTCGCCGCCGCCCTGCGCGCCGGCGCCTCCGGCTTCCTCGGCAAGGGTGCCGAGCCCGACGAGCTGCTCAACGCCATCCGCGTCGCCGCCGCCGGCGAGGCCCTGTTGTCCCCGGCCGCGACCAAGGGCCTGATCGCCAGCTTCCTCGCCCAGGGCGGCCACGCCGAGGCCCCCGCCGCCGGCTCCGCGCACGCCGAACGGCTCGCCGCCCTGACCGGCCGCGAACGCGAGGTCCTCGTCCACGTCGCCGCGGGCCTGTCCAACGACGGCATCGCCGCCCGCCTGGAGGTCAGCCCGCTGACCGTCAAGACCCACGTCAACCGGGCCATGGCCAAGCTCGGCGCCCGGGACCGGGCCCAACTGGTGGTCGTGGCGTACGAATCGGGTCTGGTGCGGCCCCGCTCCGACTGATCCCCGGGGTGATCCGCCGGGCCGCGCAGTAGGACGGACTACTGCGGGTGCGGTATGCCGCGCATAAGGACGGGACCTGGGGGCGACGCAACCGCGCCCGCGCGTACGGAAGTCTGGCGTTGCCTCGCGTGTGCCCGACGGCACGCCCTCGTATACGTCACTGCAGAGAGATCCCACCCATGTCCTGGCTGTCCCGATTCAGCCTGGCCCAGAGAGCGCTGGTCGGCCTCGTGTCGATCGTCGCGCTCGTCTTCGGCGCCATAGCCATCCCTCAGCTCAAGCAGCAGCTGCTGCCCTCCATCGAACTGCCCATGGTGTCCGTGCTCGCGCCGTACCAGGGCGCCTCGCCGGACGTCGTCGAGAAGCAGGTCGTCGAGCCGATCGAGGCCACCCTCAAGGGCGTCGACGGCATCACCGGCATCACCTCCACCGCGAGCGAGGGCAACGCCCTCATCCGGGCCACCTTCGACTACGGCGACAGCGGCACCAAGCAGCTCGTCGCCGACGTCCAGCAGGCCGTCAACCGGGCCCGCGTGCGGCTGCCCGCCGAGGTGGACCCGCAGGTGGTCGCCGGTTCCACCGACGACATCCCGACCGTGATCCTCGCCGTCACCTCCGACAAGGACCAGCAGGCGCTCGCCGACCAGCTGGAGCGCTCCGTCCTCCCCGTCCTGGAGGACATCGACGGCGTCGGTCAGGTCAGCGTCGACGGCGTCCGGGACCTCCAGGTCACCGTCACCCCCGACAACGCCAAGCTCGCGGCCGCCGGCCTCGACGGCGCCTCCGTCGCCAAGGGCCTCCAGGCGGGCGGCGCCGCCGTCCCCGCCGGTTCCTTCGACGAGGAGGGCAAGAACCGCACCGTCCGCGTCGGCGCCGGCTACACCTCGCTCGCCCAGGTCGAGGACCTGCGGCTGAGCCCCGGCCCCGGGAAGCCCGCCGTCCGCCTCGGTGACGTCGCCGCCGTGAAGCAGGAGCCGGCCGCGGCCGCCTCCATCACCCGCACCAACGGCAAGCCCAGCCTCGCCGTCGTCATGACGATGGATAAGGACGGCAGCGCCGTCGCCATCTCGGACGCGGTCAAGGACAAGCTGCCCGAGCTGCGTTCCACCCTCGGCTCCGGCGCCGACCTGACCGTGGTCAGCGACCAGGGCCCGGCCGTCGCCAAGTCCATCTCCAGCCTCACCACCGAGGGCCTGCTCGGCCTGGTCTTCGCGGTGATCGTGATCCTGGTCTTCCTCGCGTCGCTGCGCTCCACCCTGGTCACCGCGGTCTCCATCCCGCTGTCCGTGGTCCTCGCGCTCATCGTGCTCTGGACCCGCGACCTGTCGCTGAACATGCTGACGCTGGGCGCGCTCACCATCGCCATCGGCCGGGTCGTCGACGACTCGATCGTGGTCCTGGAGAACATCAAGCGCCACCTCGGCTACGGCGAGGAGCGCGAGGCGGCGATCCTCACCGCGGTCAAGGAGGTGGCCGGCGCGGTCACCTCCTCCACGCTCACCACCGTCGCCGTCTTCCTGCCCATCGGCCTGACCGGCGGCATGATCGGCGAACTCTTCGGCTCCTTCTCCCTCACCGTCACCGCGGCCCTGTTGGCCTCGCTGCTCGTGTCGCTGACGGTCGTTCCGGTCCTGTCGTACTGGTTCCTGAGCGCGCCGAAGGGCGTGATCGCCGGGGACGCCGAGAGCGCCGCCGAGGCCCGCCGCGAAGCCGAGGAGAAGGAGGCCAACAGCCGCCTCCAGCGCCTCTACGTACGGGTCCTGGGCTTCGCCACCCGGCGCCGGCTGACCAGTGTGGCCCTCGCGGTGGTCGTCCTGATCGGCACGTTCGGGATGACCCCGCTGCTGAAGACCAACTTCTTCGACCAGGGGGAGCAGGACGTCCTGACGGTCAAGCAGGAGCTGGCCCCCGGGACCTCGCTGTCCGCCGCCGACGAGTCCAGCCGCAAGATCGAGAAGCTGCTCGGCTCCGTGGACGGCGTCAAGAGCTACCAGGTCACCGTCGGCTCCTCCGGCTTCATGGCCGCCTTCGGCGGTGGTACGGGCTCCAACCAGGCCTCGTACCAGGTCACGCTGAAGGACTCCGGCGACGCGGACGCCGTCAAGAAGCGCATCGAGGGCGGACTGGCGAAGCTCGACGGCATCGGCAGCACCCGCATCGCCGCCGGCGACGGCTTCGGCAGCCAGAACCTCAGCGTGGTCGTCAAGGCCGGCGACGGAGCCACCCTGGCGAAGGCCGCCGAGCAGGTCCGCACCGAGGTCGCGGCCCTCAAGGACGTCACCGACGTCCAGAGCGACCTGGCCCAGTCGGTGCCCCGCATCTCCGTCACCGCCACGCCCAAGGCCGCCGACGCGGGCCTGGACCAGGCCACGCTCGGCGCGGTCGTCGCGCAGGCCGTCCGGGGCAACCCGGCGGGCAAGGCCGTACTGGACGACACCGAGCGGGACATCGTCATCCGCTCCGCCAACCCGGCCACCACCCTGGCCGAGCTCCAGGCCCTCCAGGTCGGTCCGGTCAAGCTCGGTGACATCGCCGAGGTCAAGGTCGTGCCCGGCCCGGTCGCGATGACCCGGATCGACGGCGCCCGCGCCGCCACCATCACCGCCCGGCCCGTCGGCGAGAACACCGGCGCCGTCAGCTCCACCCTCCAGACGAAGATCAAGGCGCTGGACCTGCCCGCCGGGGCCTCGGCCTCCATCGGCGGCGTCTCCGAGGACCAGGACGAGGCCTTCGGCTCGCTCGGCCTGGCCATGCTCGCGGCCATCGCGATCGTCTTCATGCTGCTGGTCGCGACGTTCCGCTCGCTGGTCCAGCCGCTGATCCTGCTCGTCTCGATCCCCTTCGCGGCCACCGGCGCGCTCGGCCTGCTGATCCTCACCGGCACCCCCATGGGCGTCCCGGCGATGATCGGCATGCTGATGCTCATCGGCATCGTGGTGACCAACGCGATCGTCCTGATCGACCTGGTCAACCAGTACCGCGCCCAGGGCCTCGGCGTGGTCGAGGCGGTCGTCGAGGGCGGCCGTCACCGGCTCCGCCCGATCCTGATGACCGCCCTGGCGACGATCTTCGCGCTGCTCCCGATGGCGCTCGGCGTCACCGGCGAGGGCGGCTTCATCTCGCAGCCGCTCGCGGTGGTGGTCATCGGCGGTCTGGTCAGCTCCACCCTGTTGACCCTGCTGCTGGTGCCGACCCTCTACACGATGGTCGAGCTCCGCAAGGAGCGCCGCCGGGCGAAGAGGGCGGCCCGGCGGGCGCCCGTCCCGGCGCAGGCCGACACCCAGGACCCGGCCGAACCGGTCAAGGTCTGACCGGCAGGGCCCGTCGCACCCGTCCCACCCGTCCCACCCGTCCTACGTCCCGTCCCGGAGGTCCGCGTCCCGGGCCTCCGGGAGGGGCTCGGGCCCCGGACGGGCCGGGTGGGGCCCGGCGCGGCCCGCGTCGCACCGTTCGGCGTACGCGAAAGGGGCGCCCCCTCGGGGGCGCCCCTTTCGCGTAC